>REEV01000042.1 GCA_007694915.1 Cyanobium sp. PLM2.Bin73 | reverse complement strand
GTGCAGCGGGCTCAGTGCAGCCGGGTGGGGATGTCGCTCGCGCCCGGCTCCAGGGCGCAGCAGTTCACCCCCTCGCGGCAGATCTTGCCGTGGTCCATGGCCCAGTTCAGCAGGGCCACGCGGTTTTTGCAGCCGGTCTTGGTGAAGATGTTGCTCACGTGGTTGTCCACCGTGCGCTTGCTGATCGTGAGCTGGCCGGCGATCTCCTGATTGGTGAGGCCTTCCGCCACCAGGGCGATGATCTCCAGCTCCCGCTCCGAGAGCTGCCCATCCCGGCTTCGGCCGTCGTGCCCTGGGCCGTGGAGAGGATCTCGACCCATGCCACCGCCCCTGCCCCTGCATTTTCACTCTAGGCAGCCGCCGGAGCGGTGCATGATGGACCATGCATCCTGAGGGTCCGGCTTGCTGCTCCAACAGGCTCTGGCCAGTGGCCGCACGGCGATCACGGCTGAAGTCACCCCGCCGCGGGGCGGCGATCCCTCCCGCACCCTCGCGGCCGCCCGCCAGTTGCAGGGCTGGGTGCATGCCGTCAACGTCACGGACGGAAGCCGTGCGGTGATGCGCATGAGCAGCCTGGCGGTGTGTCGGCTGCTGCAGGAGGAAGGGCTTGAGCCTGTGCTGCAGATGGCCTGCCGGGACCGCAATCGCATCGCTCTCCAGGCCGACCTGCTCGGCGCCCACGCCCTCGGCCTGCGCAACCTGCTCTGCCTCACCGGTGATCCGGTGCGGGCCGGTGACCAGCCCGCGGCCCGGGCGGTGAACGAGCTGGAGTCGGTGCGCCTGCTCCAGTTGGTGGATCAACTCAACCAGGGAGCCGATCCGGTGGACGGCCGCCTCCCTGATGGCGGTACGGCCTTCTTCGCCGGGGCCGCCGCCGATCCCCAGTGCCCTAGCTGGTCGGGCCTGCGGGCCCGGGTGCGGCGCAAACGGGAGGCAGGTGCCCGCTTCCTGCAGACCCAGATGGTGACCGATGCGGATGCGCTGCGGCGCTTTGTGGAGGAGATTGCAGCTCCTCTGGGGTTGCCGGTGCTGGCCGGGGTGTTTCTGCTCAAATCGGCACGCAACGCCGCCTTCATCAACCGGGTGGTGCCGGGCGCCAACATCCCCCAGGGGGTGATCGACAGGCTGGCGGCGGCCCCGGATCCGGCCAGCGAAGGTATTCTCATCGCCTCCGAGCAGGTGGCCAGCTACGTGACCATCGCCCAGGGGGTGCATCTGATGGCGATCAAGGCCGAGGAGCGCATCCCTCTGATTCTCGAGCGGGCGGGGCTGAGGGCCGAGGCCACCCAGCTGGATCCCGCGCCGCTGCTCAGCTCGCCTGGCTGAGAGTCAGGTTGGTTCCCAGCAGTTCCGCCAGCGCCTTCTGGTGGGGAGAGGGCTCCAGCACGTCCTGGCGCCGGGCGTCGGTGATCAGCCAGTCAAGGGCGGCATCCTGCAGGTCGAAGTGGTCGCCGTTGCGGTCCACGCAGTAACGGCCGAACACCAGCTTCTCCGCCAGGCGGACGCCGGCACCGATTCGCGAGTAGTCGAAGATGATCGAGTTGTCGATCGTGGCTCCCTCGCAGATCTGGCAACTGGGGCCGATCATCGACGGGCCGATGATGGTGACGCCATCCTCGATCTTGGTCATCCCACCCACGTACACAGGTCCCTGAACGTTGATCTTGTCCCAGTTGGCGGCCACGTTCAGACCGGTGAACACGCCGGGCATCACCTCCTTGCCGGGGATCTGCACCTGGCGTACCTCTCCCATCAGCACACTGCGGATCGCCTGCCAGTAGTCGGGCACCCGGCCGATGTCCACCCACTCGAATTCCATCGGCAGGGCGAAGAAGGGTGCCCCGCTGTTCACCAGCAGGGGGAAGAGGTCGGAGCCAATGTCGAAGGGCACCCCGCTGGGGATGAAGTCGAGCACTTCGGGCTCGAAGATATAGATGCCGGTGTTGATCATGTCGCTCGCGGCCTCGCCCACCGCGGGCTTCTCCTGGAAGGAGAGCACCTGGCCGTTTTCGTCGGTCACCACCACCCCGTAGCTGCTCACCTGATCGCGGGGCACCCGTTTGGTCACGAGGCTGGCCATGGCTCCCTTCTCGCGGTGGCGGCGCACGGCCTCGCTGAGGTCGAGGTCGATCAGGGCATCCCCGCAGAGCACCACGAAGGTGTCATCGAAGAAGCGCTGGAAGTTCTGGATCTTCTTCAGGCCTCCGGCAGAGCCCAGGGCGTCACCGATCAGCTCGCCGTCCTCGATGCGTCCCTCGAAGCTGTAGGCGATCTCCACCCCGAAACGCTGGCCGTCGCGGAAGTAGTTCTCGATCTCCTCGGCCAGGTGGGAAACGTTCACCATCACCTCGGTGAAGCCGTGCTGGCGAAGCAATTCCAGCAGGAACTCCATCACGGGTTTCTGCAGGATGGGGATCATCGGCTTGGGAATCGTGTGCGTGATGGGTCGCACCCGGGTTCCCTTGCCGGCCGCCAGGATCATCGCCTTCATCGACGCTCACTCTCTAGGATCGGATTGGGAAGCTTAGTCGGTGTTTCAGGCGGCAAGCCCTTGTGTGCTTGGCAGCTGATCCGTCGCCGCCGTCGCAGACAGGGCCACCGGTTGAGGCTGTTCGCCCAGAAGGCTCTGCTCAAGCCGCCGCAGCGCCAGGGGGCCGAACAGGCCGCCCTGTTGCTGCAGCTCCAGGCAGCCCTGGTGGCAGAGGAACAGCAACGCCCAGAACACCCCCACCCGGTCGCAGTCCAGGTCCGCTTCCCCGGGCCCGCTCAGCACGGCCTGTGTCCAGGCGCTCACCAGACTGTCGAAATCCACCCAGCCCTCGGCCGGAGGCCAGTGCTGGAGGAAGCGGCTGAGGGCGGCGGTGGTTTCCGGCAGTTTTTCCCGGTGGGCCAGGGTGGCCACCTGCTCGATCGCCTCCCGCTCGCTGAAACGCCGCCGCCGCCGCGGCGTCCGGCCCTGCCCCTCGTTCCGTTCGAGCTGCTCGGCGATGTCCTCCAGCTGGCGAATCAGCTCGCCGAGGGTCACCGGCCGCTGCAGGGGCGGCGGTGCCACCGGCCGCCGCCAGAGGTGGCGCTCCGGCCGCCGGGGGATGGCCAGGCCGGCATTGAGGTCCCAGCAGTTCTCGGCGTCCGCCGCCGCCCAGTGGTCATCGTCCGGCAGGGGCTCGGGCGGCAGGGTGCTGGCCTCCAGCAGCTGGGCCTTGAGGCCCACCAGCACCGAGGCGGCCAGAAAGGCCTCGCTGCTGTCCGCCAGGTCCTGCTCGTAACTCCCCCCCCGCCCAGGACGGGCCGCTGCCACCAGCCGCGGCACGGCGATGCGCTGGCGCAGCTGGTCGAGGAAACCATCCACCACAGCGATCACATCCACATCCCAGGGGTCGATCTCCCCCCGCTCAGCGGCGTCCTGCAGCAGTCGGATGGCCAGCCTGGCGCCTGCTTGCGTCACTCCTCACTCCACCGTGGTGGGCGCTGCCGCCGATGGGGGCACGCTACCGATCACGGGCCGCTCGCACCAGCGCCCTCTGAGCCAACCCAGCGCCGGCGGTGGCACGCAGGGCCAAGCTTCAAGCCGCCCTGCATTCAGGCGCCAACGCCTTCGCCGCTAGCCACCGCTTCGGCCTGGGCGGAACTCTCGCCAGCGGCCGGCAGCAGACCCAGCTGGGCATCCACGGTGGCGCGGTAGCGCTGCAGGTCGTGCTCCAGTTCCTCGATGCGCACCTGCTGGGCCTCGAATTCACCCTGGCGTTGCAGGGTTTCCACCTTGCGCGTTACCCCGCTCCAGACGGCGAACACCCAGGCCGCTGTGGCGCCGACCCCGCCCACCACCAGCAGCAGGGCGGCCAGCGGCAGGGTGGTGGCCATCCCCGGCAGGAAATGAACCGTGGTGGGGGCCGTGTTCTCGAGGGTGAACATCACCATCGCCAGGCCGAAGCTGAAGATCAGCAGAAAGTTCAGCTGTTTCATGGCGGCATCGCTCCAGATGCGGAGCGTAGGTCCAGCGGCTCAGCCCGTCAGTGCCGGGGCCTGGAGGCTGGCCTGGCGGATCAGACCGGCGGCTGGGGTGGGGTTCACCAGGGCCATGGCCCTGGTTTCCCGCCGCACCAGCGCTTCGATCGAGGCCCGGTAGCTGTCGGTCATGATCCGGGGGTAAAGCCCGATGCCGATGATCGGCACCAGCAGGCAGCTGATCACGTAGATCTCCCGGGGCTCGGCATCCACCAGATTGCTGTGGGAGGCGAGCTCGGCGTTCTCCTTGCCGAAGAAGATCTCGCGCAGCATCGAAAGGAGGTAGATGGGGGTGAGGATCACGCCCACCGCCGCCAGCACCGCCATCACCACCCGGAAGCTTAGGGTGTAGGCCTCACTGGTGACGAAGCCCACGAACACCATCAACTCGCTCACGAAGCCGCTCATCCCAGGCAGGGCCAGGGAGGCCAGGGAGCACACGGTCCAGAGGGCGAACATCTTGCGCATCTTCTGGCCCACGCCGCCCATCTCATCGAGCTGAAGGGTGTGGGTGCGGTCGTAGGTGGCGCCCACAAGGAAGAAGAGGCTGGCGCCGATTAGGCCGTGGCTGATCATCTGCAGCATCGCCCCGCTGGTGCCCAGGGCGCTGAAGCTGCCGATGCCGATCAGCACGAAGCCCATGTGGCTGATCGAGCTGTAGGCGATCTTGCGCTTGAGGTTGCGCTGGGCAAAGGAGGTGAGCGCCGCATAGATGATGTTCACCACCCCCAGCACCACCAGCAGGGGGGCGAACTGGGCGTGGGCGTCGGGGAGCAGCTGCACGTTGAAACGCAGCAGGGCGTAGCCGCCCATCTTCAGCAGGATGCCGGCCAGCAGCATGTGCACCGGCGCCGTGGCCTCGCCGTGGGCGTCGGGGAGCCAGGTGTGAAGGGGCACAATCGGCAGCTTCACCCCGAAAGCGATCAGCAGACCGGCGTAGCAGAGCAGCTGGAACTGGGCCGAGAAGTCCTTGGCCATCAGGGCCGTGTACTCAAACGTGGGGGTGCCGCCGCCGTAGAAGGCCATCGCCAGGCCGGCGAGCAGGATGAACAGGGAGCTGCCGGCGGTGTAGAGGATGAACTTGGTGGCGGCGTATTGGCGCTTCTTGCCGCCCCAGATCGCCAGCAGCAGGTACACCGGGATCAGCTCCAGCTCCCAGGCGAGGAAGAACAGCAGCAAGTCCTGCACGGCGAACACGGCGATTTGGCCGCCATCCATGGCCAGCAGCAGGAAATAGAAGAGCTTCGGCTTGAAGGTCACCGGCCATGCCGCCAGGGCCGCCAGGGCGGTGATGAAGCTGGTGAGCAGGATCAGGGGCATGGAGATGCCGTCGGCACCCACCGACCAGGCCAGCCCCAGCTGGGGCAGCCAGTCGATGTGCTGGGCCAGCTGCAACCCCTCCACCGCCGGGTCGTAGCCGTTGAGGTAGCCCCCCACGGTGATCAGGAAGGTGACCAGGGCCACCCCCAGGGCGAACCAGCGCACCTGTTTCCCGTCCCCCTTGTCGGGAACGAAGGGGATCAGCAGGGCTGCTCCGATCGGGAACAGGATCGAGGCGCTCAGCCAGGGGAAGGGCACGAATGCAGGCAGTCCGTTGGCAGGAGTGTAGAAATACCTGCCGCGTCGCCCCTGCGCCGGTGGGGGGAGTCACACAGTCCGTAGTGGCCCCTGCCGGGACGGCCCCGCCGGCCGCCAAGTGCGCTGAGCGCCCAATGCGGCCGGCGGGGCCGTCCCGGCAGGCCAGGGTGCTGGGCCCCAGCAGGTAGTGGGGCCGGACCGGGCCCAGGGAGCTCCTGTAGGCATTCATTGGCTTGAGGCTCGCTGGACTGAGGCGCTGAGGCCGTGTTGCGCGCCGCGCGCGCACGGCCGAAGCCCTCAGCCCAGCGAGCCGAACAGCACCACCAGGGCGATCACCCCCCCGAACACGATCAGGGCATAGAACTGGGCCCGGCCGGTTTCGAAGTATTTGAGCCCCTCGCCGCTGCCCAGGGTCATCAGGCCGGTGAGGTTCACCACGCCGTCCACCACCTTCGAGTCCACCTCCAGCACGGAGCGGGCAAGCTTGCGGCTGCCCTGCACGAACAGCTTGTCGTTGATGGCATCGAGATACCACTTGTTGGCCAGGAAGGCGTTCACGGCCGGGAAGCGGCCGGCCACCGCCGTGGCCAGATCGAGCCGTCGCAGGGCGTAAGCCAGCACGGCGACCGTGATCCCGGCCACGGAGACGGCCACCGAGAGCCCTGCCAGCGGCAGGAACTCCCCCCAGCTGAAGTGCTCCGCCATCTCGGCAGCCTCCTCAGGATCGAGCAGGCCGGCGAAGCGGCTGTTCCAGGGGGTGCCGAGCAGCCCGACAAGGGCCGAGGGCACCGCCAGCACCGCCAGGGGCATGGCCATCTGCCAGCCGGACTCATGGGGGTGCTCGGCGTGATGGCCGTGCTCCTCGTGCTCCTCGGTGCCCTTGCCGGCGGCTGCCAGCAGCTGGGCGGCCATCGCCTTGTCGTTGCCCCGGAACTCCCCTTCAAAGGTGAGGAAGTAGAGCCGGAACATGTAGAAGGCCGTCATGCCGGCCGTGATGAAGCCCATCCCCCACAGCAGGGGGAAGCTGTTGAAGGCCTGGCCCAGGATTTCGTCCTTGCTCCAGAAGCCCGCCAGGGGCGGGATGCCGGCGATCGCCACACAGCCGATCAGGAAGGTGGTGGAGGTGACGGGCATGAATTTGCGCAGGCCCCCCATCAGGCGCATGTCCTGGGCCAGCACCGGCTCGTGGCCCACCACCTCCTCCATGGCATGGATCACCGATCCCGAGCCCAGGAACAGCATCGCCTTGAAGAAGGCGTGGGTGACAAGGTGGAACATGCCGGCCACCGGGGCGCCGCAGCCCATGGCCAGCATCATGTAACCGAGCTGGCTCACGGTGCTGTAGGCCAGACCCTTCTTGAGATCCTGCTGGGTGAGGGCGATCGAGGCCCCCAGAAAGAGGGTGATCGTGCCCACCACCGCGATCGTGAGCTGCACGGCCGCGAAGGGCTCGTACACCGGCTGCAGGCGGGCCACCAGGAACACCCCTGCCGCCACCATGGTGGCCGCGTGGATCAGGGCCGAGATCGGCGTGGGGCCCTCCATGGCGTCGGGCAGCCACACGTGCAGGGGGAACTGGGCCGACTTGGCCATCGGCCCCATGAACACCAGCAGGCAGAGCAGCACGGCCACGCCGCTGCTGAGGCCACCGCCGGCCACCGCCTCCTGCAGGCGCGTCCCGATCTCCTCGAAGCCGAAGCTGCCGGTGGCCCAGAACAGCCCCAGGATCCCGAGCAGCAGGCCGAAGTCCCCCACCCGGTTCACCACGAAGGCCTTCTGGGCGGCGTTGGCGGCACCGTCGCGGTCGTACCAGAAGCCCACCAGCAGGTAGGAGCACATGCCCACCAGCTCCCAGAACACATAGATCTCCAGGAGGTTGGGGCTGATCACCAGGCCCAGCATCGAGCTGCTGAACAGGGCCAGGTAGGTGAAAAAGCGCACATAGCCCTTGTCGTGGGCCATGTAGCCGTCGGAATACACCATCACCAGCACGGCGATGGTGGTCACCAGCGCCAGCATCACCGCCGCCAGGGCATCCACGCGGAAGCCCATCTGCAGGTTGAAGGTGCCGGCGCTGGCCCAGTTGAACAGCACCTCGGTGGCCCCGGCTCCGGCCAGCTGCTCAGCCAGCACCGCATAGCTGAGCACCGCGGCCGCCCCCACGCAGCTGATCAGCAGCAGGGCCACCGGTTTGCGCAGCCGGTTGACGGTGCGGTTGAAGCTGATCAGCCCCAGCCCCACCAGGCAGGCGCCGGCCAAGGGGAGCACCGGGATCAACCAGGCGAGTTCAGCGGCTGAGGGCATTCCGGCGCGGGCTCCGAGCGGGCGGGCTGGCCAGGAGTGTAGGCAGATCGGCCCTGCGGGCCCCGCGCCTGTGGGGGAACGCCGGTGGCGCTCAGCCCAGCCAGTGGGCCAGGGCGGTGCGCGAGAAGGCGGTGGCGCCCACGCCGATGAAGCGGTGCGCCCACCAGAACAGGCCGATGGCGATGGCGATGCCCAGCTGGGCGGGGCGCAGAAACTCGCTCGCCACCAGCTGCTGGCGGCCGTCGAGCACGGCCCGGAAGGGCACCACCGAGGTGGTGGCGCGCAGCTCCTCGAAGGCCTCGCCGAAGCGGTTGCGCAACCGCCGGTCGCCGTTCCACACCGCGAACAGGTGGTGGGCGATCAGGCCGGCGCAGGTGGCCACCATGAAGCTGCTGCCGATCCAGAGCAGGTGGGTGGCGCACCAGAGGATCTGGCCCATCGCCTGGGGGTGGCGGCTGATGCGGATGATGCCGGTGGCGTAGAGGCGCACCCGCGGGCGGAGCACGGCGGGGATCTCCAGCAGGTTGTAGGTGGCCGGGTAGAGGAAGAAGAAGCTGATGGCGGTGCCGGTCCACACCAGGGGCACGATCCAGGGCTGATCCTGCAGGTTCCAGAGCCGGATGCCGTCGTAGCGGTGGGCCAGGAAGTAGGCCACCAGCACCCCTGCCGAGGGGATGCTCAGCCCGGCGAAGATCAGCCGCCAGGCCCGTTCGCCGATGCGCTGCACCGCCAGCTGGCGCAGGGAGGCGCCACCGCTGTGGATCACGGCGAAGGCCAGCAGCAGGCCCAGCATCACCCAGGTGCTGTGGTGGCTGCCGCCCGAGGTGCTGAAGCTGGCCGTCACGGGCTGGATGGGGAGTTGTGAAGGCCACGATTCTGGCCGCCGGCAGCCCCCCCTAGAGTTTGGGACCCTTGCCGGCGCAGGCCTGCGGGCTTCAGGCCGAACCATGGCAGATCTGCCGTTCACCCTCGACCAGCTGCGCATCCTGCGGGCGATCGCCAGCGAAGGCAGCTTCAAGAAGGCGGCCGACAGTCTCTACGTCACCCAGCCGGCGGTGAGCCTGCAGATCCAGAACCTGGAGAAGCAGCTGAGCGTGTCGCTGTTCGACCGGGGCGGGCGCAAGGCCCAGCTCACCGAAGCCGGCCACCTGCTGCTGAGTTACTGCGACCGCATCCTCAGCCAGTGCCAGGAGGCCTGCCGGGCCCTCGAAGACCTGCACAACCTGCGCGGCGGCTCCCTGATCGTGGGGGCCAGCCAGACCACGGGCACATACCTGATGCCTCGCATGATCGGCCTTTTCCGCCAGAAATACCCCGATGTGGCGGTGCAGCTGCAGGTCCACAGCACCCGTCGCACGGGCTGGAGCGTGGCCAATGGCCAGATCGATCTGGCGATCATCGGCGGCGAACTGCCCAGCGAGCTCAATGAGCTGCTGCAGGTGGTGCCCTATGGCGTGGATGAACTGGCCCTGGTGCTGCCCACCAAGCACCCCCTGGCGCGGCTGCCTGAGCTCACCAAGGAGGATCTCTACCGGTTGGGCTTCGTGTGTCTCGATGCCCAGTCCACCACCCGCAAGATGGTGGATCAGCTGCTGGCCCGCTCCGGGCTGGAGCTCACGCGCCTGAAGATCGAGATGGAGCTCAATTCCTTCGAGGCGATCAAGAACGCCGTGCAGTCGGGCCTCGGCGCCGCCTTCCTGCCGGTGGTGTCGATCGAGCGTGAGCTGGCCTCCGGCACCGTGCACCGGCCCCAGGTGTCCGACCTGATGGTGCGCCGTCAGCTCAAGCTGATCACCCACCCGGCGCGCTACTGCTCCAGGGCCGCTGAGGCCTTCCGCCGCGAGGTGCTGCCGGTGTTCGCCAGCGCCGACAGCCCGCTGCGCCGCTCCGCACCGCCAGCTGCCCAGCCCCCAGCTGTGGAGAAGGCAGCCGCAGGGGCCTGATCTCCCAGGCCTGCTGGTTCTGACCTGCCGGATCAGAATTGGCTAGCTTCTGGCGTCACCCCGACGCTGTCATCGGCGACACCACGCCTGATGAACTGGTTTTCGCTGATGTCGGTCTGGTAGACGCAGCGCACGATCGGCTGGTCCTTGATGGAGCCGACGTAGGCGAAGGTGTTCATGCGCTGCTTGCACTGGCGCATCTGTTCCGCCGTCACGGCTCCTTGCTTCTGAAGCACGCTCCAGTTCTCCCGCCGGATCACACAGCCGGGGCGCAGGGCCGGCTGTGTCACAAAGCTGCTGCTGGGGTTCATGGTGGTGTAGATCTCCACATCCATCACGAAGGCGCTGGCCCCCCACTGGCGGCAGAACTCAGGATCCGGCACCGCCATGTCGAGCTGCTGGGAACTGGCGATGTTGCCCTGGCTGCCCTGGGTGGTGCTGGAGAGGGCGGTGCCGATGCCGATTCCCAGCACGAGCACCCCGGCCAGCACCGCCATGGTGGCGATGTTGAACTGGGGCCCCCCGCCGTCGCTGCCACCTCCGGCACCACCCGGGCCGCCGGCAGGACGGCGAGGCGGCCGTTCACCCCGGCCTGGCCGCTCGGCCGTGGCGTACCGGCCGGAGCCGTAACGCCCGGAGCTGGCACGCTCTGAGCTGGCACGGTCAGAGCCTGTGCGGTCGTCGTCGTAGCGGTTATGGTAGCGGGTCACAGGGTTTCAGGCGTGCGGGGCAGCCCCATGGAGTAGTTGAGCACCCGGCAATCGGGGTTGTAGCGAAGCTCTCCGGCCTGGAGCAGCTGGCGGATGAACCCCTCCAGGTCGGATCCGATCCGGCGCAGGGTGTAGTCGTTGAGTGGTTCGCCGGCCCGGGCGTTCACCAGCTCGCCGAAGCGCTGCTGAACTTTGGCAAGCACCGGAGGCTCCCAGAGGAATTCGTTGTCCGGGTCCACATCGAGGGTCAGCTGGCTGGGGTCAGGCACCAGGTCGCCGTTCTCCACCCGGGCGGTGAACAGGCGCACGTGGCGCGTGGTCGACTTGAGCAGGGTGCTGTCGGCGGCAGCCCTCTGCGGAGCAGGAGTGGCTGGGGCACTGGCATCAACCATGGGTGCTGGGCTGGCGTCCTCGATGGCCACCATAGGAAGCCCTCCAAGCCGGGGGCAGGGCCAAGGCGTGTCTCAGGCCCAGGGCAGGGCGCCGGGCTGAGGCAGGGCCTGGGGCCAGGGCAGGGCGCAGGGCTGTGGTGCTGCCCCTAGGGTTTGCGCTGCATTCCTTTAGTAGCTGTTATGCGCGTCGCCATCGCCGGGGCCGGCCTGGCCGGCCTCGCCTGCGCCAAGTACCTCTGCGACGCCGGTCATACGCCGGTGGTGCTTGAAGCCCGCGACGTGCTGGGCGGCAAGGTGGCGGCCTGGCAGGACGAGGACGGGGACTGGTACGAAACCGGGCTGCACATCTTTTTCGGCGCCTACCGCAACATGCGCCAGCTGTTCAAGGAACTGGACATCGAAGACCGGCTGCAGTGGAAGAGCCATTCGATGATCTTCAACCAGAAGGAGACGCCAGGCACCTACAGCCGATTCGATTTTCCCGATCTGCCGGCCCCGCTCAATGGCGTGGCGGCGATTCTGGGCAACAACGACATGCTCACCTGGGGGGAGAAGATCTCCTTCGGGCTGGGGTTGGTGCCGGCCATGCTGCGTGGCCAGCAGTACGTGGAGGAGTGTGACAAATACTCCTGGTCTGAGTGGCTGCGCCTGCACAATATTCCTGAGCGTGTGAACGATGAGGTGTTCATCGCCATGGCCAAGGCGTTGAACTTCATCGATCCCGATGAAATCTCCAGCACGGTGGTGCTCACGGCGCTCAACCGCTTCCTGCAGGAGAGCGACGGCTCCAAGATGGCGTTCCTCGACGGCAGCCCGCCGGAGCGGCTCTGCCAGCCAATCGTCGATTACGTCACGGCCCGTGGGGGAGAGGTGCATCTTGATGCTCCCCTGCGCGAGATCGAGCTGAACCCCGACGGCAGCGTCAGCGCCTTCCGCATCGGTGGGGTCAAGGGCAAGTCCGGCACCACCATCACCGCCGACGCCTACGTGAGCGCCATGCCCGTGGACCCCCTCAAGCTGTTGCTGCCGGAGCCCTGGAAGCAGCTGCCCTACTTCAGCAAGCTCGAGGGCCTCAACGGGGTGCCGGTGATCAACATCCATCTCTGGTTCGACCGCAAGCTCACCGACATCGACCACCTGCTGTTCAGCCGCAGCGACCTGCTCAGCGTCTACGCCGACATGAGTAACACCTGCCGGGAGTACGCCGATCCGGAGCGCTCGATGCTGGAGCTGGTGTTCGCCCCGGCCAAGGACTGGATCGGCCGCCCTGACGAGGAGATCGTGGCGGCGACGCTGGAGGAGCTGAAGCGGCTGTTCCCCATGCACTTCACAGGCGATGATCAGGCCCAGCTGCGCAAGGCCAAGGTGGTCAAAACCCCCCGCTCGGTCTACAAGACCGTTCCCGGCTGCCAGCAGCTCCGCCCCGACCAGACCTCGCCGATCGCCAATTTCTTCCTGGCGGGCTGCTTCACGATGCAGCGCTACCTGGCCTCGATGGAGGGGGCGGTGCTGAGCGGCAAGCAGTGCGCCCAGGCCATTGAAGCGGCCCTCAGCGAGGGGCGGCTGTCGCCGGCCGATCCGGGTGCGGCCGCCACCCCCCTGGCGTCAGTGTGAGCGGGGTGGTGCTGGCCGATCCAGCCACGGGATCACGGCCGCTGCCCTCCCTGGCGGAGGCCTACGAGGGCTGCCGGCGGGAAACGGCCGAGTGGGCCAAGACCTTCTACCTCGGCACCCTGCTGATGCCACCGGTGAAGCGCCGGGCCATCTGGGCGATCTACGTGTGGTGCCGCCGCACCGATGAGCTCATGGACAGCCCGGAGGCGCAGCAGCGCCCGGCGGCGGAGCTGGCCCGGCGGCTCGATGCCTGGGAGCAGCGCACCCGGGCCCTGTTCCAGGGGGAGGTACGCGATGGCCTCGATCTGGTGATGCGCGACACGATCGAGCGCTTCTCCCAGCCCCTGCAGCCCTACCTGGACATGATCGAGGGCATGCGCATGGACCTCACCACCACGCGCTACGCCTCCTTCGAGCAGCTGCGCCTGTACTGCTACCGCGTGGCCGGCACCGTGGGCCTGATGACCCAGGAGGTGATGGGGGTGGATCCTGCCTACACCAGTGCCCCCTGGAGTGATCCTCCCGACACCTCCGAGGCGGCGGTGGCCCTGGGCATCGCCAACCAGCTCACCAACATCCTGCGCGACGTGGGCGAAGACCGGGGCCGCGGCCGCATCTACCTGCCCCTGGATGAACTGGAGCGCTTCGGTTACAGCGAGGAGCACCTGCTGGCCGGGGTGGTGAACGACAACTGGCGGGCCCTGATGCGCTTCCAGCTGCAGCGCGCCCGGGAGTGGTTCGCCCGCTCCGAAGCCGGTGTGCGCTGGCTGTCACCCGATGCCCGCTGGCCGGTGTGGACCTCCCTGCGCCTGTACCGCGGCATCCTGGATGTGATCGAGCATCACGACTACGACGTGTTCACACGCCGGGCCTTCGTGCCCCGCCGGGGCAAGCTGCTGGATCTGCCCTTCTCCTATCTCGTGGCTCAGGCGCGCTGAGCGCTCAGCGGGCTGCAGCCGATCCATCGGCGCAGCAGCGGATTCACCAGCTCCGGTGCCTCGTCGTGGGGGCAATGTCCCACCCCCGGCAGCATCACCAGCTCGTCGATGCAGGCGAAGCGGGCCGCCCAGCGCCGCGCCTCCGCCGGCTCCTCCCAGGGGTCAGCCTCCCCCCAGATCAGCCGCACCGGGATCGGCCGCCCGCCAGCGCCGCTGGAGCTGCTGAGCTCCTCCAGCAGCTGCGGCGCCAGGTGGTCGTTGAACAGGTTCACGAACCCCCGGAAGCTCTCCAGGGCACCGGGGTCGGTGCTGGGCCGGAACAGCAGCTCCACCAGGGCGTCGTCCACGTGGGCGCCGCTGGGGTAGGCACGCGCCAGCACCCGGCGGATGAAGGCCGGCCGGGCCAGGAGCCTGAACAGGGGGGCGATCACGGCCCGCTGGCGCACCAAGGCCTTGAGCAGGGGCCGCGATGGACGCTGCCAGGGCGGCAACTGGGCCAGGCGCTTGTCATCGAGGGCCCGCTGGGCGCAGTCCAGCAGCACCACCTGGGCAGGGGGCAGCCCACGATCGCGCAGCATCCGGGCGGCGTTCAGGGCCACGATGCCCCCGATCGAGTTGCCCACCAGGTGCAACTGGACGGTGGCGGTCTCGATCCCAAGCAGCTCCACGGCGGCATCCACCACCTGCTCGGCCCAGAGATCGAAGCAATAGCGCACCGCTCCCGGCTGATCGGCCTCGTCGGCGAGCCGGGAGCGGGGCTTGGCACTGGCCCCGAACCCCAGCAGGTCGAGGGCGATCACATCGGCGCCATCGGCGAGGGCCGGCAGGGTGTGACGCCAGTGAGCGGAGGAGGCCCCGAAGCCGTGGATCAGGATCACCTTCACCGCCGCCTGCGGATCGCCACTGCGCCGCAGGGCAATGGGATGGCCCCGCCACAACCAGAGCTGGGAAGGGGCCTGGATCAGGGGATCGGACGCGAAGGGTTCAGACGGCAGCCTTCTGGCTGTCGAGCAGTTGCTTCAGCTTGGCAAGTTCGCCGGCCCAGCGGGGGTCGGGGGCCTGGCTGTCCACCTCGTCGGCGTGCACCACCTTGTTCACTGCCGGCCGCTGGGAGGCACCGGGGGCGCGGCGATCGCCGGGGGTGGCGGTGCGGCTGTCGCGGCGCTCGGAGATCTCGATGCGCAGGCTGTTGCCGCCGAACTCCTTGCCGTTGAGCTGGGCGATCACCGCCTCTGCCAGTTTCTGGTCATCCACGTTGGCGAAGCCGAACCCCCTGCAGAGGCCGGTTTCGCGGTCGTTGACAGTTTTGAAGCGGACGCCTTCTCCGACGCCGGTGAACAGAGCTTCAAGCTCCTTGGCATCAAAGGTCTGCGGCAGGTTGCCGACGTAGAGGCGAACGCTCATGGGTGGGAAGGCGGAAAACGGAACACTTCAGCTGAAAGAAGCAGCGGGCGAAGACAGCGGGCGAGGGGAGAGAGGGCGAAGACAGGACTCTCTGCACAGAACACCCGGTTCTGATGTCGTCGCACCATGCAGTTAACCACGGCGCGGCTCACCCCGGCGTTGGGCCAGCCAGATCCGAGCGGCGGCCAGGCTCTCCTGCTCCCCGTCCGGTGGCAGGCGGCCGAAGGCCCGTTCGCGCGTGAGGTGGCGCAGCAGCGCGCCCAGCTCCGGGCCGGGAGGCACGGCCAGCAGCTCGCCGAGGCGGTGGCCGCTGAGGGGCGGCTGTGGATGAAAGAGGGGGTCGTTGGGGTTGCGCCAGCGGGCCAGCGCGGCGCGGGCCTCCGGGCCCGGCAGGGCCAGCAACAGGGCCGGGAGTGTTGCCTCCAGCTCGCCCTGCAGCCGCAGGCGCTCGTCCTCCTCGAGGGCATCCACTCCAGCCTCAGCTGCCAGTGCCGCCAGCCGCTGCCACCAGCGGCGCAGATCCCCGCACTGGCGTTGCAGCCGCCGGCTGGCCCGCAGGGCCCGCAGGGCCTGCGGTGGCAGCAGGGCCGCCAGGCGGGCCAGGGGCAGAGCTGCGGCGCACTCCCTCGCGTCCAGACCCAGCCGGGCAGGGGCGCCGGCATCCAGCGCAGCCAGCCGCGGCGCGGCGCCGGCATCCACGGCCCAGGGGGTGAGCAGCCCCAGGGTCAGGGCCTGCGCCATCCCCCGTTCGCCATCGGCGGCCTCCGCCAGCTGCTGCAGCTCGCCCAGCACCCGCTCCCCCGCCACCTCCCCCAGCCGCTGCGCATGGGCGCCGATCCAGCCGCTGGTGGTGGGCTCGAGCTGCAGGTGCAGCTGCCGGCTCAGCCGGATGCCGCGCAGCAGGCGCAGGGGGTCGTCGAGCAGGTTGGCTTCCGCCACCGCCACCAGCTGGCCGCGGCGCAGGGCCGCCAGCCCGCCGGTAGGATCAAGCAGCCGGGCCCCCGGCGCCAGGGGCAGGGCGATGGCGTTGGCAGTGAAGTCGCGCCGGCCCAGATCGGCGCTGAGCGTGCTGCCCTCCTGGCGGGCCAGGTCGATCGTCCAGCCCGCCAGCACCAGCCGGGCGATGTCCCGCCGGCTGTCGAGCACCACACAGCTGCCGCCCCACTGCCGGGCCAGGCGCTTGGCCAGGTCGATGGCCCCGGAGGGCACCACCAGATCCAGATCGGGCCGTTCCCGCAGCCGGCCCAGCAGGGCATCGCGCACGGCCCCGCCCACCACGGCCGTGCCAGCGGGCAGCGCGCGGCGATCGATCGGCCAGCGCTCCGGCGCCAGCCGTTCCCAGAGCCGCCGCTCCAGTTCGCCGCCGGTTGCCTCCAGCGTCACAATGGGTTCCAGGCGCCGGCCGGCCGGGATGTGCATCTGCGTGGATTGCCACTGGGTCGACCGCTGTCAGGCCTATCACGCGGTGGAACGCCAGCACGGCGTTGCCCACCTCTGCGGCGACCCCGATTTCCAGCCCAGCCAGCCCAGCATCCATGTGCAGGTGCTTGACCTGCCCGGCGGGGGCGTGGGGGTGGAGTGGGATGTGCGGGCCTGCGGCAGCTTCAAGGCCGAACCGGGGCGCTGGCAGCGGCTGCGCCCCGGTGCCGCCCTGCCCACATGACGCCGCCGCCGCGCTGGCTGCTGGCCCTGCACAGCTCCAGCGCCGAGCTGGGGGTGGGTGTGCGCCGGCTCGATGGCGCCGGCCCCGATCGCATCGCCAGCTTCCCCCTGGGCCGCGACCTCTCCAATCAGCTGCTCAGCTGCGTGGAGCAGGTGCTGCCCGCCGCCCACTGGCCCGAGCTGGGCCGGCTGGCGGTGGCCACCGGCCCGGGCGGATTCACCGGCACCCGCCTCTCGGTGGTGATGGCCCGCACCCTGGCCCAGCAGCTGCAGCTGCCCCTCGATGGGGTGGGCAGTTTCCTGCTGGTGGCCCGCCGCCTGGGTCTCAGCCAGCCCATCTGGCTGGTGCAGGAGTTGCCCCGCCGCGGGCTGGTGGCGGGGCTGTACGGCCCCGGGGCCGGGAGCAGCGGCAGGCAGGGCGGCGCCGTGGTGGAACTGCAGGCGCCCCGGCTGCACGCCGACGAAGCCAGCCTGGCGGCTATCCATCCGGCGGCCCGGCACCCAGCGACGGTGCAGGTGGCTGCTGACGTGGCCGAGTTGCTGGCCATCGCCCAGCAGGCCCATCAGGGCGGCCAGCCCGCCCCCTGGCAACCGGTGCTGCCCCTCTACCCCACCTCGCCGGTGGGGGTGGGCTGATGCAGGCCCGACCACCCGGCGTGCCCGATCCCCGCCGGCGCCGGCCGCTGCCGCGCGGCCGCCGTGCCGGGCCCTCCCCAGGGGGGGTGGGGTCGCCGCGCCGGCGCTCCCCTGTCCCCCGCCGCCGCTCCCCGCCCTGGCGGCTGGGGCTGTTGTTGCTGCTGGCCGGATCTTGGGTGTGGCTGTCGCGCGGCTGGTGGTGGCCCACCCCACCGCCGGCCCAGGTGATCCTCGTGCTGGGCGGCGATGTGGAGCGGGAGCGGCATGCCGCCGCCCTGGCCCGTGAGCGTGGCCTGCCGGTGGTGGTGAGCGGCGGCAGCAATCCCGAATACGCCCAGTGGCTGTTCGAGCAGCACGAGGGGCTCCCCTCCCAGCAGGTGCAGCTCGACTACCGCGCCACCGACACGCTCTCGAACTTCACCTCCCTGGTGGACGACCTGCGTCAGGCCCGGGTGCGCCATGCCCTGCTGGTGACCAGCAGCGACCACATGGACCGGGCCCTGCTGGTGGGCCGCATCGTGGCCGGCAGCCGCGGCATCCAGCTCACGCCCGAGCCGGTGGACTGCGGCGAGCTGTGCCGGCCGGAGGGGCGCCGCAAGGTGTGGGGTGATGGCCTGCGGGCCGCCCTGTGGGTGGTCAGTGGCCGGGATCTGCGCCACTGGGCGGCAGAGCACCTGGCACCGGAGCGCTGGACAGAGCGGGTGCGCCGATCAATCCCTGGTCGAGCAGGGCGTTGATCTGCTCCTGGCAGGCCGCGGTGCTGGCATCGAGATCCGCCCGCCGCCGGGACCCCGGTGGTGGGATCGGAGTTCCGATACGGATGTGCACCGGTACCGGCCGGGGCAGCCGCTGCCCCCGGCCCAGGGCCCGGTGGCTGTTGAGGATCGCCACCGGCAGCAGGGGTACGCCGGCCCGGGCGGCCAGCAGGGCGGCACCGGGCTGGGGATGGTTGACGCGCCCGTCCCGCTGGCGGCTGCCGTCGATGAACACGCCCACCGCCCAGCCTTCCTCGAGCCGGTCGCCGGCGGTGCGGATCGCCTCGCGGTCGCTGGCTCCCCGGCTCACGGGGTAGGCCCCGCAGGCGCGGATGATCGGGCCCAGCAGAGGCACCTGGAACAGTTCCGCCTTGGCCATGAAGGCCACCGGACGCCCAAGGGCGTGGCCCAGCAGGGGCGGGTCGAGATGGGAGCCGTGGTTGGCCACCACCACCAGGGCTCCCTCCTGCGGGACCGGCCCGCTGGCGCGGGTGCGGCCGCGCAGCAGCAGACGGAACACCGGGAACACCAGAAGATAGCTGATCAGCCGGTAGGTGAAACTCGGCCTGGGGGTGCGGATCAGGGCCGGCGGCTCGCTGCGCCGCCGCCGCCGCCAGGCCCGCTTCACCGCGGCCACGGGCCGGTTCATGTGCCCAGGTCGGCGGCGCCGGAGATCTGGGCGGTGCCGATCGCTCTGCCAGCGCGCTTGAACAGGCCGCTGAGCACGCTGCCCGGGCCGATCTCCACGGCGGTGTCGACCCCGGCGGCGGCCAGGGCCTCCATGGTCTCCCGCCAGCGCACGCCGGTGGTCATCTGCCGCCGCAGCCGCTCCTTGAGGGCCGCGCCGCTGGTGGTTGGCGTGGGCTCGGCGTTGCTGAGCACCGGCACGGAGGCATCGGCAAAGGGCACGGCCTCCAGCTCGGCGGCGAAAGCCGCGGCGGCCTCGGCCATGAACGGAGAGTGGAAGGCGCCGCTCACCGCCAGGGGTACGGCGCGCTTGCACTGCAGCGCGGCGCTCACCTGGGCCACGGCCTCCGGGCGGCCGGAGAGCACCACCTGGGCGCTGCTGTTGTCGTTGGCGATCACCACCCCCTCGCTGGCCGCCACGAGGCGCTCCAGTTGATCGCGGTCGAAGCCCATCACCGCCGTCATCGCCCCGCCGCCGGCGGCGGCCATCAGCTCGCTGCGGCGGCGCACCAGGGCCAGGCCGGTGTCAGCGTCGAACACGCCGGCGGCGTAGAGCGCCACCAGTTCGCCGAGGCTGTGGCCGGCCAGCAGGTCGGCCCGCCGCCCCTGGGCGCTGAGGGCGTCCACCAGCAGGCTTTCCACCACGAACAGCCCCGGCTGGGTGTTGCGGGTGTCGTTGAGGTCGCTCATCAGCTCCCCTTCTCCACTGCCGCTGCAGATCGCCAGCAGGTCGCGCTCCAGCAGCTCCGAGGCCCGCGCGAAGCGCTCGCGGGCTCCGGGCAGCTCGAGCAGGCCATCGGCCATTCCCGCTTTCTGGGAACCCTGGCCAGGAAACACCCAGGCAATCGCCATGCGCCGCTGCGGTCCGGATCGGCCAGGAGGTTAGGCCTCGGGCCCCGGCAACCCTCAGGTTCGCGGTCCGTGCCAGCGCAGCAGGGCCGCGCCCCAGCTCAGCCCGGCCCCGAAGCCGCTGCTGGCCAGCAGGTGGCCGGGCTGCACGCGTCCGTCGCGCACCGCCTCGTCGAGCATCAGCGGGATCGTGGCCGCCGAGGTGTTGCCGTAGGCGGCCAGGTTGCTCAGCACCCGCTCGGACGGCACCGCGAAGCGTTCCGCCACCGCGTCGAGGATGCGCTGGTTGGCCTGGTGCAGCAGCAGCCAGTCGAGCTGGCGGGCCTCCACGCCGGTGGACTGCAGCAACTGCTCGAGGATCGCCGGCACTTCGCGCACGGCGAACTTGTACACCTCCTGGCCGTTCATGACGATCGGGGCGAAGCCGCCCTTCTGGGTGGAGAGATCCCCCAGCAGCGCTTCGCGGCTGTCGGTCTGGGCCAGGGTGAGGCAGGCGTTGCGGCTGCCGTCGGAACGCATAGCGAAGCCCAGCAGGCCGCTGTCGGCCGCGCTGCAGGCCTCCACCGCCACCGCCGCGGCGCCATCGCCGAACAGCACACAGGTGCTGCGGTCGTTCCAGTCCACCCAGCGGCTGAGCTGGTCGGCGCCGATCACCACGGCGCGCCGGACCGCACCGCTGGCGATGTACTGGCCGGCGGTCACCAGGGCGAACAGAAAGCCGCTGCAGGCGGCGGTGAGATCGAAGGCCACGGCCCCCGTGGCCCCCAGGGCGGCCTGGATGCGTGGGGCGGTGCCGAACAGGTCGTCGGGGCTGGAGGTGGCCAGCAGGATCAGGTCCACGTCCGCCGCCTGCCAGCCGGCATGGGCCAGGGCCTGGCCGGCGGCCCGGGTGGCCAGCACCGTCAGCGGTTCGTCGGCCCCGCACACCCGCCGGGCGGCGATGCCGGTGCGGCTGCGGATCCACTCATCACTGGTGTCCACCCGGCGGCTGAGTTCCTCGTTGCTGATGCTCACCGCCGGCAGGGCGCTGCCACAGCCCACTAGCGCCAGGCCTGGCAAGGGATTGGCGGCGGCCCCGTCCGTGGGCCCGGTAAGGCTGAGGGACACGCCGTGCGGCACGCGGGAGGCCGGGAGTCGGGGGTCAGTCAACCACAGGCCACGGCGCCGGCCTTGGCGTCGCCGCTGGGGGTGTGCTGGTCACTGAGGGCGTGCAGGTCGTCCATCACGCCGTGGTTGGCGGCCGAATGGGCCAGCCGCAGGGCACTCAGCACCGACAGGGCCTTGCTGCTGCCGTGGCCGATCACGCAGACGCCGTCGACACCGAGCAGCAGGGCGCCGCCGTGCTCGGCGTGGTCGAGCCTTTTCTTGATCCGGCGCAGGTTGTTGATCAGGAACGCGGAGCCCACCTTGCCGCGCCGTCCCCGGGGCAGTTCCACCTTGATCACATCGAGCAGCACGCTGCCCACGCTCTCGAGGAACTTGAGCAGCACGTTGCCGGTGTAGCCGTCACACACCACCACATCGAAGTTGCCGGAGAGGATGTCGCGTCCCTCGCAGTTGCCGGCGAAGCTGAAGCGCTGCTCGGCGGCCAGCAGCCGGTAGGTGCGCTGGCAGAGGTCGTTGCCCTTGCACTCCTCCTCGCCGATGTTCACCAGGCCGATGCGCGGCCTGGCCACCTGCAGCACGTCGTGGCTGTAGATGTTGCCCAGCAGGGCGAACTGCAGCAGCCATTCGGGCTTGCAGTCCATGTTGGCGCCCACATCCAGCACCAGCACCTGTTGCTCCGGGTCGCGGGTGGGGAAGATGGCGCCGATGGCGGGCCGGTCGATGCCCCGCAGCCTGCCCAGCCGGAAGATCGCCGAGGCCATCACGGCCCCGGAGTTGCCGGCCGAATACACGGCCGTGGCCTGGCCCTGCTTCACCAGGTCCATGGCCAGGTTGATGCTGGCGTCGCGCTTGCGCCGCACCACCGTGGCCTCTTCGTCCATGCCCACCGAGGGGCCGCTGGGCACCAGCTGGATCAAGCCCCGGGCAATGGCCTGGTTGAGCTGCTCCTCTAGCCCCAGCTCCAGCACCGCGGCCCGCAGCGGACGGGTTTCGGCCACGAAGCGCACCCGCAGCGGCAGCCGCTCCACGGCCTGCAGGCAGCCCTCCAGGATCGGACCGGGGGCGTGGTCACCGCCCATGCCATCCACCGCTACCCAGAGGCGGTCGGCGTCGTTGATGGGGGTGTTCTCGTCTGGCCCCCCCAGGCCCCGCTGCAGACGCCGCAGGGGATCAAACACCAGTGGCGTGAGCACGGTGTGGGCGGCGCTGGTGGCGGCTCCGGCCACCGATCCGGCCCCCGACACCGCCGCCCCGGCCACCGATCCGGCCATGGTGCTGGCGCTGGTGGCGGTGCCCACCAGGCTGGTGACGGCGGCGTTGCGGCGGTACCAGATCACGAGTCGGCGGATGGCGCGGCTGGGTTTGGCGCGCTTTTCAGGCTCCTTCGGAGGCAACGGGCTCGACGATGCGTTGGAACAGATAGCCGGTGCCCCGGGCCGTGAGGATCAGCTCGGGGTTGGCCGGATCATCCTCCAGTTTGGAGCGCAGCCGGGAGATATGAACATCCACCACGCGGGTGTCCACGTGCCGTTCCGGGGTATAGCCCCACACCTCCTTGAGGATCTCGCCGCGGCTGAAAGGCTCGCCGCTGCGGCTCACCAGCAGCTCCAGCAGGCTGAATTCCATGCCGGTGAGGCGGATGCGCTCGTCTCCCCGGTACACCTGGCGTTTGTTGGTGTCGATGCGCAGGTCGGCGACGCCGATCACGCCGGAGTTGGGGATGCCGGCCACGGTTTCCTTCTCCACCCGGCGCAGCACGCAGCGGATGCGGGCCTCCAGCTCCTTGGGGCTGAAGGGCTTCACCACGTAGTCGTCGGCGCCCAGCTCCAGGCCGGTGATGCGGTCGGCCACATCCCCCAGGGCGGTGAGCATCACGATCGGCACGTCCGATTCCTTGCGCAGCTCCTGGCAAACGCCGTAGCCGTCGAGCTTGGGCATCATCACGTCGAGCACCACCAGATCCGGCTGGCTGGTGCGGAAGGCTTCCAGGGCTTCCTGGCCATCGCTGGCGGTGACCACCTGGTAGCCGATCATCGACAAGCGGGTTTCGAGAATCCGGCGGATGCTGGCCTCGTCATCGACGACCAGGATCGTCTCTTTCTCTTTGCTGGGGCTGGGGGGGGAGGCCGTCATGCCGCCGTGGGCGCTACATCAGACGGCCCCTACTGAAAAGGCCCGAGGGCGCAGGATTCATGCAACGCCACCTTTCTTCATAGTCGGCTCCCCATGGTCGGCTCCCCGCCCTCCAACGCCTCCATCCCTTGGCCAAGCCCGTCACGGTTTACGTCTGCAGCCACTGCGGCGCCCAGACCCGCCAGTTCTTCGGCCGCTGCAGCAGCTGCGGCAGCTGGAACACCCTGGTGGAGCAGCTGCAGGCAGCCGAGCCCGCTGCCGATGGCCGGCGCCGGCGGCCCCTGAGCGCCGCGTCCGGCGCCGCCGCCCGGCCCCGGCGGTCGGCCTCGATCCGAGCGGTGGGGGAGCAGCCGCTGCAGCGCCTCGGCAGCGGCTACGGCGAATTCGACCGCGTGCTCGGCGGCGGCCTGGTGCCGGGCTCCCTGGTGCTGCTCGGTGGGGATCCGGGCATCGGCAAGAGCACCCTGCTGCTGCAGAGCGCTCGGGCGATGGCCGATCGGGCCTCGGTGCTCTACGTGAGCGCTGAGGAATCGGCCCAGCAGGTGAAGCTGCGCTGGCGCCGGCTGGCCCAGCCGGTGGCCACCGGTGAGGCACCGGCCGTTGATGGGGTCGCCGAAGCGGCGGCGGATCCCGATCTGCAGTTGCTGGCGGAAACCGATCTGGAGCTGGTGTTGCAGGAGCTGGAGGCCCTGCGGCCGGCGGTGGCCATCATCGACAGCATCCAGGCCCTGCACGACGATCAGCTCAGCAGTGCCCCCGGTTCGGTGGCCCAGGTGCGCGAGTGTGCCGCCGCCCTGGCCCGCATCGCCAAGCGCCAGGACACGGCCCTGCTGCTGGTGGGCCACGTGACCAAGGAGGGTGCCCTTGCAGGGCCCAAGGTGCTGGAGCACCTGGTGGATGCGGTGCTCACCTTTGAGGGCGATCGCTTCGCCAGCCATCGCCTGCTGCGGGCAGTCAAGAACCGCTTCGGCGCCACCCACGAGCTGGGAGTCTTCGAGATGCAGGGCCGGGGCCTGGCGGAGGTGAGCAACCCCAGCGAACTGTTTCTGGGGGCCAGTGAGCCCAGCAGCGGCACCGCCACGATCGTGGCCTGCGAGGGCACCCGGCCCCTGGTGGTGGAGCTGCAGGCCCTCGTGAGCACCACCAGCTATGCCAGCCCCCGCCGCAGCGCCACCGGCATCGCCGTGAACCGCCTGCACCAGATCCTGGCGGTGCTGGAGAAGCACCTCGGCCTGCCCTTCTCCCGCTTCGACTGCTATCTGGCCGTGGCCGGCGGCCTGGAGGTGGAGGAGCCGGCGGCCGATCTGGGCGTGGCCGCGGCGGTGGTGGCCAGCTACCGCGATCTCACCCTGCCCCCGGGCACGGTGCTGATCGCTGAGCTGGGTCTGGGTGGTCAGCTGCGGCCGGTGAGCCAGCTGGAGCTGCGCCTGCAGGAGGCGGGCCGCCTGGGCTTCAACCGGGCGGTGGTGCCCAGGGGAAGTGGGCTGGGGCCTGCCGCCGCGGCTGCGGGCGTCCAGCTGCTCGAGGCCGGCACCGTGGCCGAGGCCCTGGTGGCCGCCCTGGGGGTGGATCCGGCCGACGACCGGGCCTGATTGAACCAGGGCCCATCCGGGCTACAGCAGATAGAGAATCCCGTAGAGCACCACCCAGACGCCATCCACGAAGTGCCAGTAGAGCTCCGTGGCCTCGAGGGGGAAGCGGTTCTGGCTGCTCACCCGGCCGCCCTCGCGGCTCTGCCACCAGATGATCAGGATCATCAGGCTGCCCAGAGTCACGTGCAGGCCGTGGAAGCCGGTGATCGCGTAGAAGGTGCTGCCGTAGAGGTTGTCGGTGAGGCCGAAGGGCAGCGAGAAGTACTCCTTCAGCTGGGCCGCCAGGAAGCTGAGGCCAAGGATGGCCGTGACCAGCAGCCAGCGCCGGCAGAGCGGGCGATCATCCCGTTTCAGGGCGGAACCTGCCCTGTGGAAGGTGAAGCTGCTGACCAGCAGCAGCAGGGTGTTGATGCTGGGCAGCAGCAGCTCCAGCTCGTACACGGCCCCTTCCGGTAGGGGATTGACGGCGCGAAAGGTGAGGTAGGCGGCGAAGAAGCCGGCAAAGGTCATCCCGTCGGCCACCAGGAACGTGGCCAGGCCGAACAGGCGGTGATCGGGATGGTGCTCGGTGCTTTCGGCAGCGGAATGCTCAGAGGCAACGGGGCCGCTGGAGGGGCTGGGGAGGCTGGTTGTCATGACGCAGCTGGGGACTTGAGGCCATAGCCGTAGGGCTCATGGACGAGGGGAGCCTCGCCATGCCAGTTGTGCTCTGGCGGTGGTGAACTGGTGAGCCATTCCGGCGTCAGGGCATTCCAGGGGTTGTCTCCGGCGACAGCGCCCCGATAGGCACTCCAGATCACATTGATCAGGAAGGGAAGGGTGCTCACGGCCATCAGCAGCGCGCCGGCGCTGCTGAGCTGATTGATGAACTGGAACTGGGGATCGTATTCAGCAACCCGCCTGGGCATGCCGTTCAGGCCCAGCCAATGCTGGGGGGCAAAGCAGAGGTTGAGCCCGATGAAGGTGAGCCAGAAGTGCAGCTGGCCGAGGGGCTCGTTGAGCATCCGTCCCACGACCTTGGGGTACCAGTGATACATCGAGGCAAAAATCACGAACACCGTGCCCCCGTAGACAATGTAATGAAAATGTCCCACCACGAAGTATGTGTCGTGCACATGGATGTCAAATGGCACCTGGGCCAGGGCGACTCCGGTGATGCCGCCGAACACGAAGTTCACGATGAAGCCGCAGGAGAACATCACGGCGGTGTTCAGGCTGATGCTGCCTCCCCAGAGCGTGGCCAGCCAGTTGAAGAACTTGATCCCGGTGGGTACGGCGATGAAGGAGGTGGCGATGGTGAAGAACAGGCGCATCCACGGAGGAGTGCCGCTGGTGAACATGTGGTGAGCCCACACGATCAGACCCAGAAATACGATCGCCATGATCGAGTACACCATGGTGGTGTAGCCGAACAGGGGCTTGCGAGCGTGCACCGGCAGGATCTCGCTCACCAGGCCGAAGGCCGGCAGCACCATGATGTAAACCGCCGGATGGGAGTAGAACCAGAAGAGGTGCTGGTACACCACCGCATTGCCGCCCATGGCGGGATTGAAGAAGCCGGTGTGGGCAACGATGTCGAAGCTCAGCAGCACGAGGGTGCCAGCGAGGACCGGGGTGGACAGCAGCACGAGGATGCTGGTGCCCAACATCGCCCAGCAGTACATCGGCAGCTGCATCATCTTCAGGCCTGGCCTCCGCATCTTGAGGACGGTGGCGACGAAGTTGATGGCCCCGAAGATCGAGCTCCCCCCCAGCAGCAACACGCTGAGAATCCAGATCACCTGACCGGTGGCAGCCGTGCTGAGGCTGAGGGGCGGATAGGCTGTCCAGCCTGACTGGGAGGCCCCGCCCAGGAAGTAGCTGCTGATCAGCAGCAGCCCCGCCGGTGGAATCATCCAGAAAGCCACGGCATTCAGCCGGGGGTAGGCCATATCTCTGGCACCCACGTAGAAGGGAATCAGGTAGTTTCCAAAGGCACCATTCACCACCGGAACGATCCATAGAAAGATCATGATCGTGCCGTGCATGGTGAGCACTTCGTTGTAGACCTCCCTGGGCATGAAATCGGAGATGGGGGTCAGCAGTTCGGTGCGCAGGGCGCCGGCCAGGGCTCCGCCGATGAAATAGAAGAGGAATCCGCAGACCAGATACTGCAGGCCGATCACCTTGTGGTCGGTGCTGAAGCCGAAGTAGCGCTGCCAGCGCAGATGCTCCTGGGTGTCGGCGAGGTTGGATGGCGTGCTGAGCGTCATGAGATCAGTGTTGCGCTGGCGGGTGTGGCCTTCACCGGGCTGTTCTTGGCAACCCAGTTGGCAAATTCCTCGGGTGGTTCCACGATCACCGTGGAGCGCATGCCGCCGTGGTACGCCCCACAGAGCTCGGCGCAGACGATCGGGTAGCTGCCCGGACGGGTTGCCGTGAAGCTGAGCAGGGTGGGCTGTCCGGGAATGATGTCCTGCTTGAGCCTGAACTCCGGCACCCAGAACGCATGGATGACGTCATTGGCCGTCATCCGCAGGGATACGGGTTGACCTGCAGGGACGTGCAGTTCGCCGCTGATGATATCGGCCTCCGGGTAGCGGAAGATGAACGCAAACTGCATGGCAGTGACCTCGATGGGCACCGCTGCCACTGGCGGTTGACCCTCGACGGACACCGAGCTGATGCCGGCCCAGGTTTTCTGCCCTGGCCCGCTTGCCTCCGGCTCGTGCATCGTCTCCATGCCGGCCATGCTGTGATCGTGCATGGGCACCATGCCGCCCATCCGGTCATAGATGTCGAAGCTGTAGATCCCCACAAACAGCACCACCACGGCTGGAATGGCGGTCCAGAGGATCTCCAGAGGCAGATTGCCCTCCACGGCCGCCCCTTCAGTGACCGTGCCGCTGCGGCGCCGGAACCGCATCAGGCTGTAAACCACCATCCCCACGATGCCGATGAACAGGGTTGTGCCGATGCTGAACAGAACCTTGAACAGCTGGTCGTAAAGGGGGGCATTCACACTGGCATCAACCGGCAGCAGATTGACGTTCTGCCCGACCCACAGCCCTACCAGTACAAGGGCAATGCCAATGAACAGCGTGATGATTCTTGGCGTTAATTGCAGCGTACCCATGAGCGTGCCCGGGGTCTATGGGGCTGACTATGCATCGTGGGGCTCAGTCTATGGACGAGCCCCCTGTTGGGCAGCTTGGCAACCTCAGCAGTTGCGATCTGTGCAGAATGCGCTCTTTTCTGTGTGGCAATCAACGCATCAGCGTTGCAATTGGTGACGATCCGCTGCCGCCAGGGCTGGCCTGGCGCTCAGGTTGGTGATCGACCCCATCCCTGAGCGCTGTGAGCGCTCCTGTCATGACCGTTCACGACCTGCAGATGCTCGTGGTGCTGCTCCTGCCCGCCATGCTCCTGTCCGTGCTGCTGCTGGGCACCTTCGCCGCGGGCGGCTGATCCCCGGCAGCGCCGCTCAGCATCAACTCGACTGCTGGGGCTCCAGCTGAATGTGATTCAGCAGGGTGGTGACAAAGGCAAACAGCAAAAACGGCAGGCTGAGCACCAGGATCAGTCCGACCCCTACCAAGGCAAAAATCGGCCGGGACGCCCCCATCAGGGCCAGCCCGGCCGCCAGGCTGGCGAAGATCACCGCCATCCAGGCCAGGATCTGGCCGTAGATATCGCCGAAGCTGAGGGTGCAGCGCACGTTGAAGGGAGTGCCTGTGGTCATGGCGTTGGCTGGCTTTGGTCCAGCTAAGCCAAAACCGGCCGTGCTGTCTCTCGACCCGATCAGAAATACACGTCGGCGCTGCCGCGGCCGCTGGTTTTGAGCCAGTTCAGGGCTTCGATGTAGTTGTTGGGGGCCAGGCGAATGGCCTTGCCCCAGAAGTCGGCGGCCTGGTCGTACCGACGGTCGGCCTCGTCGGCATCGCCCTGCTCCTCCGCAATCGAGCCCAGGTGGTGGTGGATCACCGCCATGTTGTTGAGCGCCTGGGGCATCTTGCTGTTGAGCTCCAGGGCCTGGCTGTACAAGTCGAGCGCCTTGGCGTGCTCGCCGTTGGAGGCGAACACCAGGGCCATGTTGTAGAGGATGAAGGCCTTGTCATTGGGGTCGTCCTCCAGCTTGAGGGCCTCCTCGTAGTTCTCCAGGGCTTCGGCGTACTCGCCATCGGCCTGGGCGCTCATGCCGTCCCGGTAGTAGGCGAAGGCCTCCTTGGCGCGCCGGTTGGTGGGAAGCACCTTGAGGATCAGGTCAGCCATCACCGTGAAGCTCTTGTCGATGAAATTGTCGTTGCGTTGGGAGCGGGGCACCGGCGGGACGGGAAGGCTTCGAGCTTTCCAGTCTGGCCGATCTGCGTAGCGTGAGGCCCATGCCCGGCTGATTCGGTTCATGTCTGTTGTGCCGTCTGCCTCACCCGCTGTCCCGGCAGCCGCC
>REEV01000050.1 GCA_007694915.1 Cyanobium sp. PLM2.Bin73 | reverse complement strand
CCGGTCACGCTGGCCATCACTCCACACGAGCTCCACCTGGCGGTGGGACCCCACCACATGGGAATTGGTGAGCAGCAATGTGGTGCCACCGGTGTGGCTCACCACAAAAGCGCTGCCCTGGCCATCAGCGGTGAGCACCACCGCCACCCCCTCTTGCGTCTGGGAAAAGATCTGCTGCGCACTTTTCACCTCGCCATCGCAGTTGCCGCCGCTGGCCGATGCCTCGAAGCCTGCGGGCTTGGCCTGAGGGCGGCGCCAGGGCTCCAGTTGCGCAGTTCCATCGGGACTGGTGGGGGGAGCATTGACAATCACGCAAGCGCTCAGGGCCAGGGCTGCAAAACCGCTCGTAACCGCAGCGAAGAGGGGACTGGGCATGGCGGGTGCAGAGGAAGGGAACTGTACGGACATGCCAGCCGTTTAGCTTCTGGCAGCTTCTGGAATCCCGACCGGGGGTGTGGTCACCGCAGGCGATCTCTGCCTAAGTTGCAAGCGGAATTCTCGCGGGCTGCCGTCAAGGGTTCACCAGGAGCAAAGTTCGCAGCGGGCTACCCCGACCCCCTGATGGCTTACCTTATTGCAATGCAATTCAGGATAAGTCTTAAGTACACGAAGATGACTGAAAACGATGATAGATGGAAAAAGGAGTAAAACAGCTCAAAAAGACTACATAGTGCAGCGAAGAAACTCAATCAAAGCAAGTGGTGTTAAGAATTCCGAAATTCTTTCGGATAGGGTCAGGCTGATCTCGTTGGCGGTACTAGGCACGTGCTGGGCTCTGGTGGTTGGAAAGATTTCCCCATCAACGGAGAATAGTGCATATGAACTGAGCACGGCTCGACTCCTTTGGCCTATGGCGCTATCGGTCGCAGCGCTGCTATCCGATTTACTGCAGTATATACTTTATCAATTCTCGATTAATGTCTATTTGCGTAAGACGCGTGTTTTCAACTCTGACAAGCAATCAAGATTGTACTTGGCTCTGCAGAAAGACCAAGACTGGAAGCCAGTTGCATCAGAGTGGCTAAATATATTCGCAGAATGGATGTATGTCGCAAAGCTCTTGTGTGCTGTTGCAGGAGCAGCCATATTTCTTGTGTTTGTATTTATTGCTTTCTATTAAGGGTGTACTGAGCAACCCAGATCCATTGCACCGCAGTTGATTCCAGCGACAATCTCAGGCTAGGATGGTATGTAATCAGCCGTTTCAGGCTTAGAAGAATCCTCTGGCTCGCTCAGCGGCATCGACGATCAGGCGCGAAAGACCAGAGCCCCAGGCCGGGTTGGTGAGCTGTAAAGGCAGTGATGAGGCCACCACTGTGATCAGAAAGACAGCCATGAGCGCCCAGCCGCTTGCAGCAAGAATCGACGCCTCTTTGCTTGCAATCATCGCAGAATCAATTCAGATGGAGCGCTATCGCTCAAGAGAAAGTGCCGCCAATCTGCAGGCGGGAGTCATGAGCTTACTGGCTTGGTTGGCAGTTTTCTGTGTCTTCTCATAACGGCGCAACAACACAAGCTGCCGGGCCTATCAGGACGGTGGCCGCTCGCAGCGGCCCCGTGATCAGGCATCACCAGGCTGATGAGGGCAAGAGCGGTGCCAGTGGCAGGCAGCGGCCAGGATCAAGTGGAGCCTGGTTTTTTCCAGTTAGGCGCTGGTGGTCTCCCGGGGGGAGCGGGCAGATCCTCCATCAATGGGATGGCGGCCATGCGCTCGGCTGAGACCATGCGCCGGCTCTCAAGCTGCCAGTACGCGATCAGCGCCAGCAGGAGCCCGCCCACCAGGCGCTCAATCGCGGCCTCCTCGCAAAAGTGGGCGACGACACGGGTGCGGCGTTTGATGAGAGTGTTGGCTGAGCGCACCTCCCGATGCGATGTCAGCTGCAGCCCTGGAGCTTCGGCTCGATCGGCGCTGTCAGCCCCTGATGAGCGTCGGAGATCACCAAGGGGCGACGATTTGCCTCAAAACGAGGGTGGGCAGCTGCAGTTTTCACGCCTTCTGCTTCGCTCAGAAGCCATACGAAGGCTGGTTTCTCGAAGCTGCGGGGCTGGCGGGACTCGAACCCACGACCTTCGATTTAGGAAACCGCACGGATCGCCTGCGGCGCAAGGGATCTACCCAAAACTTGCCTAAACACTTGCCTAAATCAGGCCCCAACAGGCCGGCCAGAAGCGCCAGGGACGACCAGGAGCGACCATCCCCGCCAGGCCCGGCCCACCGAGGCAGGCACCCTTATTCAAGGGAAGAACCTGAACCTTGAATAAGATGCGAGCTTGTTCAAGGTTCGCCGCCCAGGCTCCATGAAGCGCGTCGGCGCCGGCCGCTACGAGGTCACCAGCACCGCCGGGGAAGTGGTTCGGGCCTTTGTGCCGGCCGCGTTGCCGCCGGAGCCGCCCGTGGTGCTCGAGGGCGCCCTGCAGGCGCTGCACGAACGGGCGCTGCTGGCATGCGGGCGCCTGGATGGGGTGTCAGCCCTGCTGCCGGATCGGGAGCTCTTTCTGTACGCCTACGTGCGGCGTGAGGCCCTGCTGTCCTCCCAGATCGAGGGCACCCAGTCATCCCTCTCGGACCTGCTCCTGTTTGAGCTGGAGGAAGCCCCGGGCGTTCCGTTCGACGACGTGGTCGAGGTCTCCAGTTACGTGGCGGGGCTGGAGCACGGGCTGGCGCGGCTGCGGGAGGGTTTCCCCCTGTCCTCCCGCCTGCTGCGGGAGATCCACGCCCGGCTGCTGGCCAGGGGGCGCGGAGCCGATCGACTGCCCGGGGAATTCCGCCGCAGTCAGAACTGGATCGGTGGCACCCGACCCGGCAACGCCAGCTTCGTGCCACCACCCCCGGGGCTGGTGGAGGCGTGCATGGGCCAGCTGGAGCACTTCATCCACGGCACACCTGACGGTGCCCACACCCTGCCGGTGCTGGTGCGCGCTGCCCTGGCCCACGTGCAGTTCGAAACCATCCACCCCTTCCTCGACGGCAACGGTCGTCTGGGGAGGCTGCTGATCGTGCTGATGCTGATCGATGCCGGAGTGCTGCAGCAGCCCTTGCTCTATCTGAGCCTGTTCTTCAAGCAGCACCGCAGCCGCTACTACGACCTGCTCAACGGGGTGCGCCAGAACGGCGACTGGGAAGCCTGGATTGATTTCTTCCTGGAGGGCGTGGAGAGCACGGCCACAGCCGCAGTCAGCACCGCTCACCGGTTGCTGGCGCTGTTCCGCGCGGACGAGGACCGCCTGAGCGGGCTGGGCCGCTCCGGACCCAGTGTTCGCCAGGTGTTTGCCGCCCTGTGCAGACGCCCCCTGAACAGCATCAGGCAGCTCAGCAGCGTCTGCGATCTGAGCTTCCCCACCACCGCCAAAGCCCTTGAGACCCTGGTCGAGCTGGGGATTGCCCGGGAGGTCACCGGCGGCCAGCGCAACCGCCTCTTTGCCTACGACGCCTATCTCAAAATCCTCAGCGAAGGCGCCGAGCCGCTCTGAGCGCGCCTGGGCTGGTCCAGTTCAGCCCGGCAGGCGTGCGGCCAGGTCAGGCGGCACGCGGAAGACCTCCCTCCGCCCGTCCTTCCCCGGGATCAGAAGGCCGCGCTTCGCGAGCTTCTGGAGATCGCTGCGGGCCGTCTGGTTGCTCACCCCACTGCATCGTCCGGTAGTTGTTGAGAATCATCTGCTCGGAGCGATCCCGCGGCGCCCGGCGGCTGCGGATCATGGCCTTGGCGACATCACGCGTCGTTGCAGCACCTTCCATCTGGGCGGAGGTGATCGCCTCCTCCATCAGTGAGCTCAGCAGGTAGCGATCACGGGTGGAGGCGGTGGTGACGGCTTCCGGGGCCATGACGCTGGCGCCAGCCTTCATGTCGATCTCATGGAGTCCCTTGAGCAGCAGGGGCGGCTGGCAGAACCAGAAAGGGCTGCCGTCGCTGCTCCGCAGCGGCAACGAAGTGCCGGTGCCTGTGCGCGAGAGTTTCTCGGCAAGCCACCACTGCTCGTGGCTGAGCCCCTGCGGCGGCGGGCGATGGCGCAGTTCATCCCAGTGGAGGTAGCGGTCTCCCTGTCGGGCCGCGGCCAGTTGCGCGAGCACAGGCATGGCCTCCTGCAGCCCGCCTCCGTTGGCGAGCAGCTCCTCCATCGGCGGAGGCCTGCGGGGCAGTCGAGCGGGCAACTCCCAATGAACTCCTGATTTTGCCCAAATCAGGAGGTGGCTTGGAGTTGCGCTCGAACTGTGCCGGCTTCAGGCCAGCATCACGGGACTCGCCAGCAGAAGCCTGGTCAGCTCCACGGGAACTGCGTGTGTAGCGATTGCATGGCTACCAGCCGGCGATGGCAGAGTCTTGCCGAGTCCACGATCCCCACCGAACCCGTCAGCGCACCAGCCAGCACCCACGACCCTTCCGCTGGTCCCCCGGCCGCTGCCACTGGCCCCGACATTCCCGCCGCCGAAGGCCGCGGCCAGACCGATGCCCGCGAGACCGAGGAGGCCCTGGCTACCCCTGCGCGAGGCAGCGGAACTGCGGCTGTCCGGCGCGGCGGAACGCCTGGCCCATCAGCGCCCCCACGTCCCGGTGACTGCGCTCGGGGTTGAATGCCGGCAGGCGTTTCTCGTGCAGAGACCAGCGCTCGATCCAATCCGCCGGCAACGCCAGGGCCTGGGAGGCAAGCCGGCGGGAGCGCCGCACGTCCGCTGATCAGGTCGGCAGGCTCCTCAGCCTGGGGCTTGGGCTTCGGCTGACAACCCTTCGGGAGCCAGGGGCCCCAGTCGAACGGCTCAAGAGCAAGACGGTGGCGCTCCAGGGCATTGCCCAGCTGCTCAGCCAGCTGCAGGGCCTCGCTCGCCTGATCGGGATAGGCAAGCCCAGTGCTGATGCGGTGCTGCCAGGGGTCGGAGCGGGGCACCGGATTTGCCTAGCAATTTGCCTAAATGCGGGGCCCTGCGGAAGCCATCTCTGCCGCTCTAGTTTCGCTCAGAACCCTTGCGGCGACTGGGTTCTTGAAGGACGGGGCTGGCGGGACTCGAACCCACGACCTACGGTTTAGGAAACCGTCGCTCTATCCGGCTGAGCTACAGCCCCTTGGCCGAGCCAGAGCCCAGCGCGCGGCCATTATCCGCCACGGGCGATGATGGGCTGGAAAGCAGGCGAGGTGATCGCGATCAGGGGGCTGGCAGTCTTCGGGCCGCTGGCCCGCTTGGTTGAGGAAAGTCCGGGCTCCCCAATGGCCAGGCTTGCTGGGTAACGCCCAGTGCGGGTGACCGTGAGGAGAGTGCCACAGAAACACACCGCCGATGGCCTGCTTGCAGGCACAGGCAAGGGTGCAAAGGTGCGGTAAGAGCGCACCAGCAGCATCGAGAGGTGCTGGCTCGGTAAACCCCGGCTGGGAGCAAGGCCCAGGGACAACGGTTGGCCATGACACCCGTCCCGACACAAGTGCGCCGCTCGAGGCCGCCGGCAACGGCGGTCCCAGACAGATGATCACCCCCCATCCCCGGCCTTGGCCGGTGGACGGGAGAACAGAACCCGGCTTACGTCCTGCTTTCACCCCCATCGCCGCACGCCATGGCCGATCGCCGCCAGCAGCTGCTGAGCTTCCTGGCCGAGCTGGGCCTGGAGGCCCACGGGCGCGACCTGGCACCGCTGGAAGAGGCCCTCAGCCACACCTCCGCGCGCCGGCCCCGCAACCACGAGCGGCTGGAGTTCCTCGGCGATGCCGTGCTGCGCCTGGCGGCCTCGGAATACCTGGAACGGCATCACGGCGCTCTGGCGGTGGGCCGGCGCTCAGCCCTGCGCGCCCAGCTGGTGAGCGACCGCTGGCTGGCGGAGCTGGGGGGGCGCTGCGGCATCGAGCGGGTATGGCGGATCGGCCCGATGGCCGCCGGCGACCGTGCCGGCCAGGCCACCGTGCGCGCCGAGCTCACCGAGGCCCTGATCGGCGCCCTGTATCAGATGTGGGGAGGGCCGAAAGGGGGGCTGCAGCCGGTGCTGCAGTGGCTCACGCCCCACTGGCAGCGCAGCAGCGCCGAGCTGCTGGCCGACCCCCAGCGGCACAACTGGAAATCCGCCCTGCAGGAGTGGAGCCAGGGCCGTGGGCTGGGGCTACCCAGCTACAGCTGCCGGGAGCAGCACCCGGAGCACGGCCACCCGCAGCGGTTCCTGTGCAGGGCCGAGCTGGCGCTGGAGCCCGACGCTGAGCCGCAGGGCGCCGAGGGGGCGGGTGCCTCCCATCGCGCCGCCGAACAGGACGCGGCCCGGGCGCTGCTGGAGCAGCTCAGACCTGCTCCAGGGTGCTGAGCGGGATGGTCACCAGCTTGTCCCAGTTGCCGCCCTCGAACAGCACCGCCGCCTGGGTGCCGCTGATGCGCTGCACGAAGCCCTGGTAGCCGTTGTAGATGGAGCGCCCATCCCGCACCACCACGGTGGTGCCGGGCAGGATCGGCAGATCGGCCATGGCTTGCAACCGGGGGAATGGATGGGGCGTGGCGTCATTATCGGGGGCCGATGAGAGGCCGGGGTCGATGACGGGGGGCGAGGGGCGATGACTGCAGACGGCATGGCGGAGGCTCCGCGGCAACAGAGCGCCGAGGACCAAGATCTGGAGG
>REEV01000074.1 GCA_007694915.1 Cyanobium sp. PLM2.Bin73 | reverse complement strand
TGCGCGATGCCGGGTTCGAACCAGCGACATCCTGCTTGTAAGGCAGGCGCTCTACCGCTGAGCTAATCGCGCGTGACCCGGACGCTACCGCAACTCGCCCCGCTCTCCAGCACACCGCGCCAGCGGCGGCGCTGGGCCCGCGGCTCCCGCTGGCAGCGGCTGCGCTGGCGCGGCGAGGTGCTGCTGCTGCGGCTGCTGCTGGGATTGCTGCGGGGCCGCCGCCACGACGCGGTGCGGCGCGGCATCGAGGTGGTGGTGCCGCTGGCCCGGCCGCTGCTGCGGGGGCGTCTGGACACCGCCAGCAGCAATCTGGAGCGCGTCTATGGGGCGCAGCTCACGGGGGTGGAGCGCCAGTGGCTCGCCCGGCGCTCCCTGGAGGGATTCCTGCTTTCCTGCCTGGAATCGATCATCGAGCCGGTGGCAGCGGAGCGGATCCGCGCCGAGGGGGAGGGTCTGGAGCAGCTGCTGGCAGCCCGCCGCCCCGGGCAGGGGGTGATCGTCGCGTCCCTGCACCTTGGCTGCTGGGATCTGGGCCTGCGCTGGCTGAGCGAGCGGATCGACGATCTGGCAGTGATCTACCGGCCGGCACGCAATCCGGACGCCGACCGCCTGCTGAACGCCACGCGCAGTGCCAACAGCCGCTGCACCTGGATCTCCCAGTTCGACCTGCGCTCGATGCTCATCTGGCTGCGGCGGGGCGGCGCCCTGGTGGTGATGACCGACCTCTACGCCCACAAGCACCCTTTGACGGTGGATGTGCTGGGGCTGAACACCCGCGTCGTACGCACCCCCCTGGCGCTGTCGCAGAAAACCGGCGCGCCGCTGTTTCCCGTGGCCCAGGTGCGTGAGGACGACGGCCATTTCCGGTTGATCTTCGGCCCGGCCCTTCCACCGCAATCCGGGGAGGCGGGGCTGATGGCGCAGGCGCAGGCGCTGGCCGACTGGCAGGAACCCTGGATCCAGTGCTACGCCGATCAGTACTACTGGATTCAGCGGCGCTGGCGCGCCGGTGATGGCAGCGGCGCCCGCCTGCGGGCTCTTGAGCCACCGGCCCCGCGGGTGCTGGCCGCGGCCCGGCCGCGGGCCTGAATCATGGCCAGCGGCCGCGCCCACGACCGCGCCACCTGGCAGCTGGCCCTGCCCTTCGGGCTGCTGTTCGCCCCGGCCCTGGGGCTGGCGGGGGCGGTGAGCGCCGCCACGGGGTTCCTGGTGGGGGGCCTGCTGCTCTCCCCCGATCTCGACACCCGCTCCAACGCCACCCGCCGCTGGGGACCCCTGCGGCTGCTGTGGTGGCCCTACCGCCGCGGGCTGCCGCACCGCTCCCTGCTCTCCCACAGCCCGCTGCTGGGCACCGCCGGACGGCTGGGTTACCTGGCGGCCCTGGCGCTGCTGGCCTCCGCCCTGCTGGCGCCCCTGCCCCTGGGCGTGCCCGCACCGCCGGAGCTGCTCGCCCGCGCGCTGGCCCTGTGGCAGCGCCAGCGGCCGCTGCTGCTCTGCGTCCTGGTGGGCCTGGAGGCCAGCAGCTGGCTGCACCTGATCCAGGATGGCGACCCGCTGCCGCGGCTGCCCCGGCCCTGGCGCCGTTCCTCCGCCCGCCGCCGCCGATGAGCTCCGATCCGCCCCTGCCGGCCAGCAGCGACGCCGCCCTCAGCGCGCTGGCCGAGCTGGTGGCGGTGGTGGACCGCCTGCGCGATCCCCAGCGCGGCTGCCCCTGGGACCTGGAGCAGACCCATGCCTCCCTGGTGCCCTACGTGCTGGAGGAGGCCCACGAGGTGGCCGATGCCATCCGCCACGGCGACGACCGGCACCTGGAGGAGGAGCTGGGCGACCTGCTGCTGCAGGTGGTGCTGCACGCCCGCATCGCCAGCGAGGCGGGGCGCTTTGACCTGGAGCGCATCGCCCGGGGCATCAGCGCCAAGCTGGTGCGCCGCCACCCCCATGTGTTCGCCGGCGCCACGGCCAGCGACGCAGCGCAGGTGCGGGCCAGCTGGGAGGCGATCAAGGCGGCCGAGCAGCAGCAGCGGGAGGCCGAGACGCGCCAGGGGCAGGGGCCGGCGCCGGCGTCCACCAGCCCCCTGAGTGACAGGCTGGCCGGCAAGGTGCGGGGCCAGCCGGCCCTGGCCGGCGCCATGACCATCTCCAGGAAGGCCGCCGCCGCCGGCTTCGAGTGGGACGACATGGACGGAGTGTGGGCGAAGGTGCACGAGGAGCTCGACGAGCTCAAGGAGGCCGTGGCCGCGGCCCAGGCCGGCGGCGATCGGGCCCATGCCGAGGAGGAGCTGGGTGACCTGCTGTTCACCCTGGTGAACGTGGCCCGCTGGTGCGGCCTCGACCCGGAGGCCGGGCTGGCCGGCACCAACCGCCGCTTCCTGGATCGCTTCTCGCGCGTGGAGGCGGCCCTGGGGGGCGATCTCCAGGGCCGCGGCATCGGCGAGCTGGAGGGGCTGTGGCGGCAGGCCAAGGCCCAGATCCGCGCCGAGCGGGGGAGCGCCGGCGGCGGGGCCTGAGCCTGAGGGCCCGTGTGTCCTGCGACACCGGGGGGCTGCCAGGCCCGCTGCAGCAGCCAGGCTGGAACCAGCGATCACCGTTGCCGACGGCCGCCCGCCATGAGCGACACCCAACCCGCCCCCACGCCGGACCCCAGCACCTTGATCCCCCCCGACGAAACCTTCATCGTGCTGCGGGTGGATCCCGACGGCAGCGCCCAGCTGCTCGACCCCCTCATGCGCCAGCACGCCGATGCCGAGGGCACGGCCTTCTGGTGCCAGCCCAACCAGCCCCTGCAGGTGGGCCAGCGGGTTCAGGGGATCCTTGAGTTCCACCCCCGCGAGGCGGTGGCCCACAAGCGCATGCCCCACTTCACCGTGAACGTGGTGCTGGAGAGCCAGGACTGAGCCCGCCGGCTGCGGCCGAGCGATGCTCGGCACCACACCCCCCCTTGCAACCGATGGGCTTCCGCTACCTCGATCGCCTGGCAAGCGAAGAGAACATCCGCTCGTTTCTGGAGCTGGCCGACCTGGCCGCCGGCGCCGGCAGCTCGGCCGAGAACGTGTTCGCGCTCTCCCACCGGCTGCGCGACTCCGTCCCGATGCAGCTCTGCCGCAAGCGGCTGGGCCGTGATCCGCAGGCCAAGGCTCTGATCGATGCCCGGCGCCTCTGCGGCCCCTACGACGCCGCCGCGCTGAAAGCCCTGCCCAAGGGCAGCCTCGGCCACACCTACGCCACCATTCTGGAAACGCTGGGATATGACATCAACTTCTTTCCAGAACCGGCGTTCTACAACAATCTGGAGAGCGATGCCGATTACATCAACTACCGGGTCTACGCCACCCACGACCTGCACCACATCCTCACCGGATTCAGCCTCGACAACTTCGGCGAGCTGGGCGTGATCAGTGTCAGCGTGGCCCAGTTCTCCCATCCGGGACTGGTGTTCACCGACCTGATGGCCCTGCTGCTGCAGTGGCTGCGGACGGACACGCCGATGGATGAACTGGAGACGCCTGAGGAACAGGCACGCACGGCCGCCTATGCCTTCGGCCGGATCAGCCAGGGGCTGGAGATGGGCCTGGCGGCCAAGCCCCTGTTCCCGGTGCTGTGGGAGGAACAGATGCACCGCGATCTGGATGCGGTGCGGGCCGACTTCGGCATCCAGCCCGTGACGGAAGGCCCCTGGAGCTGGCATGCCAATCCCGCGCTGCAGGCGGCCCTGGCCGCCTGAGGGGCTGGCCGGCTCAGTCGTCGGGACGCGAGAGGCCGCGGCGGCGGCCCTTGAGGGCCGAACGGCGCTGCTTGGCCGCCAGGCGCCGCTCCACCGCCCCGCGACTGGGGCGCGTCGCGCGCCGGGGCGGCGGCGGCGGCCGCAGGGCCTCCAGCAGCACGGCCGCCAGCCGGCGCTGGGCGGCCAGGCGGTTGCGCCACTGGGAGCGGTGCTCGCAAGCCGCGATCTGCAGGGCACCCCCCACCAGCCGGCCCTGCAGGCGCTGGAGCGCGCGGGCCTGCAGGGCCGGCGACAGGGCTGTGGAGCGGGCCAGGTCGAAGGTCAGCTCCACCCGCGAATCGGTGGTGTTCACGTTCTGGCCGCCGGGGCCGCCGGAGCGGGAGAAGCGCCAGCGCAGCTCCCGGGCGGGAATGCTCGCCACCTCCCCGATCCGCAGATCGTCGCTGCCCCGTTCGCCGGCCATGGCGCCAGCCTGGCAGCGGCAGGGGTGTGCGGGCCGGGCGCTTAGCTGGGAGCGATCGCGCCGTTACCCGTGACCGTGCCCTCCGCCAGTGCCACCACCCCGCTGTGGGTGGATGAGGAGCACGAGGGGGTGCGCTACGGCCTGGCCGGCCGGGTGATCGCCGAACGCCAGTCGGCCTTTCAGCGGGTCACCGTGATCGACAGCGAGCGCTACGGCAAGGGGCTGCTGCTGGATGGCTGCTGGATGACCGCCGAACGCCAGGAGCGCCACTACCACGAGCCTCTGGTGCATCCGGCCCTCTGCGGCGCCGATTCGATCGCGCGGGTGCTGGTGATCGGCGGCGGCGACGGCGGCACCGCCCGCGAGTGCCTGCGCCACCCGGGGGTGCAGCACCTCGACCTGGTGGAGATCGACGGTGTGGTGGTGGAGATGAGCCAGCAGCACCTGGCCAGCATCGGCGGGGGCTGCTGGAGCGACCCGCGCTTGCGGCTCACGGTGGGCGACGGCATCGCCTGGGTGCGCGAGGCCGCCGACGCCAGCTACGACGTGGTGATCGTGGACGGTTCCGATCCGGCCGGTCCGGCCGAGGGGCTGTTCAACCGGGCCTTCTTCGAGCACTGCCGCCGCCTGCTGCGGCCCGGCGGCGTGTTCGCCACCCAGAGCGAATCGCCGGAGGCCTTCCGCGCCGTTCACATCGCCACCGTGCGGCTGCTGCGGGAGGTGTTCGGCCACGCCGATCCGCTCTACGGCTGGGTGCCGATGTACCCCAGCGGCTGGTGGAGCTGGACCTTCGCCGCCAGCGGCGGCGCCCGCTACCGCCAGCCCCGGTCCGAACGCGCCGCCGCCATCGCCGCCGGCTGCGAGATCTGGAGTCCCCGCTGGCAGAACGGTGGCTTCGAGGCCATGCCGGCCTTCGTGGAGCGGGCCCTGGACCGATGAGCGATCGCCACCCCTCCAGCCAGTCGCTGTTCGACAGCGATGGCGCCATCTACATGGCCAGCCGCCGCGATCCGGCCGGCTGCCGCGTGGGGCTGTTCGGCGTGCCCTACGACGGCACCACCTCCTTCCGGCCCGGTACCCGCTTCGGGCCGGCGGCGATCCGCGAGGTGAGCCAGGGGCTGGAAACCTATTGCCCCCAGCTGGATCGGGATCTGGAGGATCTGGCCTTCGCCGACCTGGGGGCGGTGGCCATTCCCTACGGCGCCCCCGAACCGGTGGTGGCCTCCGTGACGGCCGCCACCGAGGCGGTGCTGGCCCTGGGCCTTAAGCCCCTGATGCTCGGCGGCGAGCACTCGATCAGCTCCGGGGCGGTGGCGGCGGTGGCCAGGCAAAACCCGGAGCTGGTGCTGGTGCAGCTCGATGCCCACGCCGATCTGCGCCACGCGTGGCTCGGTGCCCGCCACAGCCACGCCTGCGCCATGCGCCGCTGCCTGGAGGTGCTGCCCAGCCAGCGGCTTCTGCAGGTGGCGATCCGCAGCGGCACCCGCGAGGAATTCAGGGAACTGCGCCAGAGCGGCCGGCTGGTGGCGATCGACGCCGTGACCTCGGCCCTGGTCCCCCTGCGCGGCCAGCCCCTCTACCTCACCGTCGACCTGGACTGGTTCGATCCCGCCGTGCTGCCCGGCACCGGCACCCCGGAGCCAGGGGGCTTTCTGTGGCGGGATTTCGCCGCCCTGGTGGAGGAACTGCGCCACCACCGGCTGGTGGGCGCCGACGTGGTGGAACTGGCGCCCCAGCTGGATCCCAGCGCTGTGAGCAGCGTGCTGGCCGCCAAGGTGGTGCGCAGCCTGCTGCTGCTGCTGGGCGACTGAGGGCGGCGCTCAGCAGCCGCTCAGCAGACGGTCAGTAACAGCAGGTGCCGCTGCTGCGCTGCTCCCGCAGGCGCTCGTGCTGCTGGCCGATCAGCAGCAGGGCCAGGGTGGGGTGGTTGTGGAGCAGGTTGAGGAAGCGCAGGCGCTCGAGCCGCAGGATGTCCACGGGGGTGCGGGCGATGGCGGTGTTGTCGTGATGGCCAACGCCCCACACGATGTCCTGGTAGCAGAACAGCTCTCCCGGCCGATAGCAGAGCTTCTCGCCCTCCCGCCCGATCAGCTCCACGATTCCGCGACGGATGCCGTAGATGGAATCGGCCTCCATGCCCTGCTCGAACACGGTGGCGCCGGTGGGCAGGGTGAGGCGCTCGCACTCCACCTGCACGGCCATCAGATCAATGGAGGCATTCAGGATCGGTGTGGTGGCCAAGGACGGGTCTGGCGAATGGGCTGCGGCAATGGACCGTTACGCCGGAGTGTAAGGAGCTACTGGCGTGGGGGGAAGCGGGAGCTGGTCTTCAGTCCTGCAGCTGGGGCAGGAGCATCTCCAGGCTCAGCTGCTGGCAGCGGGCGCCCGCCTGGTGATCCGCCGAGGCTCCACCGGAGGCCATCCCGGCGGGCAGTTGCGGGGCGCGGGCCGTCCAGTGGTGGCACCAGAGTTCACCGGCCAGCTCCCCGTGGATGGCGAGCTGGCGCAGCCGGCACCATCCAGCACCGCTCCCCTGGGGGATCGCGCAGTGACTGCAGCTGCGGCAGCTGGGACGGTGGGGCATGGAGCGGGGGCAGAAGACCGCCGAGGGTGGGCCTGGTATCAGCGGGCCCAAACACTAGGGGGTTGACGCGCGGGCGCAGGGGCGGTTAGCCGTTCTTCCGAATGTCTTCCCAAGGCGCAGCCAAGGCCGCCCTCACCCGTCACCGCCAAGCCCTTCCAGCCCCCGTGCCTGAGCGCCGTGTCTGATCGCCGTGTCTGATCGCCGTCGCACCGCCCTGGCACGGCCGCTGCTGTTGCTGCTGCTCTGCCTGGCGCTCTACCTGCCCGGCCTGGCCAGCCTTCCCCTCACCGACCGTGACGAGGCCCGCTACGTGCAGGCCACCCGGCAGATGCTGGCCAGCGGCGACCTGCTGGACATCCGCTTCCAGGACAGCCCGCGCCACAAGAAACCGGCCGGGATCTACTGGTTGCAGGCCCTGTCGGCAGGGGCCGCCCAGCGCGCCGGGGCGCCGGCCACGGCGATGGCTCCCTTCCGTCTGGTGTCGGTGCTGGGCGCCACCACGGCGGTGCTGCTGCTCTACGGCCTGTTTGCGCCCCTGATCGGAGCGGAGCAGGCCTTCCTGGCGGGGTTGCTGCTGGCCGGAAGCCTGCTGCTGGGCATCGAGGCTCACCTGGCCAAGACCGACGCCACCCTGCTGGCCGCCGTGGTGGCGATGCAGGGCGGTCTGGCCCGGGTGGTGGTGGGCGCCGAACGGGGCGGGGAAGCGGCCGGGGAACGGGCCGGCTGGGGATCGCGGGCCCTGTTCTGGGGCGGGCTGGGGGTGGGGATGTTGATCAAGGGACCGGTGGCGCCGGCGGTGGCCGGCCTCACCCTGGCGGCCCTGATGGGGCAGCAACGCAGCTGGCGTCCGCTGCTGGCGCTGCGGCCCTGGCCCTGGCTGCTGCTCACCCTGGCCCTGGTGGGGCCCTGGCTGCTGGCGATCCAGACGGTCAGCCAGGGGGGCTTCCTGCAGGAGTCGCTGGGCCGGGATTTTCTGCCCAAGCTGATCGAGGGCCAGGAATCCCACGGCGCTCCGCCCGGCACCTACACCCTGCTGGCGCCACTGCTGCTCTGGCCCGTGTCCTGGTTGCTGCTGCCCGCGGCCTGGCTGGGCTGGCGCCGCCACCGGCACCAACCACCCGGCCCCAAGGCAGCCGTGGGCCGCGTCGCCCTCGCCTGGCTGCTGCCGGCCTGGCTGGTGTTCGAGCTGGTGCCCACCAAGCTGCCCCAGTACGTGCTGCCGCTGGTGCCGGCCCTCTGCCTGCTGGCCGCCGCCGGCTTCAGCGACCTGCCGGCCCGGGACCGCTGGGGGCGGCGCCTGAGCTGGTTGGTGGGGGCTCTCTGGGCCCTGGGGGGGGTGGCCCTGGCCCTGGCGGCGCCGATCGCCAGCGTCTGGGCCCTGGGCCGGGTGAGCGTGGCCGCCGCCCTGGTGAGCGTGGTCTGCCTGGCGCTGCTGATGGGAGCACCACGGCGGCCGCCCCCGCAGCGCCTGGCGCTGTCGCTGGCGGCGGCGGTGCTGGTGTGGGGGTTGCTGTTCCAGGCCGTGATCCCCTCGCTGGAGCCCCTCTGGCCGGCGCCGCGGCTGGCGGCGCTGCTGCAGCGGGAAGGGGCGGACGCGCAGCCGATCGCCCTGGCGGGCTTCCGCGAACCCAGCGCCGTGTTCCTGCTCGGCACCGACACCCTGCTGACAAACCTGGACGGTGTCGCCCAGCACCTTGACCGCCATGGGGAGGCTGTTGCCATCCTGCCCACGGCCGCCCTCGCGGAGCTGGAGGCGCTCTCCCCGACGGCGGCAAGCCGCGAACGCCGGCTTCTCGGCCGGGTGCGCGGCCTGAACATCTCCAAGGGCCGCCCCCTGGACCTCACGGTGCTCGAGCAACGATGCCTCCCCACTCCCTCCACAGACCGTCCCACTCCGGTGTCATCCGCACCTCCCGCCAGGGGCTGCTGAGCCTGGCGCTGCTGCTGGCCGCGCTGGGGGCGCTGGCCCTGCTCGCCAACCTCGACCTGCCGGTGGCCCTGGGGGCGCGGGGGGCGGTGGATGCGGTGGGGGGGCTGCGCAAGTTCCTCTCGCTGGCCGAGGTCGGCGGCCATGGCAAGGGGGCGCTGATGATCCTGGTGGCCGCCTTCACCCTCTCGTGCTGCCGCTGGCGGCAGCACCCCGACCTGGCCCTGCGGCTGGTGCTGGCCACCTACGCCGGAGGCCTGGCGAGCTCCCTGATCAAGGCCCTGGTGACGCGGGTGCGGCCGCGCAACGCCCTGCTCGGGGATGGGGTGTACGCCCTCGACACCTTCGGCCGTGCGCTGCTCAGCCCCGATGCCTCCCAGACCTCCGCCTCGGTGCTGATGAGCTTTCCCTCCGGCCATGCGGCGGTGGCCGCCGGTCTGGCCGCCGCCCTCTGCCACCTGGCGCCCCATGGCCGCTGGCTGTTCATCGGCCTGGCGCTGATGGCCTGCCTGCAGCGCCTGGTGGGTGGCGCGCACTACCTCAGCGATGTGTGCTTCGGGGCGGCCCTGGGGCTGCTGGGGGCGGCCCTGATCCTGCCGTCCCAGAGGCCTCTCCATCAGCAGCGCCTCCCATAGCCTCACCCCACCCTCACCCCATTCAATGGCCGGCCCCGTGGCACTCCTGCGCACCCCCCTGTTCGAGGCAGCCCGGGCCGCCGGTGGCCGCCTGGTGCCCTTCGCCGGCTGGGAGATGGCCGTGCAGTTCCAGGGGCTGGTGGCAGAGCACCGGGCGGTGCGCGGCGCCTGCGGCCTGTTCGACATCTCCCACATGGGCGTGCTGCGGCTGCGGGGCGACGGCGCCAAAGACGCCCTGCAGGCCCTGGTGCCCAGCGACCTGTTCCGGATCGGGCCCGGGGAGGCCTGCTACACGGTGCTGCTCAACGAGAGCGGCGGCATCCGCGATGACCTGATCGTCTACGACCGCGGCCGGGTGCGGGCCGACGGAGGCGAACCCGACGGAAGCGCGGGGGATACCGATGAGCTGCTGCTGGTGATCAATGCCGCCTGCGCAGACAGCGACACGGCCTGGATCAGCAGCCAATTGCAGCCGGCCGGGATCGCGGTGAGCGACCACAAGGGCGACGGGGTGCTGCTGGCCCTGCAGGGGCCCGAGGCGCCGGCGCGGCTTGAGGCCCTGGCCGGCACCAGCCTGGACGGCCTGCCCCGCTTCGGGCACCGGCAGCTGGAGCTGGGGGGCACGGCCGCGGGCGCCGCGGCGGCGGCGAGCGTCTTCGTAGCCCGCACCGGCTACACCGGCGAGGACGGCTTCGAGCTGCTGCTGGAGCGCGAGCCGGGCCTGGCCCTGTGGGAGCAGCTGCTGGCCGAGGGGGTGACACCCTGCGGCCTGGGCGCCCGCGACAGCCTGCGCCTGGAGGCGGCCATGCACCTCTACGGCAACGACATGGACGCGAGCACCACACCCCTGGAGGTAGGGCTGGGCTGGCTGGTGCACCTGGAGATGCCCAAGCCGTTTGTGGGCCGCGCGGTGCTGGAGCGCCAGAGCTCCGAGGGGGTGCGGCGGCGGTTGGTGGGCCTGGAGCTGCGCGGCCGCGCCATCCCCCGCCACGGCTACCCGGTGCTGGCGGCCGGGGCGGAAGGCGGCAGCGAGCCGGTGGGCACCGTCACCAGCGGCGGCTGGTCGCCCACGCTGGAGCGGGGCATCGCCCTGGCCCACGTGCCGGTGGAGCTGGCCCGGGTGGGCACGGAGCTGGCGGTGGAGATCCGCGGCCGGGCCGAACCGGCCACCGTGGTGAAGCGCCCTTTCTACCGGCGCTGACGCAGAACAGCCCGGCGCTGACGCAGAACAGCCCGGCGCTGACGCAGAACAGCCCGGCGCTGACGCCCCTGGGTGGGACAATCGCCCATTGCTCCAGGATCTCCCGGTATGCGCAGCCACGGATGCGGCGACCTGCGTCAGGACGCCAGCGGCCAGGCCGTGCAGCTGTGCGGCTGGGTGGACCGCCGCCGCGACCACGGCGGCGTGATCTTCATCGACCTGCGTGACCGCAGCGGCACGGTGCAGATCACCGTGGACCCGGACAACGGCGCTGACACCTTCGCCGTGGCCGAGCACCTTCGCCATGAAACGGTGATCCAGGTGAGCGGCAGGGTGCGCCAGCGGCCGGCCGAATCGATCAACGAGAAACTGGCCACCGGCCGGGTGGAGGTGCTGGCCAGCGTCATCACGGTGCTCAACCCGGTGAAGGGGATCCTGCCCTTCCCGGTGTCGGTGCACGACGAGGAGAACACCCGCGAGGACCTGCGCCTGCGCCACCGCTACCTCGACCTGCGCCGCGAGCGCATGAACGCCAACCTGCGCCTGAGACATCAGGCGGTGATGGCGATGCGGCGCCACCTGGAGGATGCCGGCTTCATCGAGGTGGAGACGCCGGTGCTCACCCGCTCCACCCCCGAGGGCGCCCGCGACTACCTGGTGCCATCGCGGGTCTGCGGCGGCGAGTGGTTTGCCCTGCCCCAGTCGCCCCAGCTGTTCAAGCAGCTGCTGATGGTGGGCGGCATCGAGCGCTACTACCAGATCGCCCGCTGCTTCCGCGACGAAGACCTGCGCGCCGACCGCCAGCCGGAGTTCACCCAGCTGGACATGGAGATGAGCTTCATGGACCAGGAGCAGATCCTGGAGCTCAACGAGGGCCTGATCGCCGCCATCTGGAAGGCGGTGAAGGGCATCGAGCTGCCGCGCCCCTTCCCGCGCCTGAGCTGGCACGAGGCCATGGCGCGCTACGGCACCGACCGGCCCGACACCCGCTACGGGCTGGAGCTCACCGACGTGAGCGACATCGTGGCGGAGATGGGCTTCAAGGTGTTCTCCGGCGCCGTGGCCGCCGGCGGCGCGGTGAAGGCCATCGCCGTGCCCGGCGGCAACGAGGCGATCAGCAACGTGCGCATCAAGCCCGGCGGCGATGTGTTCAGTGAGGCCCAGGCGGCCGGTGCCGGCGGCCTGGCCTTCATCCGCGTGCGCGAGGGCGGCGAGATCGACAGCATCGGCGCCATCAAGGACAACCTCAGCGCGGAGCAGAAGGCCGAGCTGCTGGCGCGCACCGGCGCCGAGGCCGGCACCCTGCTGCTGTTCGGCGCCGGCGACACCGCCACGGTGAACAAGGCCCTCGACCGGGTGCGCCAGTACCTGGCACGCCAGCTGGGCCTGGTGCCCAGCGAGCGCGACAACGACACCTGGAACTTCCTCTGGGTGGTGGATTTCCCGATGTTCGAGTTCAACACCGACGAAAACCGCCTCGAGGCCCTGCACCACCCCTTCTGCGCCCCCAACCCAGGCGACCTGGGGCCGGATCCGGCCGCCTGGGCCGACACCCTGCCCACGGCCCGCGCCCAGGCCTACGACCTGGTGCTCAACGGCCTGGAGCTGGGCGGCGGCTCCCTGCGCATTCACGATTCGGCCCTGCAGCGCCAGGTGCTTCAGACCATCGGCCTGCCCCTGGAGGAGGCCGAGCGCCAGTTCGGCTTCCTGATGGAGGCCCTCGACATGGGCGCCCCGCCCCACGGCGGCCTGGCCTACGGCGTGGACCGGATCGTGATGCTGCTGGCCGGCGAGGAGTCGATCCGCGACACGATCGCCTTCCCGAAAACCCAGCAGGCCCGCTGCCTGCTCACCCAGGCCCCCGCCGGCGTGGCCGACAAGCAGCTGCAGGAGCTGCACGTGGCCAGCACCTGGAGCGACGAGGAGGACTGAAGCGGTCGAGGACTAAGGCCGCCACGGGGGCGCAGTTGCAGCGGCGCTGGACCGATCCGCCCCCGGCTTGCTAAAACGGAATCACTACGAGTTAGCAAGCCATGCCTTCCGTCACCGCCCCCCCGATCGACATCGGCATCCCCGAGGCCCAGCGCCAGAAGATCGCCGAAGGCCTGGGCCGCGTGCTCGCCGACAGCACCGTGCTCTACGCCAAGACCCACGGCTTCCACTGGAACGTCACAGGGCCGATGTTCAACACCCTCCACCTGATGTTCATGGAGCAGTACACCGAGCTCTGGAACGCTCTCGACGAGATCGCCGAGCGCATTCGCGCCCTGGGCTGCCCCGCCCCCTTCGGCGGCAGCACCTACAGCGGTCTGTCCTCCGTGCCCGAGAGTCACGGCATCCCCACCGCTCTGGAGATGGTGCGCGAGCTGGTGGAGGGCCATGAGGCCGTGGCCCGCACCATCCGCGGCGTGTTCGCCGTGGCCGAAGAAGCCAACGACCAGCCCACCGCCGACCTGCTCACCCAGCGGCTGCAGATCCACGAGAAAACCGCCTGGATGCTGCGCAGCCTGCTCGAGGGCTGAGGGTGCGTCGGGACGACTGGCGTCGGCCGGGCGAACCCGCTGCGCGGGTAACGCCGGCCTCTCACCAGCTGCCCCGACGACCCGGCAGCCGCGAAGCACTCGCAGCTCCTGGGGGCCGTGTCTGGGTGAGGCCAGCGTTGCCCGCCTTGTGGCCACGGGTACATTGAGCAATCAGCCAGAGCTCCATGCCCAGCCCCGCCAGCCAGCGAACCCCCAAGTTCGTGTTCGTGACGGGCGGGGTGGTGTCGAGCATCGGCAAGGGCATCGTGGCCGCCAGCCTGGGCCGCCTGCTCAAGAGCCGCGGCTACAGCGTCTCGATCCTCAAGCTCGACCCGTACCTGAACGTGGATCCGGGCACCATGAGCCCGTACCAGCACGGTGAGGTGTTCGTCACCGAGGACGGCGCCGAGACCGACCTCGACCTGGGCCACTACGAGCGCTTCACCGACACGCCCCTCTCACGCCTGAACAGCGTCACCACCGGCTCGATCTACCAGGCGGTGATCAACAAGGAACGCCGCGGCGACTACAACGGCGGCACCGTGCAGGTGATCCCCCACATCACCGGCGAGATCCGCCAGCGCATCCACCGGGTGGCCGCCAACAGCGGCGCCGAGGTGGTGATCGGCGAGATCGGCGGCACCGTGGGTGACATCGAATCGCTGCCGTTCCTGGAGGCGATCCGCGAATTCCGCGGCGACGTGGGCCGCAACGACGTCGCCTATGTGCATGTCACGCTGCTGCCCTACATCGGCACCTCCGGCGAGCTCAAGACCAAGCCCACCCAGCACTCGGTGAAGGAACTGCGCTCGATCGGTATCCAGCCCGACGTGCTGGTGTGCCGCAGCGACCGGGAGATCAGCGCCGACCTCAAGCGCAAGATCGGCGGCTTCTGCGGCGTGCCGGAGCGGGCCGTGATCCAGGCCCTGGATGCCGACAGCATTTACGCGGTGCCCCTGGCGCTGGAGCGGGAGGGCCTCTGCCGCGAGGTGCTCGACGCCCTGCAGCTGGACGACCGCAGCAGCGACATGGCCGGCTGGGCGGAGCTGGTGACCAAGCTGCGCCACCCCGGCCCCGCCGTGAAAGTGGCCCTGGTGGGCAAGTACGTGCAGCTCAACGACGCCTACCTGTCGGTGGTGGAGGCCCTGCGCCACGCCTGCCTGGAGCGCGACGCCTCCCTCGACCTGCACTGGGTGTGCGCCGAGCAGATCGAGCAGCAGGGGGCCGAGGCGCTGCTGGCCGGGATGGACGCGGTGGTGGTGCCGGGGGGCTTCGGCAACCGCGGCGTGGACGGCAAGGTGGCGGCGATCCGCTGGGCGCGGGAGCAGCGGGTGCCGTTCCTGGGGCTGTGCCTGGGCATGCAGTGCGCCGTGATCGAGTGGGCCCGCCACGTGGCCGGCCTGGAGGGCGCCACCAGCGCCGAGCTCGATCCCGACAGCCCCCATCCGGTGATCCATCTGCTGCCGGAGCAGCAGGACGTGGTCGACCTGGGAGGCACCATGCGCCTGGGCGTCTACCCATGCCGCCTGGCCCCCGGCAGCCTCGGCCACCGGCTCTACGGCGAAGAGGTGGTGTACGAGCGGCACCGCCACCGCTACGAGTTCAACAACGCCTACCGCCAGGCATTCCTGGATTCGGGCTACCGCATCAGCGGCAGCTCCCCCGATGGCCGCCTCGTGGAGCTGGTTGAACTCAGCGACCATCCCTTCTTCACCGCCTGCCAGTACCACCCCGAATTCCTCTCCCGCCCCGGCCGCCCCCACCCCCTGTTCCGGGGCCTGATCGAGGCGGCCCAGGCGCGGCGGGGCGAGGCCCTGAACCACAAACGCCCGGAGACGCAGGCTGCGACCGTGCGCGATGAGTCGCCCGTGAGGGCCTGAGGCAGGGTGCGCTCAAGGGATGCATCATCTGCACCTGAAGGTGGGGCGCAGCTCAGGAACGGGTGGGTGAGTCCATCGGTGAAGGGCTCCATGGCGGCACATCAGCCCCTGCGCCCGCCGGAAACCAACCAGGAATCGACCTGGAGACGGCATTGCAACTGGAGCAGGAGTGCCTGGTGCAGGAGGACATCCGCCATGCTCGCCTCCCTGCTTGATATGAAGGTGTTGCTTGCTCCAGGCCACGCCCGCTGCGCCTGCGCTGGTGGCACCTGGCGGGGCTTGCTGAGGCCGCACCCAAACGCTGGATGGACGCCTACCTGGCAGCCTTCGCCATCAGCGGCTCCATCCGGCTGATCACCTTTGACCAAGACTTCCGCCAGTTCCTGAAGGCGGGCCTCGACCTGGAGTTGCTGCAAAGGGCATCGGCCATGATGCTCACCAACTGGCGCATGCCGAACCAGACGGCCAGCAGCTGGTGGAGCTCTGTTCCTTGGGCTGATCGGTGGAGGCCTCAGCTCAGGCTGCGCTGAAGGGGTTCAGCACGCGGACACCGGAGCCGGCAAAGTCGTCAGCGTTGCGGGTCACCACGGTGAGATCGTGCAGCAGGGCGATGGCTGCAATCTGTTTGTCGATCGCGTTGTGTGGATCGGGCACGCGCAGGCGGCCCCAGACCTGCGCGGCATCCCCATCGAGAACCAGAACCCGGTGGCCGTAGTCGTCCAGCACCTGCTCAAGCCAGCGCTCCAGCAGCTGGGCCTGCGGGTGGTCGCCGCGGTGGCGGATCAACTCCACCCCACGCCGGAGCTCGCCAACAGTGATCGCCGAAAGAAACAGTGGCGTGTCGTAACTCGAGGCATCTGCCCAGAAGGCGCGAACACCGGGATCGGCGCGGGGGCCCTTGCGGGCCTCACTGATCACATTGGTGTCAACCAAAAACATCAGCCGCCTCAGCTGTCTGCGCCGGTCTTTGGAAATCGGCGTCGCTGCCCACATCCGGCATGGATGCCAGCAGTTCGGCCAGTTTCTGGCGGGGGGGCATCAGCAGGGCAGCAGCCAGGATGGCGCGGTGTTCGGCCTCGGCGCTGCGGCCATGGGCCCCGGCCCGCTGCTTGAGAGCCTGCACGAGCGCATCATCAACACCCCGCACCAGCAAATCAGCCATCGCAACGCCACCTGCTGATAGCAATGCTATCAGCAGGTGGCGGGGTTTCCAGCGGTGAGCGGTGATGGCGATCACCTGAAGCTGACACAGAAGATGGTGCAGGCCATCACCCGACGCGCCCCGTTGAGCTCGAAGGACACCTGACAGGTTTCGCCCGGCTGATGGCAGCCATAGGTAGGCATGGCCATCACGTCGGCCTGCTCCAACGCGGCCTCCGGACCCTCTCCGAAACGCACCTCCGCGGTGAACGGCTCGGCGAACACGGCGCAGGCCTCGGCAGGGCCTGAGGCAGGCGGATCGGGGTCCCTCGGGCCCATCGCCCCATCGCCCCATCGCCCCATCGACAGCAAACACAGTCACGCCTCCCTCCTCTGATCTCATCTGAGTCTGAGCCTATGGGTAGCCTGGCCCCATGGAATGCAGGTGCTGCACCATGCCGCAACCGGCACCTCCTGCCTTGCTATCCCTGCACACCAGACGGCGCATGTGAGCATGGCGAAACCAACATGGTCCCCTGTCAAAGCGCGGCTCACCGGGCTGAGCAGCAAGGAAATGCTCAGCCTGATTGGCGAGCTGTATCAACTCTCCAAGCAGAACAAAAGCTTTCTCCATGCCCGCTTCGGGGATCCAAGCGACGCCATCGAAGACACTAGGCAGGTCATCGCAGACTGCCTGTATCCAGACGTTCTCAAAAACAAGCCCGTGCAGATCGCCAGGGCCAGGGGAGCGGTGAGCGATTTCTGCAAGGCCATATCAGATCCTGCCGCTCATGTTGACATCATGGTGTACTTCGTGGAGCAGGGAAATGCCTTCACCCTTGACCACGGCGATATGGACGAGAGGTTCTACGGTGCACTGATCCTGATGTATCGCCGTGCGGCGGGCCTGATCTGTGATTGGCCTGCCGATGCGCAGCGACCCTTCCGGGAACGGCTGGCGGCAATCGTGAGCTCATCGACAGGACTGGGCTGGGGCTACCACGACGAACTCGCCGCGATCTTCCGCAATGCATTCACCAAGCAGGATTGACTGCTGGCCGATCGCGCACGTCGTGGCGGGGCGAGCCGCGGCATATTGAGTCGGCTGTGTTCGGGCTGAATCAGAGCCGCCGCAGCGAATCGGTCTTGTCCTGGAAGCCGCCGAGCAGCAGCTGCAGATAGCTCACCTTGCGCAGCTTGATGTTGGCCGTGAGTGACATGCCGGTCTGCAGGGGCAGCTCCTGGCCGCTCTTGAGCTTGAACTGCTGGGTGTCGAGCGTCACCGTAGCCGGGAAGCGGTAGCTGGGATTGCGCTCATTCGGCGGCAGGGCGTCGGAGCCGATCGCCGTGAGCGTGCCCGGCAGAGTGCCGAAGTCGCTGGCACGGAAGGAATCGATGCTGATCTCCACCGGCTTGCCCACCTGCACGAAGCCGATGTCGCTGCTGTTGATCTCCACCCGCGCCTCCAGGTCGTTGATGGGCACGATCTGCATCACCGGCTCGCTGCCCTGGGCCACGAACCCCGGCCCGGTGGGCTTGAGGTCGAACACCACCCCGTCCACCGGCGAGCGCACATCCTGGTAGCGCAGGTTCACCGTGGATTCCGTCAGCCGGCCGCGCAGATCGGAGAGTTCGCTGTTGAGCTGGGCGATGGCCTGCTGCAGGATCGCCGTCTGGCGGTTGCGGTCCACGCGCACCTTCTCCAGCTCACCCTGCACCTCCCGCACCCGGTTGCGCTGCTGCAGCACCTGCAGTTCGGCCGCCGCCCCATCGGCCTGCAGGCTCTCCAGACGCCCGAGGATCTCCCCCTCCAGCTCCATGTTGCGCTGCAGTACCTGCTGCTCGGTGTCGTTCAGGCTCAGGTAGCGCTGCAGCTCTAGCTGCTTGAGGCGCAGCTGCTCCTGGCCCGCAACGATCGACTCCTGCAGCGCCTTCTGACGATCGAGCACAGCCTCGTTGTCGAGCCGCAGCAGCACCTGGCCCTCGCTCACCCGCTCGCCCTCCTGCACCAGCATCTGATCCAGCACCCCGCCCACCGGCATCTGCACGGTGCGCACCTCGCCGATCGGCTGCAACCGCCCCGGCGCCACCACCACCTCCTCGGTGCGGGCCAGCACCAGCCAGGCCAGGGCGGCCCCGGTGGTGCCGATCAGGGCCCAGGTGATCGTGCGCGCCAGCACCCGCGACTGCTGCAGCGCCAGGGTTTCGTGGCTGCTCTGCACCCGCCGCTCGAGGGCGTTCTGGCCGGCCTTCACCAGGGCTCCCGGTTTGCGCATCAGGGCCATCAGCTGGCCTCCTGCTGGCGGTAGAGGGCGTAGTAGCGGCCGCGCCGCTCGATCAACTCATCGTGGCGGCCCACCTCGGCGATGGCACCCTCGTGCAGCATCACGATCAGATCGGCACGGCGGATCGTGGACAGCCGGTGGGTGATGAAGAACACCGTGCAGTCACTGAGGGTGTCAAGCAGGTTGTCGCACACCCGCCGTTCGGTGTCGTAGTCGAGGGCGCTGGTGGCCTCATCCAGCACCAGCAGCCGGGGCTGGCTGAGCAGGGTGCGGGCCAGGGCCAGGCGCTGGCGCTGGCCGCCCGAGAGCCCGGCTCCACGCTCGCCCACCGGGGAGCTGTAGCCGCCCGGCAACTCCATGATGAACTCGTGGGCACAGGCCATCCGGGCGGCTGTGATGATCGCCTCACTGCCGGCATCGGGATCGGTGAGGGCGATGTTCTCGGCCACGCTGCCGGTGAACAGCAGCGGCTCCTGGGGCACGATGCCGATCTGGCGGCGCAGCGAGTAGAGCTCCACCTTGTCGATGTCGCAGCCGTCGATCAGGATCCGGCCCTCACCGGGGGCATAGAGGCGCGAGAGCAGCTTCATCAGGGTGCTCTTGCCGCTGCCGCTCTGACCCACCACGCCCACGAAGGTGCCCGCCGGGATGCGCAGGTCGATGTGCTGCAGCACCTGAGTGGAGGAGCCCGGGAAGGCGAAGCTCACGTTCTGGAACACCACCTCGCCGGCGATCGGCGGCAGGGGGATCTTCTGGCGGTCGGCCTCGTTGCTCTCCTCCGGCGTGTCCACCACATCGGCCAGGCGCTCGAACGACACCTTCAGCTCCTGGATGTTCTGCCAGATCGAGGAGAGGCGCAGCAGCGGCTGGGTGACGTAGCCCGAGATGATGCGGAAGGCGATCAGCTGGCCCAGGGTCATCTCGGCGTTGAGCACCAGCGAGGCCCCCACCCACAGCACCAGCAGCTGGGAGAGCTTCTGCAGCACCTGCGAGGTTTCCACCAGCGCCGTGCCGGTGATCGTCTTCTCGAAGCTGCGGGCGATGTAGCGGGTGTAGAGGTCCTGCCACTTCCAGCGGCTGATCATCTCCACGTTCTGGGCCTTCACCGTCTGGATGCCGGTGAGCACCTCCACCAGGTGGCTCTGGGTGCGGGCGTTCTCCTGGGCAGCGGCGCGGTATTGCCGCCGGAACAGGGGGGCCCCCAACACCGTGAGCCCCACCTGGATCGGCAGCACGCACAGGGCGATCAGGGTGAGCAGCCAGCTGTAGATCAGCATCACGGCGATGTAGATCACCGAGAAGGCCGTATCCAGCAGGGTGGTGAGCGCCTGGCCGGTGAGGAATTCGCGGATCTTCTCCAGCTCCGCCACCCGGGTGCCCAGCTCGCCCACCGGCCGGCGGTCGAAGTAACTGAGCGGCAGGCGCAGCAGGTGGTCGATCACCTCCGCCCCCAGGCGCAGGTCGATGCGGTTGGTGGTTTCGGTGAACAGGAAGGTGCGCAGGGCGCCGATCACCCCCTCCATCAAGGTCACCACCACCAGGGCGATGCCCAGCACCTGCAGGGTGTCGAGGCTGCGCTGGCTGATCACCTTGTCGATGATCACCTGGATCAGCAGCGGGTTCGCCAGGCTGAACAGCTGCACCACAAACGACGCCAGCAGCACCTGCAGGAGGATGCCGCGGTAGCGCTGCAGGGCGGGCCAGAACCATTCGAACCCGAAGCGCTGCTCCGGGGTGGTGTTGCTGCGCTCCAGCAGCAGCACCTCGATGCCGTCGGGGTAGGCCGCCTCGATGGCGGCCGGCGGCAGCTCCACCCAGCCCTCGCGGGGGGAGGCCAGCACCAGGCCGCGGGCGTCGGCGGCGCGCACCAGCGCGAAGCCCCCCTTCCAGTTCACCAGGGCCGGCACCTGCAGGCGCGTGCCCAGCTGGGGCGGCACCCGCACCCCGCTCACGTGCAGCCCCATCATCGCGGCGATGTTGCCGCAGAGCTGCAGGTCGGGGGTCTGGCCGCGGCGCAGCACGTCGCGCAGGATCTTCTCGATCGCGTCGCGGCGGAAGGGCAGCTTCAGCTGGGCCGCCAGCATCTGGAAGCAGGCCAGGGTTTCCTCCAGCGGCCCGCTGCCGCGCACCAGCAGCAGCTCGGGCCGGTCGCGCCGGCCCAGATCCAGGCCGCTGGCCAGGGGCCCGGCGGCGGCGGCGGGCACCAGCTGGGATCCCCCGCCATCCCCTTCCAGCACGGGCTCCAGCGGCTCCGGCGGCGCCAGCACCGCCTGCAGGGGCGCGGCCGGCAGGGCGATCAGCCGCGGCGGCAGCGGCGGCCTTGCCCCGGGCACGCCCTCGGCCGGATCGAGCGCCGTGCCCAGCGGGTGATCGGCGAGGTTGTGGCTGGCGGCGAACAGCAGTTCCTCGGCCGTGAGGCTCTGGAGGCCCTCGCGGGTGGGCGCCACCAGCCGGGCAGCTGGCGCCAGCTGCCGCCAGAGGTTCAGCAGCGACACATCCGCCTGGGGCCGGCGCTGCAGCAGCTCGGCCAGCAGGGCCAGCAGCTCGGCGCTGAACAGCTGGGCGGCGCACCAGGCGGCAAAGGCGGGCTCCTCCTGCAGCAGCGCCAGCAGCCGCCCATCGGCGATCGCCAGCACCTCCACCTCGCCGGCCGCCGCCACCTCCTCGCAGGGAGCCGCCCGCAGCAGCGACGCCAGGCCCACCCAGGCCCCCGGCCCCAGCTTCTCGGCGGTGCGCAGGGCGCCGCCATCGCGCACCAGCAGCCGGGCCGTGCCCCGCAGCAGCAGCAGCACCTCGCTGGGGATCAGGTCGTCGTGGCAGAGGGCCTGGCCGAGGCCGTAGAGCCGCCGCTCACCGCTGGCCAGCAGACGGGTGCGCAACGGTGCGCTGAGGCCCTCCAGCCCGGGGAGGTCGGGGGGGGCCTGGGGGTCGAGGGCGGTCATGGCAGGGAGCCGCTCACACCGTTCTGCAGCAGAACAGACCCCGCAGCCAGGGACTGCAGGCGGCGGTCCACCTCATCCTCCAGCCACTCATCGAGCAGCTCCTGGGTCATGGCGTCGGCGGCATCGGGCCCGAAACCGGCGGGCACCAGGGTCTCCAGCCGCACCAGCAGCCACCAGGATTCGATCGGGAACGGCTCCAGCACCACGCCCGGCTCACTGGCTCGCAGGCGGCCCACCAGCTCGGGATGGCCCTGATCCAGCGGCACCGGACCCACGATGCCGCGGGTGGCGCGCTCCGGACCCTCGGCGTAGCGGGCCGCCAGCTCGCCGAAGTCGGCCTCTCCCTCGCTCACCTGCAGGAACAGTTCCCGGGCCAGGCCCGCATCCTTCGTGCGCAGCAGGCTGTACACCACCTGATCGAGGCTCTGCTTGCGGGCCAGGAAGCGCGACTCCGCCTTGGGCGCGAAGTGCTTCTGGCAGTACGTCCAGATGCGCACGGGGTAGGTGATGCGGTAGTCGAGATCGGCGGGGGCCAGGCCCTGATCCCGGGCATAGGCCTGCAGGGCTGCCTCATCGGCGAGCCGCCGCTCTGCCATGAACTGGGCGCGCGCCGATTCCAGCTCCTGCGCCTCCAGTGCTACGTCGGCGAGCAGCTCATCCAGCAGCACCTGGCGCACGTAGCTGCGCAGCAGCCCGTAGCGCGCCAGGCGGGCCAGATCCGGGCTCTGCATCGGCCATCCACAGTTAAGCCATCCTGCCTGGTTTCCGGCGGCCGGACCCGCTGCGCCTCCGAGCGTTGCACCGTCCTAATTAAGGTTGCCGAATCAGGCCTGGTGCAGCCCGATCCCATGCCGGCAACCACCACCGCTGCCCTGCCAACCACCACGCCCGCCGCCGTGCCTTCAGCGATCCCCGTGGTGGAAACCTTCCATTCGCTGCAGGGGGAGGGGGTCCACGCCGGCCGCAGCGCCTTCTTCCTGCGCCTGGCGGGCTGCACCGTGGGCTGCCCCTGGTGCGACACCAGGCACTCCTGGCCCCAGCAGGCCCATCCACAGCGCGGGCTGGAGGCGCTGGCGGACGAGGTCCGCGCCGCCGCCGCCGCCGGTGCCGCCTTCGTGGTGGTGACCGGCGGCGAGCCGCTGCACCACCACCTCGATGCCCTCTGCGCGGCCCTCGACGCCGCCGGGTTGCCCCTGCACCTGGAAACCAGCGGCGTGGATCCGCTCAGCGGCCGCTTCGACTGGATCACCCTCTCGCCCAAGCGGCACCGGCCGCCGCGGCCCGAGCTGCTGGCCGCCTGCCACGAGCTCAAGCCGGTGGTGCACGAGCCGGCGGATCTGGCCTTTGCCGAGACCATGGCCGCCGCCGCCGCCCAGGCCGGCAACCGGCCCGCCCTGCTGCTGCAGCCGGGCTGGGAGAGCGCGCAGGGCCAGGAGCTGGCGATCGCCCACGTGCGCCGCCACCCCCACTGGCGATTGAGCCTGCAGAGCCACAAGTGGCTGGGGTTGCGCTGAGCGCCATGACAGCCGCCGCCCCACCCCCCACCGCCATCGCCCTGCTCTCGGGCGGCCTCGATTCGGCCACCGCCGCCGCCCTGGCGATCGAGGCCGGCTGGCGGGTGATCGGTCTGTCGTTCGACTACGGCCAGCGCCACCGCCGCGAACTGCAGGCGGCCGCCGCCGTGGCCGCTGAGCTGGGGCTGGCCGAGCACCACACCATCGCCGTGAATCTGGCCGCCTGGGGCGGTTCGGCCCTCACCGATCCCGGCGTCGCCCTGCCCAGTGAGGGGGTGCAGGAGGGGGTGATCCCCAGCACCTACGTGCCCGGCCGCAACACGGTGTTCATCGCCCTGGGGCTGAGCCTTGCCGAGGCCCGCGGCGCCGGGCGGCTGGTGCTGGGGGTGAACGCCGTGGATTACTCCGGCTACCCCGACTGCCGGCCCGACTATCTGGACGCCTTCCAGACCCTGGCCGATCTGAGCAGCAGGGCCGGCCGGGAGGGGCGGGCGCCGCAGCTGTGGGCGCCGCTGGTGCAGTGGAGCAAAACGCGCATCGTGACGGAAGCGCTGCGGCTGGGGGTACCGATCGCCGCCACCTGGAGCTGCTACAGCGGCGGCGAGGTTCCCTGCGGCGTGTGCGACAGCTGCCGCATCCGCGATGCCGCCCTGATCGAAGCGGGCCGGCCCGATCTGGCCAGCCCGGCGGCGCCATGAGCGCACCGCTGCGGCGGGAGCTCCCCTGGTGTCCGCCCGCAGCCCTGCTGCCGCGGCTGCTGCCGCAGCTGGAGCGGCCGGCTCTGGTGTGGCTCGACGGGGACGGCTCGGCGCTGGGGGGGCGCAGCGTGCTGGCCCTCGAGCCCGTGGCAGAGCGGGTGTGCCGGGGCCTGCCCGGCGACGCCGGCGCCGAGGATCCCTTCTCCGTGCTGGCCCAGCTGGAGGCCAGCGGCCGGCCCTGGCTGGGCTGGCTGGCCTACGAGGCCGGCGCCTGGCTGGAGCCGGCGCCCCACTGGCAGCGGCCGGCGATGGCGCTGCTGTGGGCGATCCAGGCCGATCCGCTGCTGATCGCCAACCACCAGCAGCGGCGGCTGTGGCTGGAGGGCCACGACCGGCAGCGGCTGCAGGCCCTGGCCGCTCGCCTGGAGTGCGCCGCGGCGGACGCCCTGGCAGAGCCCAGCAGCGCCGGGAGCAGTGGCGCCGGGAGCGGCAGCGCCGGGAGCAGTGGCGATCTGCGGCTGCCCCTGGAGGCCTGGCACTGGCACACCAGCCAGGCCGCCTTCGCCGCCCAGGTGTCGGCGGTGCGGGAGCGCATCGCCGCCGGCGATCTGTTCCAGGCCAACCTCACCGCCTGCTGCGAGCAGGAGCTCGACCAGGCCCCCAGCGCCGCCGCCCTGCTGGCGCTCTACGGGCGCCTGCGCCGCCGCTGCCCCGCCCCCTTTGCCGGGCTGGCCATCGGCGGGCCGGCGGCGGCGGGGGAGGCGGTGCTCTCGGCCTCACCGGAGCGCTTCCTGCAGCTCCACCCCGAGGGCGCAGTGGAGACCCGCCCGATCAAGGGCACCCGGCCCCGCCACGGCGATGCCGCCGCCGATGCCGATGCCGCCGCCGAGCTGGTCACCAGCCCCAAGGACCGGGCCGAGAACGTGATGATCGTCGACCTGCTGCGCAACGACCTGGGCCGGGTGTGCGTGCCCGGCTCGATCCAGGTGCCCCAGCTGGTGGGACTGGAGAGCTACCGCCAGGTGCATCACCTCACCTCGGTGGTGCAGGGACGGCTGCAGCCGGGCCTGGGGGCGGCGGATCTGCTGCGGGCCTGCTGGCCGGGGGGCTCGATCACCGGCGCCCCCAAGATCCGCGCCTGCCAGCGCCTGGGCGAACGCGAGCCCGTGGCCCGCGGGCCCTACTGCGGCTCCCTATTCCGGCTCGATGGCGCCGGCGGCTTCGACAGCAACATCCTGATCCGCTCGCTGTTCGTGGATGGCCGGCGGCTGCGGGCCCACGGCGGCTGCGGAATCGTGGCCGATTCCGATCCCCAGGCCGAAGCCGAGGAACTGGGCTGGAAGCTGCGGCCACTGCTGGAGGCCCTGGCCGCTGAGGAATCGCTGCGATCACCGGTGAGGCCCCGCCAGCCATGACCGGCCGGGCCCCAATGGCGCAGCCGCAGCCACTGCCGGAGATCGCCTGGATCGACGCGCCGGCCCCCGCCGGGCGCTGGGGCCTGCCCGGCGAGCTGGCCCTGCCCCTGGCCGACCGGGGCCTGCTGCTGGCCGACGGCCTGTTCGAAACCGTGCTGGTGCTGGACAGCCGCCCCCGGCTGCTGGCCGAGCACCTGCAGCGCTGGCGGACCGGCGCCGCCCTGCTGGCCATGGAGCCGCCACCAACGGCGGCCCAGGTGGAGCCTCTGATCGAGGAGGCCATCGGCCGCAGCGGCATCACCACCGGCGCCCTGCGCCTGAACTGGAGCCGTGGCACCCCGGCCGCCGCCGCAGCCCGGGGGATCGCCATCCCCGGGGGCTGCCGCCAGCGCTTCTGGCTGCAGCTCAGCGCCGCCAGCCCCTGCTTCGATCCGGTGCGGGTGATCGTCAGCCCCACGGAAACCCGCAGCGCCACGAGCCTGCTCAGCCGGGCCAAAACCTTCAGCTACGGCAGCGCCATCCAGGCCCGCCGCCAGGCCGAAGCGAGCGGCGCCGACGACGCCCTGCTGGCCAGCAGCGCCGGCGGCCTCTGCTGCGGCACCGCCGCCAACCTGCTGGTGCGTGGTGCAGCCGGCTGGCTCACCCCACCGCTCACCAGCGGCTGCCTGCCCGGGGTGATGCGCGCCCGGGCCCTGGCCCTGGGGCTGGCGCGGGAGGCGCCGATCGCGCTGGAGGATCTGGCGGGCTGCAGCGGAGCGTTGCTGCTCAACAGCCTCGGCTGCCGGTCCATCAGCCACCTGGCGGGCGAGCCGCTGGCCTGGAGCGGGCACGGGAGCTCTACTCCGGACGCCGCACTGGCACCAGAGGCGGCAGACCTCTGGCACCGCCTGCTCTGATCAGACGCGTCTGATCAGACGCTGAGGAAACGATCCACCACGTCCTGGCTGAGGTCGGCGGTGGGGCCACTGGCCACGATGCCGCCCCGCTGCATGGCGTAGTAGCGGTCGGCCTGACGCACGAAGTGGAGATGCTGCTCCACCAGCAGCACGCCGATGCCGGTCTCGGCAATGATCCGGCGCACGGCCCGTTCGATGTCCTGCACGATGTTGGGCTGGATGCCCTCGGTGGGTTCATCGAGCAGCAGCAGCGATGGCTGACCCAGCAGGGCCCGGGCGATCGCCAGTTGCTGCTGTTGGCCGCCGCTGAGGTCGCCGCCCTTGCGGGGCAGGAACTCCTGCAGGATCGGGAACAGCTCGTAGACGATCGGATCGATCTGGCGGTGGCGGCCCAGTCCACCGGGGCGGGCCTCCAGGCCCAGCAGCAGGTTTTCCTCCACCGTGAGCTGGGGGATGATCTCGCGCCCCTGGGGCACATAGCCCACACCGGCCCTGGCACGCTGGTGCGGGGCCATCCGGTCGATGGGCTTGCCCTCCAGCAACACCGTGCCGCTGCGGGGCCGCAGCAGGCCGATCAGCGATTTCAGCAGGGTGGTCTTGCCCACCCCGTTGCGCCCGATCAGGCAGACCATCTCACCGGAGTTCACGGTGAGATCCACATCGCGCAGGATGTGGCTCTCACCGTAGTAGGTGTTCACCTCCTGGATTTCAAGCAGGGCCATTCAGTGCTGCTCTCCTGATTGCTGGTCGTCTGCACCACCGAGATACACGTCGATCACCCGCTCGTCGCGCTGGATGTCATCCATCCGTCCTTCACAGAGCACATGGCCCTGGTGAAGGACAGTGACCTGCGTATCGAGCCGGCGGATGAACTCCATGTCGTGCTCAATCACCACCACGGTGTGGTCGCCGGCGAGCGACTTGAGCAGATCGGCCGTGAGGTCGGTTTCCTCATCGGTGAGGCCAGCCACCGGCTCATCCACCAGCAGCAGGTCGGGATCCTGCCCCACCAGCATGGCGATTTCCAGCCACTGTTTCTGGCCGTGGGAGAGAGATCCAGCCGGATAATCGGCCCGCGGGTGGAGGGCCACGATCTCCATCAGCTGGTCGACGCGGTCGCGCCCCTGACGCGACAGCGCGCCGGTGAGCAGACTCCAGGGACTCTTGGGACGGCTGACCGCCAGGGCGAGGTTGTTGCGGACGGTGAGCTGTTCAAACACCCGTGGACTCTGAAACTTGCGGCCGATCCCCAGGCGGGCAATGCTGAATTCCTGGTCGCGCAACAGGGAGCGCCCCTTGAACACCACATCCCCTGAGGTGGGCTTGATCTTGCCGGTGATCACATCAAGGAACGTGGTTTTGCCGGCGCCATTGGGACCGATCACAGCTCGCAATTCACCCGGCTGCAGGCTGAGGTTGAGGTCGCGTAGGGCCAGAAAGCCATCAAAACTCATCGTGATCTCACGCAGTTCAAGCAACGGAGCCGTCATAGCCTGACCTCCTCCTGGCCATCGAGCTCCAGGCTGGGATAGGTTGCCAGTGGCCTGGCCAGGCCGGCCCGCACCAAAAGGTTGCGGAATCCACCAGCAAAGAACCAGCCCAGAATTCCTTGCGGCAGCGCCGTGACCACCAGAATGAACAGGGCCCCCTGGATGAACAGCCAGCTCTGGGGTAGAGCCTCACTCACCAGGCTCTTGCCGTAGTTGATCAACACAGCGCCGAAGATGGCCCCCAGCAGGGTGCCGCGACCACCGACGGCAACCCAGATGACCATCTCAATCGAAAAGGGCACCGACATGAACTGGGGCGTGACAATCCCGGACTGCACGGTGAACAGGGCCCCCGAAATCCCAGCCAGGGCACCGGCGATGGCGAACACAATGGTCTTGAAGACAACGGGATTGAAGCCCGTGAAGCGGATGCGCGGTTCATCATCGCGAATGGCGATCAGCACATCACCGAAGCGGCCGCGGACGACCCAGCGGACAAAGAACCAGCTGAGGATCAGGAGCAGTCCGGTGATCCAGAACAACACCCGCTGCACCGGTTCAGAACCCACCTGCTGGCCGAACAACACCGTGGTATCGGTGGGCAGGCCATTGGTGCCGTTGATCAACTTCTGCTGCCCATTGAAAAAGTTGAAGAACACCAGCAGGGCAGCCTGGGTGAGGATCGAGAAATAAACGCCCTTGATGCGGTTGCGGAACACCAGATAGCCCAGCACGGCGGCAACCAGCGCTGGCACCAGCCAGAGAGCGATCAGGGTGAAGACGGGTGACCGAAAGGGTTCCCAGAAAAACGGCAGCGACGACACGCCATAGAGCCTGAAAAACTCCGGCAGCATGCCGGCAGCTGCCGATGTATTCAGCTGCAGGAACATGGCAACGGCGTAGCCACCGAGGGCGAAGAAAACGCCCTGGCCAAGGCTGAGAATGCCGGTGAACCCCCAGATCAGATCGATGCCGAGCGCGGCGATCGCCAGCGACAGGAAACGGCCCAGGAGATTGAGGCGGAAGACGGGCAGCACTGATGGTGCAGCAACCAGAACTGCCAGGATCAGCACCCAGATGGCAACGCGAATCCATCGTGATGGCTGGGGGAGAAGGGTGGAGGAGGCAACCATGACTCAGGCCTCCACCAGGCGTCCCTTCTGGGGAAACAGGCCCGAAGGGCGGAACTGGAGGAACACCACAATCAAGGAGAAGATCAACACCTGGGCCATGCTGGTGGTGGCAAAGAAATCCACAACCGCTGCGATCGAAGGCGGCATCCCGGGCCAGGCGGTCAGCAACCGGCCGGCGCCGATCAGATCGGTCATCACGCCGATCGCCAGGGAGGCAATCACGGTGCCCAGCAGGTTTCCCACGCCACCGAGCACCACCACCATGAAACAGCCCACGATGTAGGAGGCGCCAACATTGGGGCCCACCGAGCCCAGCAGCGACACCGCCACCCCGGCAACCCCGGCCAGACCGGAGCCAACCCCGAAAGTGAGTACATCCACGGTTTCGGTGGGGATGCCCAGGCAGTCACTCATCGGCCGGTTCTGGGTGACCGCGCGGATGCGCATCCCCCAGACGCTGCGAGCCAGAAACCAGGTGATCCCCAGCACCGCCACCACCGTGATCACGATGATCACAAGCCGGGGCACGGGCAAGGTCAGCCCCGCCAGTTCAATGCTCCCCCGCATCCAGGCGGGGGCTGTGACGTCGACGTTGCGGGGATTGGCGCGGGAGAGGGACGGCACCAGAGATCCCAGACTGGCGGCTGCCAACACGCCCACCAGGGCGGCCCCAGCCCAGACGCCGGCACGGGTGAAGCGGCCCCGGGGCCCGGCCAGCCATTGGCCAGGGAGGACGGCCGGACCCAGCAGAGCGAGCAACAGGGTCAGCACCAGACCCGCAGCCGAAGCCAGGGGCACACTGCGCACGAACTGCTGCAGGATCAGGCTCACACCCCAGGTGGCCAGCAGGGTTTCCAGGGGACTGCCATAGAGCCGGCGGATCACCGTGCGCTCCAGCAGCACCCCCACAATCCCGCTGACGACGAAGGCGGCCACCAGAGCAACCAACACGTAGGCGTCGTAGAAGGGCGCAAGAAACGGCAAGCGGAAGATCAACTGCACCACATAGGTGGTGTAGGCCCCCAGCATGATCAATTCACCGTGGGCGAGGTTGATCACGCCCATCAGGCCAAAAACGATGGCGAGGCCCAGAGCTGCGATCAACAGCACCGAGCCGATGGCCAACCCGTTGAAGAGGGTTTCGAAGAGAAGTGTCATGTGCCCAGCAGGGCGGGGGGGACGGACGCGGGACGCGAATCAAAAACAAGAAAAAGGGGGAAGTGCAGCACTCCCCCCGAAACGGCGATGCCGTTGCGATCACATGCGGAACTTGCCCGGATCGGGAACGTCGGTGCGCGTCCAGTCGCAGGTGTAGCCCTTGGTTTCCGGCACAAACTGGTTCCAGGCAAGGGGAGCAATCGGACCGTCACTCTCCTCGATGATGTCGAACTGACCGTCAGAGGTGATCTGGCCGATCCGCACCGTCTGAGAGATGTGATGGTTTGGTTTCACCTCAATCGGACCTTGCGGTGCATCGAACGTGACGCCAATGAGGGCCTCACGCACGGCGGCGTTGTCGAAGGTGCCAGCCTTCTCGACAGCCTTTTTCCACAGGTAGACCATATTGTAGGCCGACTCCTGAGGGTCAGCGACAACCCGATCACTGCCATACTTCTTCTTGAAGTTCTCTGCAAACTTCTTGGATTCAGGCGTGTCGATCGACATCATGTAGTTCCAGGCCCCATAGTGACTCTCCAGGAACTCAGGGCCAATCTGGGCAATTTCTTCTTCCGCGATCGAGTAGCTCATCACGTAGTAGCCATTGGCTGGCGTGATGCCGGCGTCCTGGATCTGCTTGAAGAAGGCGACGTTCTGATCACCGTTGAGGGTGTTGATGATCACGCCACCATCAGGCAATGCGGTGCGGATCTTGGCAATGATGGGGGCCACTTCGGTGTTGCCCAGGGGCAGATAATCCTCGCCTACAACCTCACCGCCAAGAGACGCGAGCTGCTCCTTGGTGATGGTGTTGGACGTGCGCGGGAAGACGTAGTCCGAACCCACCAGGTAGAAAGGCTTTCCAGCCGCCGGCGACTTCTCATACATGAAGACGGTGGCCGGCTCCGACTGCTGGTTGGGCGTGGCACCCGTGTACATGATGTTGCGGGAGCACTCCTGACCCTCGTACTGAATGGGGTAGTACAGGAAAGCGTCTTTCGACTCAAACACCGGCAGCATCGCCTTGCGGCTTGCCGAGGTCCAGCCACCGAAGACCACAGGCACACCGTCCTGGTCGATCAGCTTGGCGGCTTTTTCAGCAAAGGTCGGCCAGTCAGAGGCGCCGTCCTCAACGATGTATTCAATCTTGTATTTCTTGCCATCAACTTCAATGCCGCCGGCCGCATTGATCTCCTCGATGGCCATTTTCTGGGTATCCACCAAGGTGGATTCCGAAATCGCCATGGTGCCGGTGAGGGAATGCAGAATCCCTACTTTGACGGTATCGTCAAAATCACCGGCAGCCTGATCACCGGGGCCACAGGCGGCCAGCGAGAAGGCCACCACAGAAAAGGCAGCGCCAGCAGCAATGCGGCGAATCTTGATAGAAGGCATCATTCAGAGCAATCTGAGTTGAGCTCAGTGAAAGCAGCGACAGGAATCCGGTCATGACGCTGAAGGCAAAGGCAAGGTAAAGAAGGCCCGCCCGCCGACCGGTAGCAAGCATCACCAAACTGCCAGGCGGCCCCGCAAAGCCAGGATCAGCCCAGCCAATCCACCGATTTCAGGCTGGATCTGGTAGCTGTTGCAACAGAAAGGTCTCCACGGTCTCAACCCCTTCGCCGCTGCGGATGTTGGTGAAGCACCAGGGCCGGCCTCCGCGCATGCGTTCGGTGTCGCGTTCCATCACCTCCAGGCTGGCCCCCACCAGCGGTGCCAGGTCGATCTTGTTGATCACCAGCAGATCGGAGCGGGTGATGCCCGGGCCACCTTTGCGTGGAATCTTGTCGCCGGCGGCCACATCGATCACATAGATGCACAGATCCACCAGCTCGGGGCTGAAGCTGGCGGCCAGGTTGTCGCCGCCGCTCTCCACCAGCACCAGATCGAGATCGGGGAAGGCCCGCTCCAGCTCCGCCACCGCGGCCCGGTTGATCGAGCAGTCCTCGCGGATGGCGGTGTGGGGGCAGCCGCCGGTTTCCACCCCGCGGATGCGCTCGGGCTCCAGGGCACCGGCACGGGTGAGGAACTGGGCGTCCTCCTGGGTGTAGATGTCGTTGGTCACCACCGCCAGCTGCAGCCGGTCCCGCAGGCGCCGGCAGAGGGCTTCCACCAGGGCCGTCTTGCCGGAGCCCACCGGCCCGGCCACGCCCACCCGCAGCTTGCTCATCGGCCCGCGCTCCCCATCGCCACTGCCTCGCCTCAGCTGCGGAACAGCCTGGAATAGAGCTCAGCATGGCGGAGCTGGGCCAGGCCGGCCCCCACCCCGGCGTTCCACGGTGGCGCATCCGCATCGGCGGCGAGCAGGGCCGGGGCCCGTTCCGCGATCAGGGGCGCCAGGGCCAGTTGCAGCCGCTGGGCCTCGGTGGGCCCCAGGGGCACCAGCCGCACCGCGGCACTGAGCTGGTTGGCCGTCCAGCCGTGCAGGTAGGCCTCCAGCAGCGGCAGCGGCGGCAGCTCCAGGCACACCCCGGCCCAGGCCCAGGCGCCACTGAAGCCCAGGGCCAGGGGCCGCGGCAGGGGCCAGCCCAGATCGGCCAGCAGCTGCAGCAGCGACTGCCCCATCTGGCGCTGCTGGGCCCGCAGCTCGGCGGCCTCCCGCTGGGCCAGCAGCCAGCCGTCGCGCTCCAGGGCCCGCTCCCAGTCGCCGCGGGCCAGGGCCTGCATCAGCGCCGGCAGGGTAGCGGCCTCCACGGCCACCAGCCCCCGGCGCAGCTCCGCCTCCAGCCAGGCACCCACGGCGGGGCCATCGGCCAGCCGGCCGGCCTGCACCAGCACCTCCAGGCCCTCTGAATAGGAGAAGGCCCCCACCGGCAGGGCCGGACTCACCAGCTGAAACAGGCGCAGCAGCTCCAGGCCCATCGCCGTCCCTCAGGCCTCGCCGCTGGCGGCGCCGCCACCGCCGCCATGGCTGTGACTGTGGCCGTTGCTGTGGCTGTGGCTATGGCTGTGGCCCCCATAGGCGCCGGCCTCGGGCCTGAACGGGCCCGTCAGCCGATCCACCTGCAGGCCGCGGTGCTCCAGCAGGTGGGCCAGCACGGAGTCGTCGAGCAGGCGCAGCTCGGCGGCGTGGATCTCCAGGGCCACGTGGCGGTTGCCCAGGTGGTAAGCCGCCTGCAGCAGGGCCAGACCATCCCCGGCGCGCACCCGCAGCAGGGGCTCGGGGGCCGCCTGCACCTGCAGCCAGGGGGCCTGCGGGTCGTCGCTGCACAGCCACTGACCAGGCAGCAGGGGCTCGCCGCGGGGCAGCTGCAGCAGCACCTCCTCACCACCGGCGCAGCGCCGGCGGCCCCGGCAGCGGCTGCGCTCCTCGGCCGTGAGCGGCAGCTGCCAGCAGGGGGCCAGCGCGGGCGGCGGGCCGGGATGGTGGCGGCGGAAAACCGGAGGAGTGATGGCCATGGCCAGGCTGGGGCGCGCCCTGTGCTGCCGATCCCAGCATGGGTGGCCGCCGCCCGGCCAGCACTGGTGGCAGCAGCTGCGGATCGGGCAGCTCTGGATCTGGCAGGGTCGGGCCATGGATCAGTCCCTATCCGCGACGCAGGCAGCAACCGAGGCCCCGGAGGCACCCGGAGCGCCCGCCGGCTGGCGGGCCCGGGCCTGGCTGCGGCTGGAGCCGGAGCCGGGCCGCTACCGCTCCGGTGCCACGGCGCCCCTGAAGTGGCAGCGGGCCTACCACGGCCCCGACCAGCGCCTGCAGCTGCCCCTGCTGCACACGGCCGGCGGGCTGGTGGGCGGCGACCAGCTCGACCTGGAGCTGGAGGCGCGCCCCGGCAGCCGCGGTCTGCTCACCACCGTGGCCGCCCAGAAGGTGTATGGCTCGGTGGGCCGCTTCCGCCGGCTGCGGGCCAGCCCCCGCTGGGCACGTCAGCGGCTGGGGGTGCGGCTGGGGGAAGGGGCCGACCTGGAGTGGCTGCCCCAGGAGCTGGTGGTCTACGCCGACGGGCTGGTGGAGCAGCACTGCCGCGTGGAGCTGGCGGCCGGGGCCAGCTGGCTGGGGGCGGAGGTGGTGCGCCTGGGCCGCAGTGCCGCCGGCGAGGGGCTGGGGGCGGGCTGCTGGCGCTCCAGCCTGGAGATCCTGCGGCACGCCCCCGGCGGCTCCCGCTGGGAACTGGTGGACCGCCTCAGCCTGGAGGGCGAGGCCCTGGCCAGCCCCCACGGCATGGACGGCCAGCCGGTGCTGGGCTCGCTGGTGTGGGCCGCCCCCGACGGACTGTCGGCCGCCGCGCTGGCGCAGCTGGCCGGCGAGGCCCGGGCCGCCCGCCAGGGGCTGGCGGGGGAGATGGCGGTGGGCGGGCTGCAGCAGGGCCTGATCGCCCGCTACCGCGGCCCCTCCTCCCAGGCCGCCCGCTACTGGTTCACGCGGCTGTGGGCCCTCACCCGCCGCTGCCGCGCGCTGCAGCCGCCCCAGCTGCCGCGGGTGTGGCCCTTCCAGGAGGATCCCTGGCTGCCTGAAGGTTCGGCCTGAACCGGCGGCGGCCGCCGCCGCTGGCAAGGTGCGATGGCTCCAGTTCCGTGGCAGCCTGCCGTCACCGGCCTCCCGGTCCGCGCTGCGGCGGGCCGATCCCGCTCAGGGCCGATCCCGCTCAGGATGCATCTCTCCCCCCAGGAAAAGGACAAGCTGCTGATCGTCACCGCCGCCCTGCTGGCGGAACGGCGGCTGAACCGGGGCCTGCGGCTCAACCACCCCGAGGCGGTGGCCTGGCTCAGCTTCCAGGTGCTCGAAGGCGCCCGCGATGGCAAGAACGTGGCCGAGCTGATGGAGGAGGGGAGCGGCTGGCTGAGCCGCGAGCAGGTGATGGAGGGGGTGCCGGAGCTGGTGAACGAGGTGCAGATCGAGGCCCTGTTCCCCGATGGCACCAAGCTGGTGACCCTGCACGACCCGATCCGCTGATCCCCCTGCCCCACCCACACCGCTCCCTTGGCCATGGCCCCGTTGATTCCCGGCGAACTGATCCCCGAAGAGGGCGAGATCGAGCTCAACGCCGGCCGCCCGGTGACCACGGTGGAGGTGGCCAACGGCGGCGACCGGCCGGTGCAGGTGGGCTCGCACTTTCACTTCTATGAGGCCAACGGCGCCCTGCAGTTCGACCGCGAAGCCACCCGCGGCCTGCGGCTCGACATCCCCGCCGGCACGGCGATCCGCTTCGAGCCCGGCGACAGCCGCAGCGTGAACCTGGTGCCCTTCGCCGGCGAGCGCCGGGTGGTGGGCTTCAACGGGCTGGTGAACGGCCCCCTCGACTGAGTCCTCCGCCCCGGCGCGGCCAACCGCCCCGCACGCCCACCGCCCACCGCCCCACGCCGCCCCCCATGGCCTACCGCATCTCCCGCCGCGCCTACGCCGAGACCTACGGCCCCACCACCGGCGACCGGCTGCGGCTGGCCGACACCGAGCTGATCCTGGAGGTGGAGAAGGATTTCACCGTCTACGGCGACGAGGTGAAGTTCGGCGGCGGCAAGGTGATCCGCGACGGCATGGGCCAGAGCCAGACGCCCCGCAGCCAGGGGGCGGTGGACACGGTGATCACCAACGCCCTGATCCTCGACTGGTGGGGGATCGTCAAGGCCGACATCGGCCTGCGCGACGGCCGCATCTGCGCCATCGGCAAGGCCGGCAACCCCGACACCCAGGCGGGCGTGGACATCATCGTGGGGCCGGGCACCGAGGCGATCGCCGGCGAGGGCCACATCCTCACCGCCGGCTCGATCGATACCCACATCCATTTCATCTGTCCCCAGCAGATCGAAACCGCCCTGGCCAGCGGTGTCACCACCCTGCTGGGGGGCGGCACCGGCCCGGCCACCGGCACCAACGCCACCACCTGCACCCCCGGCGCCTTCCACATCGGCCGCATGCTGCAGGCGGCCGAAGGGCTGCCGGTGAACCTGGGCTTCTACGGCAAGGGCAACGCCTCCACCCCCGAGGCCCTCGAGGAGCAGGTACGCGCCGGCGCCTGCGGCCTCAAGCTCCACGAAGACTGGGGCACCACCCCGGCGGCGATCGACTGCTGCCTCACGGTGGCCGACCGGCTCGACGTGCAGGTGTGCATCCACTCCGACACCCTCAACGAGGCGGGTTTCGTGGAGGACACGATCCGCGCCATCGGCGGCCGCACCATCCACACCTTCCACACCGAGGGGGCCGGCGGCGGCCACGCCCCCGACATCATCAAGATCTGCGGTGAGGCCAACGTGCTGCCCAGCAGCACCAACCCCACCCGGCCCTACACGGTGAACACCCTCGAGGAGCACCTCGACATGCTGATGGTGTGCCACCACCTCGATCCGAAGATCCCGGAGGATGTGGCCTTCGCAGAATCGCGCATCCGCCGCGAGACGATCGCCGCCGAGGACATCCTCCACGACCTGGGCGCCTTCTCGATCATCGCCAGCGACTCCCAGGCCATGGGCCGGGTGGGCGAGGTGATCACCCGCACCTTCCAGACCGCCCACAAGATGAAGGTGCAGCGCGGCGCCCTACCCGAGGACGCGGCTCAGAGCGACGGGCGCAACGACAACACCCGCCTCAAGCGCTACATCGCCAAAACCACCATCAACCCGGCGATCGCCCACGGCCTCGACTCCCAGATCGGCTCGGTGGAGGTGGGCAAACTGGCCGATCTGGTGCTCTGGAAGCCGGGCTTCTTCGGCGTCAAGCCGGAGCTGGTGATCAAGGGGGGCTCGATCGTGTGGGCCCAGATGGGCGATGCCAACGCCTCGATCCCCACCCCCGGGCCGGTGCACGGCCGGCCGATGTTCGCCGCCTACGGCGCCGCCCTGGCCCCCAGCTGCCTCACCTTCCTGAGCCAGGCCGCCCTCGATGCCGACATTCCCCGCCAGCTGGGCCTCAAGCGCCCCTGCGTGCCGGTTCTGAACACCCGAGGCGGCATCGGCAAGGCCGCCATGAAGAACAACACCGCCCTGCCCAAGGTGGAGGTGGACCCCCAGACCTACGAGGTGTTCGCGGACGGCGAGCTGCTCACCTGCGAGCCGGCGGAGGTGCTGCCGATGGCCCAGCGCTATTTCCTGCTCTGAAGCCTTGCTCTGAGCCCTGCCCTGAGGTGGATGGGGGTTTCGTAACAACCCACACCGGACAGCGCCCACCCGCTCTCGGATGATCCAGAACCGCCGCGCGGCTGAGCCATGTTCACCGACTACCGACCAAGCCGCGGCTACGACGAGTACTTCAGCGCCTTCGACGAACCCCGCAGCGCCCTGCGGCCCCTGCTCTCCTCCCTGGGCCAGCTGGGGCTGGAGGAACTGAACCGCAACCACGCCGCCGCCGGCAACCTGCTCAAGCGCCTCGGGGCCACCTTCCGCCTCAACGACTCCGGCGAGCGCGGGGTGGAGCGGATCCTGCCCTTCGATCCCCTGCCCCGCCTGATCAGCAGCGACGACTGGCAGCAGCTGGAGCGCGGGCTGTTGCAGCGGCTGGAGGCGATCGACCTGTTCCTGGCCGACGTCTACGGCGAGCAGCGCATCCTCAACGACGGCGTGCTGTCCCGGGAGGACGTGGTGAGCTCCCAGGGCTGGCGACCCCAGCTGCTGGGGTTCAAGCCGCCCCTGGGCAAGTGGTGCCACATCTCCGGGCTCGACCTGGTGCGCGACGGCCAAGGCACCTGGCGGGTGCTGGAGGACAACCTGCGCTGCCCCTCCGGCGTGGCCTACTTCCTGGAGAACCGGCGCGTGATGAAGCGCATGTTCCCCAGCCTGTTCTCCGGGCGCACGGTGCAGCCGATCGACGACTACCCCTCGCACCTGCTGCGCAGCCTGCGCGAGCTGGCCCCCTGGACCGAAACCCCCAACGTGGTGCTGCTCACCCCGGGGGTGTTCAACAGCGCCTACTTCGAGCACAGCTACCTGGCCCAGCAGATGGGCATCCAGTTGGTGGAGGGCCGCGACCTGGTGGTGCAGGACGAGCGCGTGTGGCTGCGCAGCACCAGTGGCCTGGAGCTGGTGGATGTGATCTACCGCCGGATCGACGACGACTTCCTCGACCCGGCGGTGTTCCGCAGCGATTCGATCCTGGGAGTGCGGGGCCTGATGGAGGCCTACCGAGCCGGCCGGGTGGCGATCGCCAACGCCCCCGGCACCGGCGTGGCCGACGACAAGCTGATCTACGCCTATGTGCCGGACATGATCCGCTACTACCTGGGCCAGGACCCGATCATCGAGAACGTGCCCACCTACATCTGCTCCAGGCCCGACGACCAGGCCTACGTGCTGGCCCACCTCAAGGACCTGGTGGTGAAGGCCGTGGCGGAAGCCGGGGGCTACGGGATGCTGATCGGTCCCCATGCCGGCGCCGAGGAGATTGCCGAGTTCGCCGTCAAGATCAAGGCCAATCCCCGCAACTACATCGCCCAGCCCACCCTGGAGCTGTCCACGGTGCCATCGCTGAGTGAGGGCGAACTGTTCCCCTGCCATGTGGACCTGCGGCCCTACGTGCTGCGCGGCAAGGGCACCTGGGTGAGTCCGGGTGGCCTCACCCGGGTGGCCCTGCGGCGCGGTTCACTGGTGGTGAACTCCTCCCAGGGTGGAGGCTGCAAGGACACCTGGATCGTGGGAGAGCCCTCATGCTGAGCCGCGTCGCCGATTCCCTCTACTGGATCAACCGCTATGTGGAGCGGGCCGAGAACATCTCGCGCTTCGTGGAGGTGAGCGAGGCCATGGCCCTCGACTGCCCACCGGGCAGCGCCGAACCCTGGCTGCCGCTGATCGATGCCAGCGGCGACCGGGAACTGTTCGACTCCCTCTATCCCCGCGGCACACCCGACGAGGTGGTGGAGTTCCTGGTGTCGGCCGAGGACAACCCCAGCAGCGTGATCAACTGCATCCGCCACGCCCGCGAGAACGCCCGTCAGATCCGCGAAGTGATCACCACGGAGATGTGGGAGCAGATCAACGACATCTACTGGACCCTGCAGGAGAACGAGAGCTTCTGGCGCCAGCAGCCCCAGGAGGTGCTGCGCGAGATCCGCCGGGCCTGCCAGCTCTTCTACGGCATCACCGACGCCACCCTCAGCCGCGACCTCTCCTGGCAGTTCAGCCGCCTGGGGCGGTTGCTGGAGCGGGCCGACAAGACCACCCGCATCCTCGATGTGAAGTACTTCCTGTTGCTGCCCTCCCCCGATGAGGTGGGCGGGGTGCTCGACGAACTGCAGTGGATTTCCCTGCTGCGCAGCGCCGGCGCCTATCAGATGTTCCGGCAGGCCCGCCAGCAGGCGATCGAACCCAAGGCGGTGGCGGCCTTCCTGCTGCTCAACCCGATCTTTCCCCGCTCGGTGCGCTACTGCCTGCAGCGCATCCACGAAACCCTGCACATCGTGGGCGGCCAGGCGGTGCCCGGGGTGCCCGACGACCTGGAATGCCTCAGCGGCATCACCCTGGCGCGCTGGAGCTACACCCGCATCGATGAACTGATCGCCAACGGCCTGCACGAATCGATCGATGCCCTCCAGGGCGACCTCAACCGGCTGCATGAGCTGATCGAGCGGCGCTACTTCATCGCCACCGGCGAAGACGCGCCGGTGATCCAGCACACGGCCAGCAATGATCCGGCATGCGTGCTCGCGTAACCCACACCCTCACCTACCGCTACAGCGCTCCGGTGCTGCTGGGTGCCCACCGCTTCTGCCTCAAACCCAGGGGCCACGGCTTCCAGCGGCTGGTGGACTTCCGCCTGGAGATCAGCCCCGAGCCGAGCCGGCTCTACCCCCTGGTGGCCGCCAGCGGCGATGAGATCCTGCGCGCCCGCTTCCAGGGCGGCAGCGATCAGTTTCTGGTGCGCGCCACCAGCATCGTGGAAACCGACACCCCGCCGTTGCTGCAGGTCTGTCTGGAGGAGAACGAACCGCACCTGCCCTATCCGGTGGGCCACCTCAACGGCGACCTGATGGGATCGCTGAACGGCTGGCTGCCCAATGGCCAGCACGATCCTGCGGCCGTGGACCTGGCCCAGGAGGCCCTGATGGGCAGTGATCAGCGGGCGCTGATGTTCCTGCAGCAACTGGTGGAGATGATCCAGGACCGGGTGAAGTACACCCAGCGCCACGTGGGGCCGGCCTGGCCCGCCGGCCGCACCCTCAAGGAGCGGGTGGGGTCCTGCCGCGACCTGGCGATGCTGATGGTGGAGTCCTGCCGCTGTGTGGGGCTGCCGGCCCGGTTCGTCAGCGGTTACCACCTGGTGGAGCCCAAGCCGAAGCGCTACGACCTGCACGCCTGGGCTGAGGTGTACCTGCCCGGTGCCGGCTGGCGGGGCGTGGACCCCAGCGGCATCGGCATCATCGACGATCGCTACATCACCCTGGCCACCTCCTCCAAACCTGAGCTCACCGCCGCCGTCACCGGCAGCTTCTCAGGCCCCCCGGGCGTGGAGAGCACCTTCGACTGGCAGATCGAGGCCGAGATGCTCGATGCCACCCACAGCGTCACCGGCATGGTGTCCGCCGGTCACGGGGTGGACGTGAGCGCCTTCCTGCCCAGCCCCTGACATCCCCTACCAGTTGAGCCCGTGCAGCTTGGGCAGCGGCGCGGTGTTGCAGGTGGTGGCGAACAGGCGCGGGATGCGGCGGCTGTTGTACACGCGGAATTCACGCACCAGGCTGGCGTTCTCCTCCCGCACCGCCTGGTTGAGCACCACCGAACCCTCCGGATCCGACACCGAGCGGTGGAAGGTGCCGGGGGGGATGCGCAGGATGTCGCCGCCCGTGTCCAGGCGCACGATGTGGAAGGGATAGTTCCAGCCGAAGTTCACCAGGAAGAAGGTGCGGCCGCCGTGCAGCGCCAGCAGGTTGTCCTCCTGGTGGGGATGGAGATAGAACTGCCAGGCACCGCTCTCGTCGTCCGGGGGAGAGACGGCTGGCCCGGAGTGCACCACCAGGTCGCGGGCGTTGGAGGCCGCCACGGTGATGTCGAAGAAGCGCACGCTGGGGGTATCGCGAAAGCGCTCGTAGGGAATCAGCTCGAACATCGGCGCCGGACGCACGGGATGGACCGGCGCCGGGGGTTGACTCTCGAGCAGTTCGGGATTGCGGTGCAGGGGTGTGGCAGCCATGGAGGGGAGGCCAGGAGTGGGGGGGGTTTGTTCAAGTGAACCGAAGCACCAGGGCGGGCAACCGTGGCGAGAACTACCAAAGCCGGCACTGGGTGGGCAGAGTTTGGATTGTCTTCAGCTTGAGTGGAGCCAGGTGCGTTGAGCTGGTTGAGCTGGAGCTGGTTGATCGGGGTTGCTTCAATGCCCATGGCACAGGCAGGACTCAACGGCCAACCATGACCCAGCCCATTCCCTCCAATCCTCAACCATCCCCCCGGCGGCGGCCACACCGCTGGCGTTCGGGTCTCACCCTCTCCCTGGCGCTGGCTTTGGCAGCCCTGGGCACGCCGGCCCTGGCCCGGCCCACCGTATCGGTGCCGGAGTTCAGGAACACCGTCAACCAGTCGTGGTGGTGGAGCGGGCCGGTGGCCGATGACCTCTCGGCGGCCCTGGCCAATGAGCTCCAGGCCGCCGGCGGGCTGCAGGTGGTGGAGCGCAGCAACCTGAAGGCGGTGCTGAGCGAGCAGGAGCTGGCGGAGCTGGGCATCGTGCGCCAGGGGCCAGCCGCCGCCCAGAGCGGCCAGATGACCGGCGCCCGCTTCATCGTGCTGGGCACGGTGAGCGCCTACGAATCGAACGTGGCGTCGAAGACCTCGGGGGGCGGCATGAGCATCCTGGGCATCGGCGGCCGCAGCGAGCAGGCGGAAACCACCGACTACGTGGCCATCGACATCCGCGTGGTGGACAGCACCACCGGCGAGGTGGTGGGCTTCCGCACCGTGGAGGGCACGGCCACGAGCACGGCCGAAAGCCGCCAGCAGGGCGTGAATCTGTTGCCGGCGGCGGGGCTCACGATCTTCGGGGTGCCGATGAGCCGCGGCGGCCAGGCCCTGGTGGGGGCGGCGGGCACCTTCCGCTACGACAGATCCAGCAGCGAAGCCCAGCGCACGCCGGTGGGCAAGGCCCTGCGCGCCGCCCTGGTGGACGCCTCCGACTACGTGAGCTGCCTGCTGGCGCCCCAGGGCAACTGCATGGAAGGCTTCGAGGCCCAGGATCAGCGCCGCCGCCAGCGCACCCGCAGCGTGCTCCAGCTCGACTGAGGGTCTCGCTGCACTCAGAGCGGAATCGGCATCTCCACCAGCGCCGGGGTGGGGGCGCAGGCGTCCACCCGCTGGGCCACCACCTCCCCCACCACCACGATCGAGGGGGAGGCGAATCCCTCAGCCTCGGCCCGCTCGGCCAGCTGGGCCAGGGGGCTGAGCAGCAGCCGCTGACCCTGCACCGTGCCCTGCTGGATGATCGCCGCCGGAGTGTCGGCGGCGAGGCCGCCGGCCAGCAGCTCCTCGGCGATGCGGCCCAGGTTGTGCAGTCCCATGTAGATCACCAGGCCGTCGCTGCTGCGGGCCAGGCCGCGCCAGTCGACGCCGGGGCGCTGCTTGTCGATCTCCTCATGGCCGGTCACGAAGGTGACGCTGGAGCCGGCATTGCGATGGGTGACGGGGATGCCGGCGTAGGCGGGCGCGGCGATGCCGGCGGTGACACCGGGCACCACCTCCACAGCCACGCCGTGGGCCGCCAGGTGGGCCGCCTCCTCACCGCCGCGGCCGAACAGGAAGGGGTCGCCGCCCTTGAGGCGCACGATGGTGCGGTGGCGGCGGGCCAGCTCCACCAGCACGGCGTTGGTGCTGGGCTGGGGCACGGAGTGGTGGCCGCGGCGCTTGCCCACGAAGTGGCGCTCACAGCCGGCGGGCACCAGCTCCAGCAGGGCCGTTGGCACCAGGGCGTCGTGCACCAGGGCATCGCAGCGGCGCAGCAGCCGGTGGGCCCGCAGGGTGAGCAGCTCCGGATCGCCGGGGCCTGCCCCCACCAGATACACGGTGCCGCCCAAAGCCGTGCCGCCCGAAGCCGTGCCACTGGAGGCCGTGCCACTGGAGGACGGGTCGCCCATGTGGTGGCCGTTGGTCATGGCAGCGCCTCCAGCTCCTTGAGCAGCAGCTGGCGCAGAGCCGGCCGCTGCAGCAACGGCGCCCCCACCCGATCGCCCAGCCGATCGGTGAAGCGGTTGGCGGCCAGGGCCAGGGGCAGGGCGGGGGCAGACAGGGTCAGCTGGAGCGCATCCAGGTGCTCGGCACTGTATGGAGTGGCGTGGCAGCGCCCCCCGCACTCCCGCTCGAGATGGGCCAGAAAGCGGTCCGCCAGCTCACCCTCCAGCGGGTGATGGAGCACCGGCGCCCCCGGGCCCAGGGCCACCAGCTCGCGGCGCAGGGCCTGCTGCCAGCGGGGCCATGCGCCCAGAAACGGCAACCGCCGCACGCTGGTGTGGCGCCGCCAGTGGCCCACGATCGCCGGCAGGTCGTGGCGCACATGCCCACCCGGCAGCAGCAGCAACGGCACCAGAGTGAGCCCCAGGCCAGGCCGCAGCAGCTCCGCCGCAGCCGGAGGTGCCTCTGCGGTGAGGGCCTGCAGCCGCACCGGCGCGCCGCGGCGCTGCTCCAGCTCCAGCGCCAGGGCCTGCAGCTCAGCGGGCACAACCCCGCCGCTGCGGCCATGCACCACCAGGAGCAGGGGCTGCACGGGCACGGCGGCCAGACGGCGCTGGAGGCGGGCCGCCACGCCCGTGTCCAGGGGCTGCCGGGTGAGCGGCAGCAACCAGCGGCGACAGGCGGGTAGGCGGGCCAGCAGATCCACGGCGCTGGCCGCCAGCTGGGGGTCGAGGTCGCCGGCCAGGCTGGTGAGGCGTTGCACCAGGGCGGGACGGGGCCACACGGGCAGCCCCCGGGCCACCCCCTCCAGGGCAGCCCGGCGCAGCGGAGTGGGCACCGCTGCCCGCAGCCAGGCGTCCAGCAGCGACCAGGTGTGCGGTTGCCGCTGATGGCCCAGCAGCGGCAGCAACACCGCCGCCAGCTCCGCCGGCAGCCCGTGCTGAAGGGCGGCCGGGCCGGGCGCCAGCTGGGCCTGGAGCCAGGCGGCCGTCGCCCCGTCGCGATCGCGGGCCACCACAGCCGGCAGGGAGGGGTCGGGATGGGGCTGGCGTCGCCACCAGCTCAGCAGACGCCGCTGGGCCGGGGCATCGAGGCGTTCGGCCAACACCGCCAGCAGATCGGCGCGGGGTTCGAGCGCCTCGGTTTCGATGGCCTGCAGCCAGGGCTCGAGGTCGACGTGCGGCTGGCGCCGGAGCTGCTGCAGCCAGGGCCAGCGGGCTGGATCACCGCTGGCAGGAAGATCGGCGGGAGCGGGCTGAACGGATGTCAGGGCGATCACCCCGGTTGAGCCATCGATGGGGTCAGGGGACCTCGACACGCCCCGGGTGCGTACTAGCACTGCCGCCGGGGCGACGGCGGGCTGCGAAGCGTTCAACCAGAAGCTCTTCCAGCACGTCGGGAAGGTCGCTCAGGGGCACGCCCTTGTCGTGCAGTTCAGCCAGCCTGGGGTCGGCCTCCATCGAGCCACCCAGGAAGATCTTGGCGGCCTCCACCATCTGGCCATCCTTGCGGGCCTTGGCTCCCATCAGGCCGATCTGGCCCATGTAGGGCTGGCCGCAGGCATTGGGGCAGCCGGTCCAGTGCATGCGCACGGCATGGGGGAGTTCCACCCTTGTTTCCAGCTCGTCGAGCACCGCCTGGGCCGTGCCCTTGGTGGGGATCAGGGCGAAGCTGCAGTAGGCGTTGCCGGTGCAGCTCACCGACTCGGCCTGGAGGGGTGAGGGGTCGGGGCGGAAGCGCTGCAGCAGGGTCTCGGCCAGGAGTGGCTCCAGTCGCTCGGCGGGCACGTTCACGATCAGGGCGTTCTGGGCTTCGGTGAGCCGCAGCTCACCACTGCCGTGGCTGCGGGCCAGCCGGGCCAGCTCCGCCATGGCCGCAGCATCCAGGCGGCCCATGGGCACGTGCAGCCCCACCCAGTGGAACCCGTCCTGCTTCTGCGGCTGCACACCGAGGGCGTCGCGGGGGGCGCGGCTCACCAGGTGGCTGCCGTCGTGGGGGCAGGCGGCCGTGGAGTCACCGCCCAGCTCCGGCCCCAGCTCGGCGGCCAGCTCCTGCCAGGTGTCCAGCACCGCCTGGCGGTAGGGCTTCAGGCCGAGCTGATCGATCAGGTACATCAGCCGGCTCTTGTTGCGCTGCTGGCGGTTGCCGTGGCGCTCGTAGTGGCGCAGCACCGCCAGGGTGAAGGCGGGCAGCTGGCCGGCCGGCAGCCACAGTCCCAGGGGAACGGCCAGCTCATTGCGCTGGGCGGAGAAGAACCCGCCCACCATCACCGTGAAGCCAAGCTCGCCCTCGTGGATGGCCGGAAGGAAGGCCAGATCGTTGTGGAGCAGAAAGCTGTCGGGGGCGCCGCCCACGGCCACATTGAACTTGCGCGGCAGGTTGCGGGGGCCGCAAGGGCCCAGCAGGGCCTCCTGGATCGCGGCCACCAGGGGCCGGGTGTCGATGAATTCCTGCGGATCGATGCCGGCCAGGGGATTGCCGGTGACATTGCGCGGGTTGTCGTGACCCGACTGACGACTGGTGAGCCCGACCCGCTCCAACGCCGCCATCAGGGGCGCCATGTCCTCCAGCAGCAGGCCGCGCAGCTGGATGTTCTGCCGGGTGGTGATGTCGGCGCTGCCGTTCTCGCCGCAGCGATCCACCACGTCGGCCAGCACCTCCAGCTGGTCGGCGCTGATCACGCCATTGGGCAACCGCAGCCGCACCATGAACCGGCCCGGGGTGACGGGGCGAAAGAAGATCCCCAGCCACTTGAGCCGGATCGTGAGGGTGGCCTCATCGAGCGCCTCCCAGCCGTCGCGCCCAAGGTGCTCCAGGCGCGGTGCCAGCTCCAGACCGCAGAGCTCGGCCTTGGCCTGCTCGATCTTGGTGAGGGGGGGCTGGCTGCCCGCGGTGGGCACCACGGCTGAAGCCGTTGAAGACTGGGTCATGGGGCGGGGCCTGGAACGCGCTGGGTAACGTCGGCATGCCGAACCCGAAGCCCGCTGGCTCAGGGTTGGGCCCGATCCAGCGCCAATGAGGGCTACGCCGCCGGGAGCAGAAGTGGTGGCGGGGTGGCGCCTGGTACAGCTGCGTCGGCCCCGATCAGAAAAGATCTCCCCAGCCGAGGAGACAAGCCAGATTGTGCGCCGAGGGGCGACCTTTACATGTTGCAACCGTTACCGACATCGTCACCCACAGCGGACGCTGCCCATGCAGATGCGGGGGAGGCCCGGCGCCTGCAGCGGCTGCAGGCCCTCGGTGTCGGTCGGGTCCGCTTCCGCGAGCTGATCGCCAAGGTGGGCAGCGGCGAGCACACCAGCACCGGCCTGAGCCGGGCGGAGGCCGGCGAGGCCATGGATCTGATGCTCGAGGGCCAGGCCAGCGACGCCCAGATGGGTGCCTTCCTGATCGCCCATCGCATCCGCAGGCCGCTGCCCATGGAACTGGCCGGCATGCTCGACAGTTACCGCGCCCATGGCCCGGTGCTGGAGACGCCGGGGCGGCGGGCGCTGTGCTTCGGGGTGCCCTACGACGGCCGCAGCCGCACGGCCCCGCTACTGCCCCTGGTTGCCGTGCTGCTGGCCAGCGCCGGACTGCCCGTGGTGCTGCACGGCGGTGATCCGATGCCGGTGAAATTCGGGGTCACCCTGGCAGAACTGTTCGCGGCCATCGGCATCGACTGGCGGGGCCGGCCGCTGGCAGCGCTGCAGCAGGGCCTGCAGGAGCACAACCTGGCGCTCACCCATCAACCGGATCATTTCCCCAGCGCGGAACGGCTGCTGCCGGCACGGGACGAGATCGGCAAGCGGCCGCCTGTGGCCAGCCTGGAGCTGCTCTGGACCCCCCACCGAGGCGAGCACCTGCTGGTGAGCGGCTTCGTGCATCCGCCCACCGAAAAGCGCGCCTGGGAGGCGCTCACGGCGGCGGAAGAAACCGATGTGCTCACGGTGAAGGGCCTGGAGGGCTCCACCGACCTGCCCACCAGCCGGGCGGGCATCACGGCCCGGCTGCGTGGTGGTGAGATGAAACGGATTCTGCTGCACCCGCGCGACCACGGCCTCCACGGTGAGGAAACGCCCTGGCAGAACCTGGAAGAATGGGGGCAGCAGGCCCTGGCCGCCCTGCAGGGCGAGGGGCCCCTGAGCCGCGCCCTGATCTGGAACCTGGGTGCCAACCTGTGGCTGGCGGATCAGTTCGAAACGCTGGACAGCGGCCTGGACCAGGCCCGCGCCCTGCTGGCCGCCCGTTGCGGTGAACGCCTGCGCCAGGCTCTGGCCCGCTGACAAGCGGTCCCAGCTTGCGCACCGAACAGGGAATCAGTAACAACCACAACCCTGCATCCAGGGGTTGGTGTGGTGTCGTGAGTTTCCGGTCAGCTTGGTGCGCCGGTTTCAGATTCAGACCGGTTCGGTGCGCTTCGTTGTGGAGCCCGTCCGGAGTGCAGTTCCCCGCCACTCCGGCATCCAGTTTCCAGCGAAATGCCCAACCTTTCCCGACGTCAATTCCTGCTCACGGCTGCCGGTGGTGCGGCCGGTGCCATCTGGCTCAGTGCCTGCGGCGGGAGCCGCCCGAACGACACGATCAGCACGGAGACAGCCATTCCCTCTGGTGAAGAACCCGAGGTGAAGGGTGCCACCCTGGGCTTCATTGCCCTCACGGATGCGTCACCGCTGATCATCGCCTCCGAGAAGGGCTTCTTCGCCAAGTACGGCATGCCCGACGTGAAGGTGGTGAAGCAGACCTCCTGGGCTGGCACCCGCGACAATCTCGAGCTCGGCAGCGGCAGCGGTGGCATTGACGGAGCCCACATCCTCACACCGATGCCGCTGCTGCTCACGGCCGGCACGATCACCAAAACGAGCCAGCCTCTGCCGATGTACACCCTGCTCCGGCTCAACACCCAGGGCCAGGGCCTGTCGGCTTCCAGCGAATTTCCGGATCTGAAGATCAACAGCCCCGAGGCCTTTCAAAAAGCCCTCGCCATCGCCAGCGATAAGGGTCGGAAATTCAAGGCGGCCGTGACCTTCCCCGGCGGCACCCACGACCTGTGGATGCGCTACTGGCTGTCGGCCAATGGCGTGAATCCCAACACCGAGGCTGATCTGGTTGTGGTGCCGCCTGCTCAGATGGTGGCCAACATGCAGACGGGAACCATGGATACCTTCTGTGTGGGCGAGCCCTGGAATCAGCGCCTGGTGAACCTGCAAGCGGGGTACACCGCCGCTCAGACCGGCGAGCTCTGGAAATTTCACCCCGAGAAGGCCTTCGCGATGCGAGCCGACTGGGTTGACACCAACCCCAAGGCAACCAAGGCGATGCTGAAGGCAGTTCAGGAAGCGCAGATCTGGTGTGAAGATCCGGCCAACCTCGATGAGCTGGTCAACATTACGTCACGCAACCAGTATTTCCGCTGCGCTCCAGAAGACATCAAGCCTCGTCTCGCCGGGATTGTCGATTATGGCGACGGAAGGGTAGTAGAGAATAGCCCTTATACGATGCGATTCTGGAGCGAAAACACCTCCTATCCCTTCAAGAGTCACGACAAGTGGTTCGTGACCGAGGACATTCGCTGGGGCTATCTGCCCGCCGATACAGACATCGATGCCCTCGTCAACAAGGTCAACCGCTCCGATCTCTGGAAAGAGGCCGCCGTGGCCATCGGCCAGGACCAGGCCATCCCTGACAGTGATTCACGGGGCAAGGAAACCTTCTTTGATGGCGTGGTGTTCGACCCCGAAAATCCCATGGCCTATCTCAACAGCCTTGAGATCAAAGCGATGCGCTGAACTCGCAGCCACTCTGCGCGGTGCCAGCACAGCCCTGAGGCCGATACAAATCCCATTGAGATCAGATCATGACCCCCACAGTCCTGCGAAGTCGTCGCCAGCGACCATCCTCTGCACTACCCTGGCTACCTCAGGCGGTTCCTTACATCATCTGCATTGGCGCCTTCCTGATCGCCTGGCAGATCTTTTCCTCCTTGATTGGCGTGCAGCGACTACCTGGCCCCATTGACGTGGTAGCCAACACCTGGGATCCTTATATCATTGATCCCTTCTTCGACAACGGCGGCACCGACAAGGGCCTGGGGCTGCAGATTCTCATTTCCCTGCAGCGCGTAGCCATCGGTTACAGCCTGGCAGCCATTGTCGGTGTGTCAGCGGGTGGTCTCCTTGGCCTGAATCGCTTTACCGGCAAGGGCTTTGATCCCGTGATTCAGGTGCTGCGTACGGTTCCTCCTCTGGCCTGGTTCCCGATCGCATTAATGATCTTTCAGGATGGCGACACCTCCGCCATCTTTGTGATCTTTATCACCGCCATCTGGCCCATCATCATCAATACAGCGGTGGGCATCAAGGAAATTCCTCAGGACTACACCAATGTGGCCAGAGTGCTGCGATTGAGCAAACGCTCCTACATCCGCAACATTGTCGTCCCAGCAACCGTTCCCTACGTGTTCACAGGTCTACGCATCGCCGTGGGCCTGGCCTGGCTGGCCATCGTGGCTGCCGAGATGCTGAAGGCTGATGGTGGCATTGGTTACTTCATCTGGGATTCCTACAACGCGGGAGGCGACACCAGTTCCAGTGAGATCATCCTGGCGATTGTCTACGTTGGCCTTGTCGGCCTGTTGCTTGACCGCCTCGTGGCCTTCGCGGGCCGCAAGGTGAGTCGGGAGGCCAGCTGACATGGCTACCGGATTGATGACTGTCGATGCAGTCACCCAGAGCTTCCCTCTGGACGGGGGCGGTCACTACGTGGCTTTGAAAAGCATCAGCCTCGACGTTGCCAAAGGGGAATTCGTGACCCTGATCGGGCATTCAGGATGCGGCAAGAGCACGCTCCTCAACCTGATGGCCGGCCTGGATCAGGCCAGGGAAGGCGGCATTCTCATGAATGGCCGCCAGGTGACCGATCCTGGACCAGATCGGATGGTGGTGTTCCAGAACTACTCCTTGCTGCCCTGGCTCACGGTGCGCCAGAACATCGCCCTGGCTGTGGAAACCGTGTACCCACACCTCGCTTCAGGCGAGCGGCGCGACATCGTTGAACGCAACATCAGCCTGGTCAACCTCAGCGCTGCCGCCAGCAAATACCCGGCCGAACTCTCCGGTGGCATGAAGCAGCGGGTGGCGATCGCCCGCGCCCTGGCGATCCGGCCGAAACTGCTGCTCCTCGACGAACCCTTCGGGGCACTCGATGCCCTCACCCGCGGCAACCTGCAGCAACAGCTGATGCAGATCTGCCAGGAATCCGGACTCACCACCGTGATGGTGACCCACGACGTGGATGAAGCTCTGCTGCTCTCGGATCGGGTGGTGTGCCTGAGGAACGGACCCGCGGCTGGGATCGGCCGCATCGTTGACGTGCCGATTCCAAGGCCCCGGGATCGGCTCACGGTGATGAACCATCCCAGCTATTACCAGCTGCGCGCCGAACTGATCCACTTCCTGCAGGACCAGCGCCGTCTCAAACAACAAGCCGCCGCCCGCCGATGACCACCACCACAGCTGCCCCCACCACCAGCACCGCCGGCACCAGCAAGCCCTTCCTGGAGTTCCGCGATGTGGGCCAGGTGTTCCAGACCCGCCGGGGTCCCTTCGAGGCCCTGCGCGACATCAACCTGCAGGTGCAGCAGGGGGAATTCCTCTGCGTGATCGGCCACTCCGGCTGCGGCAAGAGCACCCTGCTCAACATGGTGTCCGGATTCCTGCAACCCAGCAGCGGAACGGTGAGCCTGCACGGCCGCCCGATCGGGCGGCCTGGACCGGATCGGATGGTGGTGTTCCAGAACTACTCACTGCTGCCCTGGCTCACGGTGTGGCAGAACGTGGAGATGGCGGTGAAAGCGGCCCGACCCGAACTGGATGGGAACATCCGACGCAATGTGGTGGCCCACCACCTGGACATGGTGGGGCTGATGGAGGCCCGCACGAAACGGCCCGCGCAGCTCTCCGGTGGCATGCGCCAGCGGGTGGCCATCGCCAGAGCCCTGGCCGTGAGCCCGGAGGTGCTGGTGCTCGATGAACCCTTCGGGGCACTCGATGCCATCACGAAGGAGGAACTGCAGGAAGAGCTCCTGGCGATCTGGGAGGAGCAGAAGCCCACCGTGCTGATGATCACCCACGACATTGACGAGGCCCTCTTCCTCGCCGACCGCATCGTGATGATGACCAATGGCCCTTCGGCCAGCATCGGCGAGATCATCACGGTGCCCTTTGAGCGGCCCCGCAGTTACGAGGCCATTCAGGACGATCCCCGCTACGGCCAGCTGCGCAACCACGCCCTCGACTTCCTGTTCCGCCGCTACGCCCACGACGTGGACTGAGGTGAACCTGCGGGGCACCCCCAGGACCGAGCCCTGGCTCAGGCTGGCGCCAGGGTCACCGCCGCCCCCTTGAGCTCGGGCTGCTTGGAGATCGGGCAGCCCAGCTCGTGCATCAGCCGGTTGGCCTCGCAGGCCAGCTCGCCCTGGGCGGCGCCCCAGTGCATCGGCAGAAACACGCTGCCGGGGCGGATGCGCTCGCTCAGCCGCACCTTGGCGGTGATGGCGCCGCGGCGGGAGCGCACCCGGGCCAGGGCGCCATCGGCGAGGGCCACCCGGGCCGCATCCATGGGGTGCACCTCCAGCAGCGGCTCGGGGTGCGCCTTGCCCACCCGTGCCACATGGGCCGTGCGGGTCATGGTGTGCCAGTGGCCCAGCACCCGGCCCACGGTGAGCACCAGCGGGTAGGCGGCATCGGGCGGCTCGGCCAGCCCCAGGGGCAGGTCGGCCCACAGGCGGGCCCTGCCGGACGGGGTGGGGAAGCGGTGGTCGGTGTACAGCCGCGCCTGGCCGCCGCCGGGGGCGGTGCCGGCGGGGAAGGGCCACTGCTGGGGGCCGTGCTCGGCCAGGAGCTGGTGGCTGAGGCCGCTGCTGTCGCACAGCCGCCCGGCGGTGAGGGCCACGAATTCGGCGTACACCTCCGCGGCGGAGACGAAGCTGAACGGCTCAACAAAACCCAGGCGCCGGCCCAGCTCCGCAAACACCGCCCAGTCGGGCCGGGCCTCGCCGGGGGGCTGGCGGAAGGCATGGCAAAGGGTGACGCGGCGCTCGGAGTTCACCATCACCCCCTCCTTCTCGCTCCACTGGGCCGCCGGCAGCACCAGATGGGCCACCGCTTCGGTTTCAGTGCCGGCATAGGCCTCGCTCAGCACCACCAGCGGGCAGCGGGCCAGCGCCGCCCGCACCCGGTCCAGGCTGGGCAGGCTCACCAGGGGATTGCTGGCCACCACCCACCAGAGGTCGAGCTCGCCGCGCTCCATGGCCTCGATCTGCTGCCAGGCCGAGAGGCCGCTCTGGGGGGCGATCGAGCCCGGCGCCAGGCCCCAGTGGCGCTCCACCGCGGCCCGGTGCTCTGGATCGGCCACGGCGCGGTAGCCGGGCAGCAACTGGGCCAGGCCCCCCACTTCACGCCCGCCCATGGCGTTGGGCTGGCCGGTGAGCGAGAAGGGGCCGGCCCCCGGCCGGCCGATCTGGCCGCTCACCAGATGCAGGTTGCAGATGCCGGCCACGGTGGCGGTGCCCTCGCGGCTCTGGTTCACCCCCATCGACCAGAGGCTGAGCGCCGCGCTGGCCTGCAGCCACCACTCGGCCAGCTGGCGCAGATCGGCGGCGGCGATGCCGCACACCGCCGCAGTGCGCGCCGGATCCCAGGCCCGCCAGAGCGTCTCCAACTCCGCAAAGCCCTCGGTGTGGGCAGCCACGAAGGCCGGATCCACGCCAGCCCGCTCCAGCAGCAGGTGGCCCAGGCCGCAGAGCAGGGCCAGGTCGGTGCCCGGGCGGATCGCCAGATGCAGGTCTGCGGCGTCACTGGTGGCGGTGGCGCGCGGATCCACCACCACCAGGCGCGGCCCGGCCCCCTTGCGCTTGCGTTTAAGCAGCCGCTGGAACAGCACCGGGTGGCACTCGGCCGTGTTGGTGCCGATCAGCAGCACCAGATCGGCCAGGTCGAGGTCGTCGTAGCAGCAGGGGGGACCGTCGGAGCCGAGGCTGCGCTGGTAGCCCGCCACCGCCGAGCTCATGCACAGGCGGGAATTGCTGTCGAAGTTGTTGCTGCCCAGGAAGCCCTTGAGCAGCTTGTTGGCCAGGTAGTAGTCCTCACAGAGCATCTGGCCGGAGCCGTAGATGGCCAGGGCCTGGGGCCCCTTGCTGGCGAGGGTGGCCTGGATGCGTTCCACCAGCAGGGTGAAGGCCCGCTCCCAGCTGATCGGGGTGAACGGCTGGTCGGTGCGCTCCCGCCACAGGGGCGTGGTGAGCCGGTTGTGGTGCAGGGTCTCGCCCACGGTGGCGCCCTTCACGCACACCTGGCCCAGGGAGGAGGGGTGGTGGCGGTCGCCACGGGCGGTCCACTGGCCTTCGGCCGCGGCGGCCCCAGGGACTGAGGCCAGGTTGGCGGGCGGTTTGAGCTCCAGCCCGCAGCCCACGCCGCAGTAGGGGCACTGGGCCTGGGCCGCGACAGGTGCGGCAGCGTTGACGGTGGTGGTGGCGGCAGGGATGGTGGCGAGCGGCGCAGCGGAGGAATCGGGAGCCATCGCCAGGCCAGGGGAACAGGATTCAACCGGACCGGCGCTGACGGCCCTGACGGCTATGCCCAGCTTCCATCCTGCCGCGCTGGAATGGTGATCGGCTGACATCACAACCCTGGCCAACGATCTCGCCACCACCTGCTTCCGCTTCGAAGCGGATTTCACGGCCACGCTGCGCTGCATCCCGATGGCAGTGCGGCGCAAGCTGGATCTGGCCGGGGTGAAGCTCAAGCTGCAGCACTGGAGTGAGCTGAGCGAGCGCGAGCGCTCCGACCTGCTGGCCTGGGGCGACGATGCCGCCGCCATCGAGAGCCTGCGGGAGCACCTGCTGGAGCGCACCCGTGGCCTCAGCGCCGGGCAGGCCAAGGAGCTGCCGCGGCCCAGCGGCGAGCCCTGGCAGCGGCCCGAGCGGCTGCCGGAAGTGCTGGCCGCCTCCTGCGCCCAGCTGGGGCTGCAGATGCAGGCCGGTGGCTGGAGCGCGCTGGATGAACTGCAGCGCTTCGCCCTGGTGAAGCTCAGCCACCCCGGCCACGAACACCGCAACCTGCTGCGGGCCCTCGCCGAGTTCGACCTGCTGGAGCCGCCGGCGTGAGCGCCCTGCCGCTGCACTGCTGCCTGCTCAGCGGCGGCAGCAGCCGGCGCATGGGCCGCGACAAGGCGCTGATGCCCCACCCCGAAGGCGGCACCTGGCTGGAGCGCACCCTGCTGCTGCTGGCCCGGCTGGAGGTGCCGGTCACCCTGCTGAGCCGGCACCAAGCCCATCTGAAGCTGGCGCAAGGGCTGGGAGAGCAGCTGGCTGAGCCGCCGATCATCGCCATGGCTGAGCCGCCGCCCTGGGAAGGGCCCCTGCTGGCCCTGCGCCGCCTGATGGAGCACCACCCGCACCAGCGCCTGCTGCTCTGCCCTGTGGACATGCCCTGGCTCAGCCTGGAGGCACTGCGGGCCCTGGTGGCCGCCGCTGAAAACGACGGACCAGCGGCGCTGGCGGCCAACGTGGCATCCATCCATCTGGCCCATGACGGCCAGCGCCTGCAGCCCCTGCTGGGGATCTACCCCAGCACCGGCGCCATCCGCGCGCCGCTGGCCGCAGCCATCCACCGGGGCGAGCGGGGCCTGCAGCGCTGGCTGGCCAGCCAGTCGTGCCTGCCGGTGCCGCTCGATCCCCAGGCTCTGCGCAACGTGAACCAGCCCCAGGAGCTGGCATCCGCGCCATAGCGTGCGCCGATGACCCGGGTTCCTCCCCTCGACCGCCTCGGCAGGCCGCTCGGGGTGCTGCGCCTCTCGCTCACGGCCCGCTGCAACCTGGCCTGCCCCTACTGCCTGCCCGATGGCCTGGACCCCCCCGGGCTGCTGACGCTGCCGCAGCGCCTGGCGGTGATCGAGGCTGCCGTGGCCCTGGGGGCGGCCAGCCTGCGGCTGACCGGCGGCGAACCGCTGCTGCACGCCGGCCTGGAGGAGCTGATCGCCGCCGCGGAGCCGCTGCGGGAGCGGGGCTTACAGGAGATCGCCCTCACCAGCAACGGCGTGCTGCTGAGCGCCGAGCGGGCCCGGGCCCTGCGCGCCGCCGGGCTGAACAGGATCACCCTCAGCCTCGATGGCACCACGGGCGCGGCGGTGGGCCGCATGGCCGGGGCCGGCGGAGGTGATCCGGGGGAGCAGGCACAGCGCGGGGAGGTGCTGCTGGCCAAGGTGCTGGCGGCGATCGAGCACGCCCGCGCCGCCGGCTTCGATCCGGGCCGGGGGCAGCTCAAGCTCAACGCGGTGATCCAGCGCGGCGCCAACGACGACCAGCTGCTGCCCCTGGCGCACCTGGCCCGCGAGCGGGGCCTGGAGCTGCGCCTGATCGAGTTCATGGACGTGGGCAACCGCAACGGCTGGCGGCCCGAGGCGGTGCTGAGCGCCGCCGAGATGGTGGAGCGCATCGGCCAGCGCTGGCCTCTGGAGCCCCTGGGGCGCAGCGCCCATGGCACCGCCAGCCGCTGGCGTTACCGGGATCGCAGCTGTGATGGCGGCGGCCATCTGGCGGTGGTGGCCTCGGTGAGTGCCCCCTTCTGCGGCGACTGCAACCGCCTGCGGGTCACCGCCGACGGCATCGCCTACACGTGCCTGTTCGCCACCCCCGCCAGCGGCCTCGACCTGCGCCCCTGGCTGCAGCCGCAGCCCGATCCGGAAGGTCTGCGCCAGGCCCTGGCCGGGCGCTGGCGGCGGCGCCACGACCGTTACAGCGAGGAGCGCCAGGAGCGGTGGCCGACCATCACTCCGCAGGATCAAGATCCCGGCCGCCATGCCGAGATGGCCTATCTGGGGGGTTGAGGTGATGGCGGTTGAGCCAGACGCCGCTCAGCCCGCCGTCTTCAGGCGTTCAGCCACCAGCACCAGGGCCGCCAGGCCAAGGGCTGAACCGAACAGCCACAACGTGCCGCCCAGGTCGTCCATCAGCTCGGGCCGCAGCGCCAGCGCCCCGGCCAGGGCCACCATCACCACACCGCCCAGCAGCTTGAGCGCCCGGCCTTGGCGCTCCCCCATCCGCCCCAGGCTCAAGGTGGTGATGGCCACCGCGAAGATCACCAGCTCGATGCCCAGGTAGATCAGCACGTACACCGCCAGCAGGCCCGCAAAGGCTGCGCCGCCCACCTGCCGTTCGGCCAGGATGGCCGACCACACCACCGGGAAGCCCGCCGTGCAGGGCAGCTCCACCAGGGCGATGCCGGCGGCCATGGCCACGGTGGCGGCGATCAGCAGGGGGGTGTTCAGCTCCTGCTGCCGCAGCCCGCGCAGGCGCTGGTAGATGCCGGGTTTCCGGCCCTCGGGGATCGAGAAGCTGATCCCCTGGCCGTACCAGACGTAGTCCTTGATGTTGACCAGCCCGAAGCCGAGCGCGAACAGGGCCACGGCCCAGCGCACCCAGGGCAGGGCGAAGGCAAACGCCAGCACGCTGAACAGTCCGGCGATGAAGGCGCCGTAGATCAGGGCCGTGGTGAGCAGAAAGCTGATGCCCACCACGGCCACCCGCCGCCGCGATCCCGAGCCCACCACCAGGCCCAGCAGCAGGGTGAGCACCCACAGCGAGCAGGGGTTGAAGCCATCCACGAAGGCGATCAGCACGGTGAGCCCCAGCAACGGGGCCGCGGCCGCATCGACCCGGCCCAGCAGGGGCAGGCGCAGGCCGTCTGCGCGCTCGGGCGCCGGATCCTGGCTCGCCAGCGCCGCCGCGATCGCAGTTTCGATATCGGCGCGCTGGGCGGGCGTGTCCCCCACCCAGGCGCGCGGTCCGAGCATCAGCGTGGGCACATAGCTGGCGCTCACCCCCCGCTCGGCGGCCATGGCCTCAAACCGGGCCTGAAAACGAGGCGTCTGAGACAACTCCATCTGCTCCACGTCCAGGCCGGGGAAGCGAGCCTCCAGCTCCTCCAGCCAGGGCTTCTGGCGCAGGCACACCGGGCAGCTGAGGCTCCAGAACACATGCAGCACCGGACCATCAGCCGGGGTATCCGGCTGGGCCGGCGCCTGGCCGGGCAGGGCCAGGGCCAGGGCCAGGCCAACCCCGGCCAGCAGCAGGGCCAGCCGGCGGTGCAGGGAGCGGCCCAGGCCGGCGAGAGAAGCAGGGGGGGTCATGGGCGCTGCGGCTGGTCCACCGGCTCCAGCAGCCGCGGCAGCAGGGCCACCAGGTTGCAGGGGCGGGTGGTGGCGTCGAGCTGGGCGCGGATCAGGCGGTCCCAGGCGGTCTGCACCGCATCCAGCGAACCCGGCAGCACGAAGATCACCGTGCCGTTGGCCACGCCGGCCAGGCAGCGGCTCTGCAGGCTGCTGGTGCCGATCGTCTCGAACGACAGCACCCGGAACAGCTCCCCGAACCCCTCGATCGTCTTGTCGAGCAGGGGGGCCACCGCCTCGGGCGTGCCGTCGCGGCCGGTGAGGCCGGTGCCACCGCTGCTGATCACCACCTGCACGCCCGGATCGGCGATCCAGCGGCTCAGCTCCGCCCGGATGCGGTAGCGGTCGTCGGGCACGATCCGCCGCTCCACCAGCCCATGGCCGGCGGCCTCCAGCCGCGCCTGCAGGGCATCACCGCTGGGGTCATCGGCCCGGGTGCGCGTGTCCGACACCGTGAGCAACGCGATGGCCAGAGCCATGGGCGGCGGCGGGTGACGGGTCCTTGAGGTTACGGACAAACGACGGAGCCGCCGGCCAGGCCTGCCGGCATCCGCCTGGGCACGACGATGCGGTGCGGGGGCTCAGCCGCGCACCAGCACCGGCACCCGCTTGAAGGCCGGCGTGCCGCTGTGGGGATCACTCACCGCCCGCATCAGCACATTCGCCTCGGGGTAGAACATCAGGGCCGCGCCGGGGCGGATCGAGCCGGGGATCAGTTCGATGCCCTCAAGGGCACCCGCCTCCCCCTGCACGGTCACCCGCTGGTGGGCGGCCAGGCCGCTGGCGACCAGGTCGGCTGGGCTGATCAGCAGTGTCTGGCGGTGCGGCATGCCCCGGTAGCTGTCGCCCGGCTTGTACACCACGGTGTTGTGCTGGCCGTAGCTGCGGGCGGTGATCAGGCTGAGCACCAGGCCCCGCTCGCCCGGCGCCAGGCCGCCGAAGTGCTCCGGCTCGGGCAGACGAAGCTCGGGCAGGGGCGTGACGGCGAGCTGGGCGCGGCCGCTGGGGGTGGCGAAGCGGGGTTCGTGGAACACCCGCCCGCTCACCTCGAACTCCCGCTTGCTGGCATCGATGCCGGCCATGGCCTCGTAGCCGGGCACGGTGCGGGCGATCAGCTCGCGCACGTACACCGGATCCTGCAGGCGGCGCCAGTCGATCGGGGTGTCGCCGTGCAGACGGTGGGCCAGCTCGGCCAGGAAGGCCACCTCGCTGATCAGCTGGCCACTGCGCAGGTGGGTGCTGCCGGGCTCGTTGAGCCGCACCCAGTTGTTGCCCGACTCCACCGTGGTGCGGTGGGGCGTCTCGAAGCGGTTGAACACTGGCAGCAGCAGGGTCTGGCGGGCCGCCAGGCCGTGGAAGTGGCCGGTGTTGGGCTTGGTGGCCAGGTAGGCGATCGTGTCGATACGGCCGAGGGCGCCCTGGGCCTGGCGGCTGTTGGGGTTGGCGCCGAACAGGTTGCCGCCCAGGCACAACAGGCTGTCCACGCCACCGCGCTCGGCGGCCTCGATCAGGGCGCGGGTGTCGTAGCCGGGGGTGCGGCTGAGGGGCCGGCCGAGCAGCTGCTCGAGGGCCAGGCGCATCGGCTCGCGCAGGTGCACCGTCACCCCCATCGAGCCGAAGCCCTGCACGTTGGAGTGGCCGCGGATCGGCATCGTGCCCGCCCCGGGCCGGGCCACGTTGCCGCTGAGCACGGCGGTGTTGGCGATCGCCTGCACGTTGGTGGTGCCGTTGGCGTGGTGGGTGATGCCCATCGCCCAGGCGAACACCACGGCGCGGCAGGCGGCCAGCCGGGCGGCGGTGTGCTCCAGCTCCTCGCGGCTGAGGCCGCAGCAGGCGGTGATCGCCTCCCAGGGGGTGCCCTCGATCTGGGCGATCAGCTCCTGCCAGCCCTCGGCGTGGACCTTCACGAACGCGAGGTCGATGGCGCCGCGCTCCAGCAGCGCCTTCTGCAGGCCCAGGAACACCGCCGTGTCGGAGCCAGGGATGGGCTGCAGGAACAGCGAGGCGATCTCACTGCCACCGCCGAGCATGGAGCGCACCGGGAAGGCGGGCGAGCCGAACTTGAGCAGCCCGGCCTCCAGCACCGGGTTGATCACGATCACCGTGCCGCCGCGCTCACGCAGGCGGATCAGCTCGTTCATCAGGCGCGGGTGGTTGGCCGGCGCGTTGGAGCCCACCAGCACCACGCCATCGGCGTGCTGGAGGCTCTCCAGGTTCACCATCGAGGTGCCGCTGCCGAACACCCGGCCCAGGCCGATGGTGGAGGGGGCGTGGCAGAGATCGGAGCAATCGGCCAGGTTGTTGCAGCCGAGGGCACGCAGCAGCAGCTGGAGGAGGTAGGCGGCCTCGTTGGAGGAGCGGCCGGAGCTGTAGGAGGCCACCCGTTCCGGCGCCGGCGTGCGGAACGCCTCCGCAACCAGCCCGTGCACCTCCTCCCAGCTGATCGGCTCGTAGTGCGTGCTGCCGGCGCGATGGATCAGGGGCCGATCGAGCCGCCCCAGCCGGTCGCATGCCGCGGAGCTGAGCTGCTGCAGCTCGGCCAGGCTGCGGCCGGCGAACACCTCAGCGGGCACCGCCGGCTGCAGCTCGGCGCCGATTGCCTCCACACTCTTGAGGCAGCGCTGCAGCGGCTCCCCCAGCTCATCGCGGAAGCCACCGTTCTGGCCGCCGGTGCCCCAGGCGCACGACAGGCAGGCGCTTTTGTGGTTGAGCGTCTGCCAGAGCCTCGGGCCGGAGGGGGAGAGGGTGGCGCGGGCCCAGCCGTCGATCAGGGGCCAGCCGCCACCGCTGCTGGCGTCTTCCGGCGCCGCTGGGGGCGGCGTGGGCGGCGTGCTGGGCGCAGGATCGGCGGACGCCATGGCAACTGCTCCCGGGGTGGTTTCCAGTAAAGGAGGGGCAGCGGCCTGGTTGGGGACGCGGATCACCGGCCGGGCGGGGAATCCTGAACCTGTACGGCCGTCCCATCGATGAACACCCCACCTCGTCCAGCCGGGCTGATCCAGCGCTACCGCGAGGAGCTGCAGGTGCGGCATTACGCCCGCCGCACGGTGAACACCTACGAGCAGTGGCTCAGGAGGTTTCTGCGCTTTCACAAGATGCGGCATCCCCGCGAGATGGGCAGTGCCGAGGTGAACGCCTTTCTCAGCCACCTGGCGGTGGAGCTGCACGTGAGCCCCTCCACCCAGAACCAGGCCCTGGCGGCCCTGCTGTTCCTGTATCGCGAGCTGCTGGAGCGGGATCTCGAGCTGGACGGCGTGGTGCGGGCGCGCACGCGCCGCCGGCTGCCGGTGGTGCTGACCCAGGAGGAGGTGCGGGCGGTGCTGCAGCGACTGCACGGTGCCGAGGCGCTGGTGGCGGGCCTGCTCTACGGCAGCGGCCTGCGGCTGATGGAAGCGTTGCGGCTGCGGGTGCACGACCTGGAGTTCGGCCGGCACGAACTCACGGTGCGCGACGGGAAGGGCGGCAAGGACCGACGCACGCTGCTGCCCGTGGGCGTGGCCAATCAGCTCCGCAGCCATCTGCTGGAGGTGCGAACGATCCACAAGCGGGATCTGGCCGATGGATGGGGACGGGTGCAACTACCCCATGCCCTCGCCCGCAAGTATCCGAATGCGCCTGTGGAATGGGGTTGGCAGTGGGTGTTCCCCCAACACAGCCGCTGGTGCAATCCAGCCAGCGGTGAACAGGGCCGCCACCACCTGGATCCCAGCCTGATCCAGAAAGCGGTGCGCCAGGCAGTGTTGGCTGCTGGGATCAGCAAACCGGCCACCTGCCATACCTTTCGGCATTCCTTTGCAACCCACCTACTGGAGCGCGGACAGGACATCCGCACGATTCAGGAGCTACTCGGGCATAGCGACGTGAAGACCACGATGATCTACACCCATGTGCTGAATCGAGGCCACCTCGGCGTCGCCAGCCCTGCCGACCTGCTGTGAGACTGTGACAAGGTGTACAGATGGTTATCGGATCCGTATAAGATGCCATACATCCACAAGCCAATCGGCCAATCCGAGACGCCTCAGTTGATTTGGCCACCACAACCCGGTGGGCCGCCGCAGCTTAGACCGACAAACTCCATCGGAGATTGGCGGATACCGGACCCGCCCATTTAGCGTTAGCCTTATGAAAAGAGCGAAGCGTTGCCTGTGCTGAATTTGAAGATAAGCTATAATGCATCTGCGCAAATTTATGTTCGGCGATCGAATGGGTGAGATCGTGGCGATTCCTGTTGCTATTTACAAGGTGGTGTATTCAAACGCTTCCAAGGTCTTTATGCTTGAAGCTACACCGGTCAATTTTTGCTTCGGCCCTGGGGTTTACACGTCCTGAATTTCGCTGAACACGATGAGATGAAAGTAACCGAAGTTCTCAAATTAATCAGAGATGATGGCTGGTTTCAAGTGGCACAAAGGGGAAGCCATCGTCAGTTTAAACACCCAAGTAAACCAGGAAGGGTAACGATTGCTGGCAAGCCGTCCGATGAGCTTGCCAAAGGCACTCAGATGAGTATCCTTAAGCAGGCAGGTCTCAGAGGATCAGAACATCCATGAAGTACGCAGTAGTAATTGAGAGGGCTGGAGACAACCTCTCGGCCTACGTTCCGGATCTCCCTGGTTGTATCGTAACTGGGAATTCTGTGTCAGAAGTTGAACACCTAGTTCGTGAAGCGATTTCGTTTCATCTGGAAGGTTTGCGAGAGGATGGGATCGACATACCGGAGCCCTCATGTGCCGTTCAGTATGTCGAGCTTGCTGCGTAATCTGATTGAGGCGAAGGCTAACATCCAGATACAGAAGACGGGAGCAGAGACTTTTTTCTATCCTCAAATCTCTGCCCGCTTCTGATCTGGAGCGTTGAACTAAGCCGCTGCGCGGCAGATTCACAGAGATAGCATAGCGGAGCTGCTCTGCTTCATGACGCGTTGGCTTTGAGTGGATGCCGCAGGCCCGATGCTGTAGATAAAGGCTGAACCGTTTCTGCTCGCTGCTGACCACAGCGGCACTTCGGCAAGACACTGAGGGATGCGCATCTGCTGATGCGCTGAGTCCCTTCGTCTTCCCAACGGGAAGCTACCGCCATGGATCCTGCTGAACAGGAGCGCTTTGATCGCCTCTTCGCGGCCAACGTGCAGGCGATGCAGTTGCACGGATTACGCAGCAAAACAATTGACAGCTACAGCCGAACATTGCGGCGTGTGGCGGGCCATTTCGACCGTTGCCCTGATGATCTCAGCCCGACTGAACTCAAAGACTACTTTGCTGTTTCGCTTGAGCAGTACTCGTGGAGCACGATCAAGGTGGATCTCTGCAGTCTCCAATTTTTCCACCGCTATGTGCTCGATCGCGAGATGGAGTGGATCAAGATCATCCGTCCGCCGCGTGTCCGCAGTCTGCCGGATGTTCCAACCCGTGAGGAAGTGCACAGGCTGATCAATACGGTGCGCAGGTTGCGCTATCGGATCTTTCTGCTGGTGGTCTACAGCCTGGGCCTGCGTATCGGTGAGGGCCTGGCGCTGGAGGTGGCGGACATCGATGGCAGCCAGCGGCGCGTGCACATCCGCGATGGCAAGGGCGGCAAGGATCGCTACGTGCCCATGCCGGCGCTGACGCTGCAGGCGCTGCGCCGGTTCTGGACGACCCACCGCCATCCCCGGCTGCTGTTTCCCAGTCCGGCCGGCAGCCAGTTCATCGTGCGGATCGCCAGCGCACCGATGGATGCCAGTGGCGTGCAGGCGGCCCTGAGGGCGGCCCGCCTGGAGTGTGGGATCGAGAAGCGGCTCACGGTGCACTCGCTGCGCCACGCCTACGCCACCCACCTGCTGGAGCAGGGGATGGACCTGCGCCTGATCCAGTCCCTGCTCGGCCACAGCCACAGCAACACCACGGCCCGCTATGCCCACATCACCACGGTGGTGCGGGAGCACAGCGGCGATCGCATCGAGACCCTGCTGAGCGGCTTCCAGCTGCGCTGGCTGGAGGAGTGGGAATCATGATTCTTCTCTCCCAACTGGTGGAGCGCTACCAGGGCGAGCTGGAACGGCGCCATGGCCATCAGCTGCTGCCGAGCCATCGCCAGGCCCTACTGGCGCTGCGGCGCTGCCGGCGTCAGGGCGGCGACCTGATGGTGCTGCAGTGTTCCGATTGTGAGCACAGCCTCAAGATCCCCCATTCCTGCGGCCATCGCAGTTGCCCCCACTGCCAGCATCATGAAAGCCAGCGATGGATTGAGCGGCAGCAAGCCAAGCTGCTGCCGGTGGAGTATTTCCTGATCACCTTCACGGTGCCCGCCGAGCTGAGGGCGCTGTTCTGGCTGCAGCAACGGCGAGCCTATGATCTGTTGCTGAAAACGGCATGGCAGACGCTCGATTCATTTGCGCGCCGTGATCCAAAGCTCAGGGGGCAGATCGGAGCCCATGCAGTTCTGCACACCCACAGCAGGCGCCTTGACTACCATCCCCACGTGCATCTGATCGTTCCTGCCGGGGCGCTTGATGGACACAGGCGGGAGTGGCGCAGCAAGGCCAAGGGCTACCTGTTTCCAGCAGCCAACCTGGCCAGGGTGTTTCGGGCCAAATGGTTCGAGGGCATGCGGCTGCTGGGCTTGCAGGCACAAGGGACCCTGCCAACAGAGTGGGTGGTGCACTGCAAGTCTGTGGGAGGGGGCAGCAAGGCGCTGGTCTACCTGGGCCGCTATTTGTATCGCGGTGTTATCAGCGAGAAGAACATCCTCGCTGATGCGGATGGCATGGTGACCTTCCGCACACAGGACAACGCCGGCAAGGAGGTGATTCAAACCGTCTCTGGCGCCGATTTTCTGTGGTTGCTGCTGCGTCATGTGCTGCCCAAACGCTTCCGGCGGGTGCGGGACTATGGCCTGCTGCATGGCAACGCCAGGCGACGGATCGAGCTCCTGCAACTGCTGTTGAGGGTGGTGCGGCCAGCACCATCGGTGCCGCGCCGAAAGCCGCCACTGCTCTGCCCCCAGTGCGGAGGGCTGATGAGCATCCTGGCCGTGCGGGTGCAGGCGATGACGCCGCTGCTCTGCTGAGCGGGTGAGAATCGAGGGGAGAATAAACCTAGAGATAGCCTTGCGCCCCAAGCCAGGCCGGGTTAAATGAAGCGAACCGGCCGCTCAGGATGGTTGCGGCCCTATAATCGCACCGCAGAGGACAGCACAGATCCAGTGGCCCATGGATCGGGTATTTCTACTGATGGAGAATCTAAAGCCACTGTGAAAAACGGCCGGATGTTTCTGCAGTAGAGCAAGGGCCCCGGAATTGCGGGCTTGTTCAACTTCGGATAAGATCGTGGCTGCGCACGATCTATCCATAATCGTTGGGCGGATAGGATACAAATCATTTCAAGCGTACAATGCATAGCTTAGCCTTAGCGGCTATCAGTTGCAACTTGGATCTGGCCTGGGCGCGTCGTGCGACACGCTCCTAGAGTGGGATTGATTACCTGCTTGCACTGATCGGCCATGGGGCTTGTCGCGGAACAGGCGGCATTGCAGTGTGCTCTTGATATGTTAAGAATTATAGAACTTTCAATGACGCTATTCAATACAATAGATGCTTCGATCCATAGCGCCCTTTCCCGTGCCAGGCCAACCCCTCTCGTTCGGACAGCAACGGCTGTGGTTTCTCGATCGCCTCGTCCCGAATACGGCCCTATACAACTTGACCGTGGCGCTGCACATTGGTGGAGCCCTTAACCGTCCAGCTCTGGAACGCAGCCTGGCCACCATCATCGAGCGCCATGAATCATTGCGGACAACATTCCACATGGATGCCGATGAGCCCTACCAAGTGGTGGCGGCAACGTTGGTGGTTCCTTTGCCATACAACGACCTTCGAGATGAGGACGAAGCGGAGCGTGATCAGACAGCCTTGGCCATCGCCAACGCAGAAACCCGTCGTGCCTTCGTCCTCAGCAAAGGTCCTTTGCTGAGGGTGCGCATCGTTCAGCTAAGTGACGATGCCTCGATTCTGTTCAGCACCATGCATCATATCATCACAGATGGTTGGTCCATGGGAGTGTATTCCCGTGAGCTCACTGCTCTCTACAGCGCCTACTGTGACGCAAGGCCGTCCCCCCTGCTGCCGCTGCCAGTTCAATACATCGATTACGCCGTCTGGCAGCGCCAACGACTGAATCCTCCACTGCTGGATGGGTTAATCAGCTACTGGCGAGACAAGCTGGTCGAACTGCCCAAATTGCGGCTGCCAAGCGATCGCCCCAGACCGGAACTCTCCAGCTATCGCGGCGCCACCTGCTCCATCGCCTTGCCTGAATCCCTGTGGCAGACGCTGAAGCAATTGAGCCAAGAGCAAGGGGTCACCCCCTTCATGACCCTGTTCACTGCATTCAACGTGTTGTTGGCCCGCTTTAGTGGGCAAGAGGATCTTGTGGTCGGCACACCAATCGCCGGAAGAGACCGGCAGGAACTGGAGGGGCTGATTGGCTTCTTCGTCAATACACTTGTGCTGCGCACCGACCTGACTGGAAATCCCAGCTTCCTGGAGGCCCTGCAGCGGGTTCGAGAGATGGCCCTTGAGGCCTACGCCCACCAGGAGCTGCCCTTTGAACAGCTTGTTGACAGCCTGCAACCAGAACGGGACCTGGGTAGAAATCCCCTCTTCGAGGTGATGTTCCAGCTGCAAAATGTGCCCGGCTTGCGGCCAACTAAACTGACGCAGGCCGGTCGCCCGACCATGGAGATCGAGCGAGCCATGGCCAACTTCGATCTCGCTCTCGATATGCGCGAAGGGGCGGCCGGGCTGGAGGGCCACCTGGAATACAGCAGTGATCTGTTTGACCAGGCCACCGCCCAGCGCATGCTGGAGGCCTATGGGCATCTCTTGGAGGCCATCGTAGCCAACCCAGAACAGCGTATTCAAGACCTGCCCATTCTCTCCAGCCAGCAACGCCATGACCTGCTATGGAACTGGAACAGAACCAGTACCAGGCCAACCGAAGACTGTGTCCACAACCTGTTTGAGCAGCAGGTCGAACGGAACCCTGGGCACATCGCCCTGGTGGATGGCGAGCGTTGTCTGAGCTATCAAGAGGTGGATCAGTTGGCCGCTCGGCTGGCCCTCACATTGCAAGCTCTGAGGGTAGGGCCCGACGTGGTGGTGGCGGTGCATGCCGAGCCCTGCGTCGAAACCCTGGTTGCCCTTCTCGCCATTGGCAAGGCGGGCGGGGCCTTCGCCCCGATTGATCCGGCCTACCCCCTGGCACGACAAGACCAATTGTTGCGGATATGCACGCCTGGACTGATACTCAGCCGCAGCCATTTATACGACAGGCTTCCGGACCTTGGCGTCCACACCCTGTTCCTGGATGATGCCTATGGCGATGGCCCGTCCGACCTCAAGCGCAACAGCGCAACCCCCGAAGATCTTGCCTATGTGATTCACACTTCAGGCTCCACCGGCCAGCCCAAGGGCGTGGAGATTAGCCATCGCGCCCTGGTCAATCACAACTTGGCGATGGCCGAGCAGCTGGGACTCAAACCCTCCGATCGGGTGCTGCAATTCGCAACCCTGGGCTTTGATGTGGCCCTAGAGGAAATCTTTCCCACCTGGGCAGCCGGCGCCACGGTGGTGTTACGCCCACAGCAGGGCCCACTCACACCAGCCCAATTGCTGGAGTTGGTGGAGCACCAGAACATCACCGTGCTCAACTTGCCAACGCCCTATTGGCATGAGTGGATCAACCAGCTGCCTGACGGCAACCTGCCCCTGCCCAAGAGCCTTCGCCTTGTCGTCATTGGCAGCGAACGGGCCACCCCAAGTGATGTGAGCCTCTGGCTTGAAAAAATTGGGTCCCAGCCTGCTTTGCTGCATGCCTATGGCCTCAGCGAGACCACCATCACCTGCCTGGTTCAGCCCGTGCCCGCGGATCCCTGCTGGCGCCATCCCCAGGCTGAGCTGCCGGTGGGCTACCCCCTGGCCAACTGCTACGCCGATGTGGTCGACAGTCGCGGCAACCCAACCCCCTTGGGGGTGGTGGGTGACCTCTTAATCGGGGGCATGGCCCTGGCCCGCGGCTATCGGGGTGCCAGTGCGCAGAAGAGTGCCGCCGTGTTTGAGCCCGACCGTTGGCGCCCAGGTCAACGGGTTTTGCGCACCGGTGATCGTGCCCGCCGTTTAGCCAGCGGGGCGATTGAGCTGTTGGGCCGCAGCGACGACCAACTGAAGCTAAGGGGCTTTCGGATCGAACCAGCCGAGATTGAGGGGCTGCTGCTGCGCCACCCGGCGGTGGCGGAGGCGGCAGCCGTCATGCGGACCGATCCATTGGGGGAACGCCGACTGGTGGCCTATGTGGTGGCCCACCTCTCCAGCGCCAACGCCAAAAGCAAAGGCTGGAGCTATGAGCAGCTCGATCATTGGCGCGCGCTCTACGACGAGATCTACAGCCAACCAGCACCCCACGCTGATTTGACCTTCAATACCATCGGCTGGGACAGCACCTACTCCGGCGAGCCCCTGTCGGCGGATGCCATGCGTGAGCAGGTCGACGGCATGGTGGCAAGGCTGCAGTCCCTGGGGGCCAAGCGGGCACTGGAGATCGGCTGTGGCACCGGCCTGTTGTTGTTCCCCTTGGCCCCCAGCTGTGAGTCTTACACCGGTACCGATATCTCGGCGATAGCCCTTGAAAGCCTGCGCCAGGCGATTGCAAGCGACCAAACCCTCAGCCACGTCCGGTTACGGCAACAAGCGGCGCACGACTTCAGTGATTTGGCAGAGGGTGGCTTTGATCTGGTGCTGATCAATTCCGTAGTTCAGTACTTTCCTGATGTTCATTACTTGGAGCGAGTTCTGAGGGGAGCCTGGTCCATGCTGGCGCCCGGTGGCACGCTTGTCATCGGAGATGTGCGCCACCGTCAGCTGCAAACGGCCCTCTATGCCTCTGTGGAGTTGCATCGCGCCGCGGCGGAGGACAGTGCCCGCCTGATCGCCGAGAGGGCCCGCCAACGGGTCCAGCAAGAGATGGAGTTGGTGTTGGATCCGGCCTTTTTTGAGAGCTTGGCTGCAACCCTGCCCCAGGCCGGGTCAGTGGACATCGCCCTGAAGCGGGGACGTCATCACAATGAGCTCACCCGCTTCCGCTATGACGTAAGCCTTCATCGCTTACCGGAGGCCGCACCGGATGGCGTGGTGATCACACTGCGGCCCCTGGATTGGCGGCAAGAAGGCCTCACCCTGCAATGGCTGGAGGAGCAACTGGGACTGCAGGAAACACAAGCCTTGTTCCTCCACGCCGTGCCCAACCGACGCTTGCAGGGGGTGGTTGATTTGCTGGAGTTTTTGGAGTGTCCCAATGCTGATCCAACCAGCCTACAACAGCGGCGCGAGCGTCTCATCGCCCCCGCAGAGGGCCTCGAACCGGAAGATCTCTGGGACCTGTCGAAGCGCTACCCCTACAGCGTCTCCATCACCTGGTCTGATCAGCCGGGGTGTTTCGATGTCCAGATCTGTCGTCAGGGGTTGAACGCCCAGACTGGCATCATCTTCAGCCAACCCATAGCCACAGTAGCCAGCAACAGCGACTGGGATGGGACACCCTACGCCAATGATCCCCATCAAGGCTTTTTCGCTCGCCGCCTGGTACCGCAGTTGCGGAAATGGGTGAAGGACCGTCTACCGGACTACATGCTGCCAGGGGCGTTTCTGGTGCTGCCACGTTTACCAAGGACAACGGCGGGCAAACTCGATCGCCAGGCCCTGCCTGCCCCCGAATCTTCACGCCCAGGTGTGGAGAGTACCTACACAGCGCCTCGCTCAGCGCTGGAAGCCAGTTTGGCTACCATCTGGAGCGAGCTGCTGGGTCTGGCCCGCGTGGGGGTGCATGACAATTTCTTCGATCTTGGGGGGGATTCGATCCTGACGATCCAGGTGATGGCCAGGGCCCAGCAGGCCGGCCTGCATCTCACCCCTCGCCAGTTGTTTCAACATCAGACCATCGCCCAACTGGCGTGCGTTGCGGCCAATGAAGCCCAGGCGCAGCCTCAACCAGAGCCGGAACCCACGGCTGGACCGGTGCCACTAACCCCGATTCAGCAGTGGTTCTTCGAGCAGCGACTGCCCTCGCCCCATCACAACAACCAGGCGATGTTCCTTTGCCTGCGTCAACCCCTCAATGTGTCAGAGCTAAAGACAGCATTGGCACAGCTGCTGCGCCACCACGATGGACTGCGGTTGCGCTTTGGGCCGGATCCCAGCAGAGCAGACACCACCCAGCAAACCCTGGTGGATTTCGATGGCAACGTGCCCTTCACAGAAGTGGACCTGAGCCAAACACCACGCTCCAGCTGGGATGAAGCTATCGAACACAGCTGCAGTCAAGCCCAGGTCAGCCTCGATCTCCGCCATGGGCCCGTGATCCGCTTTGTGCTGTTCCAGCGTGGGGATGGGGCTCCCCAGTTGCTGCTATTGGTGGTCCACCATCTCGTGGTGGATGGGGTGTCATGGCGGGTGTTGCTGGACGATCTCGCCACTGCCATCAGCCAACTGCGGGGGGGGAATTCGGTGCGATTACCAGCCAAATCCACGACTTTTGCCAGCTGGGCCAAGCGCCTGATGGACTTCGCAGGTTCAGACAGCCTGCAGCAAGAGCTGGATTACTGGTTATCGGTGGTGAAAGACAGGGCTCCAGTTCCCCTGGATGCACCCCAAGGCCCCAATGATGAAGGCTCGGCCCAGCGTGTATGGAGCGATCTGAACCGGCAGGACACGGATCGGCTGCTGCGGGATCTGCCCAGGAGACATCACACCGGCATCAACGACGTGCTCCTCACCGCCATGACCCTGGCCTACATGCAATGGAGTGGCCAGCCGGGGTTGCTGCTTGACCTGGAGGGCCATGGCCGAGAGCCCCTCTTCGATGACGTTGACCTTTCCCGCACGGTGGGCTGGTTCACCTCCATGTATCCAGTTTGGCTGACGGCCGATCCCCGTCATGCGCCTGCCACTGCCCTCAAGGGTGTGCGGGACCAGCTCAAGCGAGTGCCCCGCAAAGGGATCGGCTATGGCCTGTTGCGCTACGGGGGGGATGGCGAGAGAGCAAAATCCTTGAGTTCCATGCCCCAACCCCAGGTGATGTTCAACTATATGGGTCAGCTGGACCGCTCCCTGTCTGAAGCCAGTCCCTGGACGATCTACCGCCATGGATCAGGGCCTAACCGCTCGCCAGAGCAACCACGCAGCCATGTCTTGGAAGTGAATGGAGCGGTGGTGGAGGGCTGCCTGGAGGTGTCATTCAGCTATGGGAATCAGATCCATAGGCGGGACTCGATCACCCAGCTGGCTGATCACTTTGTTGCCGCTTTAAAACGCCTGCTGGATGACTCCACTGGTGGCCCCGCAACGACACCAGAAACCTACGATTCAGCTGATTTTCCCCTGGCTGGACTGAATCAAAAGCAACTCGACCTGCTTGTGCAGAAACTCAACCAACCCGAGCATCCCCGGTCATGAGCGTCGCCATCGAGGACATCTATCCGCTCTCCCCGCTCCAACAAGGCCTTCTCTTCCATGCCCTAGGGCAACCTGGGCAAGGGATTTACGTGGAGCAAGCCTCTTACGTGATCCATGGCGACGTCGATGTGGAGGCTTTTCGGCGGGCCTGGCAAGACCTGATACAACGCCATGCAGTGCTGCGCACGGGCTTTGTTTGGGAAGACTTGGCCGACCCCCTGCAGGTGGTCAGAGCCAATGTTGAGCTTCCCTTTGAGGTGCATGATCTGCGCGGGTTAGACCCCTTGAGCCAACAGGAACAGGTCTTGGCACTAGAGCGGAGCGACCGCCGCGATTTCGACTTGTCCCGCGCACCCCTGCTGCGGGTTGGCCTTTATCTGCTTAGCGAGACAAGCACCCGCTTTAGCTTCAGCCATCACCACCTGCTTCTCGACGGCTGGAGTACTCAGACGTTACTCAACGACCTGTTTGATCTTTATGGTGCTCATGCGATGGGGGTTGATCCCCAGCTGCCCCCGGTAGTCCCCTACCGCGACTACATCGCCTGGCTGCAGGGACAGGATTTAAAGGCGGCAGAGCAGCTGTGGCGAGAGGAACTCAAGGGTCTGCGCTGCCCCACAAGCCTGCCCTGGCAGGGGGCCATGGCAGGCCAGTCCGGGCCTCAGATTGATGGCCTCTCAAGGGTTCACGAGCTCTCACGGGAGACCAGTGACGCCCTAGAGGCCATGGTGAAGCTGCACCGCCTCACCCTCAATACCTTGGTGCAGGGGGCCTGGGCGCTGCTGTTGTCAGTGCACTCCGCTCAAGATGATGTACTTTTTGGTGGTGTGATCTCCGGCCGTCCCCCCGAGCTGTCCGGGGTCATGGCCACGGTGGGTTTGTTCATTAACACCTTACCCGTGCGGGTGCTGGTTCACCGTGATATGGCCCTGCTGCCTTGGTTACAAGACCTGCTCTGGCGTCAGACAGAATTGCAGCAGTACTCCTACACGCCGTTGCTGCAACTGCGGGGCTGGAGTGAACTGGGCAGCGACCAACCCTTGTTCGAAAGTGTCATCGCCTTCGAGAACTTTCCTTCCCACTCCAGTGCCAGGCGGAGGCGAGAGGCATCGATGCAGGGTCAGTGGCGAGTCAGCCACGCGGCTTCTCACTCGCGCGCAAGCTACCCCCTCAGCCTGATGGTGTTGCCAGGGGAACGGCTGACCTTGCGCCTGATGGCTGATCCCTCGCGATATGAAATCGCAATGCTGGACAGGCTCTTGTCACAGCTCGCCACCATTCTTGAGGCATTCACCGTCCACCCCGATGCCAGCCTGGGCGACCTGTTGGAACCCAGTAGGGAAGACTTGCATCTGCAGTGGGGTGATTGGAACGCCACAAGCAAACCCTATCCCCGGGATCAATCCCTATGGCAGCTGTTCAAGCAGCAACAACTGCTTCGCCCGGCGGCAATCGCGCTCATTGAGGGGGAGACCAGGCTCACCTACGAGCAACTGGCCCAACGTGCTGAACAACTGGCCGCCCATCTGCGCAGCAACGGCGCCGGGCCGGGCTGCCTGGTGGGCCTTGCTCTACCACGCTCCAGCGCCCTGGTGGTGAGCTGCCTGGCCATCATCAACGTTGGTGCGGCCTACGTCCCCCTCGATCCAGAGGCACCGGCTGCCCACCAAGGCCAGATCCTCAGCGACGCCGCGATTGCCCTGGTGATTGCCGACCAGCATTTCGAGGCCAGCGCCCTGCCGCCAGAAGCCACCCTGCTGCGCTGGGATGTCACCTCGCAGGTGCCTCCGCTGTCCAGCGGACATGGCATCGCTACGAACGGCAGGCCCGCAACCCAGATGCAGGCATCCCCTGGAGAAAGCCTGGCCTACGTGATGTACACCTCCGGATCTACCGGCCGGCCGAAGGGTGTCAAGATTCCCCATCGGGCCGTAGCACGGCTGGTGCTTCATACCAATTACATCCAGATACAAGCCGACGATCGCCTGGCCTTCATCTCCTCACCTGCCTTCGATGCGGCCACCTTTGAAATCTGGGGCGCCCTGCTGAATGGCGCCGCGTTGGTGGTCGTGCCCAAGCCAGTCAGCCTGGATCCGGCCGCCCTGGCCCGGTTCATCGCCCATCAGCGTCTCACGGTGATGTTCCTCACCACAGCCCTGTTCAATCTGATGGCGTCTGAACAACCTGCGGCCTTCGGCACGCTGCGCTATCTGCTCTTCGGAGGTTCAGCCTCCAACCCAAGCTGTGTGAGCAAGGTGCTCAGCAGCGCTGCCCCAAAGCAACTTCTGCATTGCTACGGCCCCACCGAAACCACAACCTTCGCCACAGTTCAGGTCATCAGCAGGGTGGCTCCTGACCAACGCCTGCCCATCGGCAGGCCTATCGCCAACAGCACCGCCTACGTGCTCAACGCTGACCTGCAACCGCTTCCGATCGGTGCCCCTGGGGAGATTGTGCTGGGAGGGGACGGTGTGAGTTTGGGTTATCTCAACCGCGCCGACCTGGACAGCCGGCATTTCATTGACCAAATCTCGACACCAACCGGTCTCCACACCGGGCGTGTCTATCGCAGCGGCGATCGGGGGCGCTTTCTAGCGGACGGCAGCATCGAGTTCCTGGGCAGGTTGGATCAACAGGTGAAACTGCGGGGCTTCCGCATCGAGCCCAGCGAGGTGGAGCAGGCCTTGACCCGCCAAGCCGGCGTGGCCCAGGCGGTGGTGCTGGTTGACATCGACTCCGTCGGCAATGAGCGCCTGGTGGCCTATCTGGTGGGGGATGGGGACCAGGCTGATGACGCCCGCTTGATGCGCCATCTCCAGACCCAACTCCCCAGCTACATGGTGCCAAGCCAATTGGTCTGGTTGGAGCGCCTGCCACTCACCGCCAACGGCAAAGTGGAACTGGGCGCCCTGCCCAAGCATCAAACGAACAAGGCCTCCTCAGCACTTTCCGATCAACCCCAAACCCCAATGGAGCAGCGACTGGCCACGATCTGGGGCGAGCTGCTGGGCGTCAGCCAAGTGGGCAGGCGGGACAACTTCTTTGAGCTGGGCGGTCATTCCCTGAAAGTGGCCCAGTTGGTTTCCCGCATCCGCGATTCCTTCCAGGTCTCCTTGCCGATCCAGGCCACCTTCGAAGCCCCAACCATCGCCTCCTTGGGGCCGATTGTGGAAGATCTCGTGCTCTCCCAAGTGGAAAGCCTGGAAGACGGGCCCTTTGAGGGCGCCAGTTGAGCATGGGATCGGCAGAGGATCGCCAGCTCAACCAACGTCGTCAGGCGCTGTCCGCAGCCAAGCGGGAGCTGCTGGAACGTCGCCTGCGGGGTGAGACTGGTGCCGACCCTGCCGACGCCTACAGGCTGGAGCACCGCGACACTCCACTGCAGCAGGCCCTACCCACATCCTTTGCCCAGCGGCGCCTCTGGCTGCTGCAACAACTGGCGGACTCCTCCGCTGACTACACCATCCCAGTACGTCTGAGCCTGACACCAACAGTTGAGCCCCATCTGGTTGAGCAGGCCCTCAATGCCATGGTCAGCCGCCACGAAAGTCTGCGCACCAGTTTTCGGCTGGCCAGCGGGGCTGACGGCAGCGCGGACATGAGCTCCCCCGCTGACATCAGCGAAGGAGACCTGGTGCAGGTGGTGGCACCAAGGCTGCAGGTACCCCTCGCCATTGTGGATCTGCGCCAGCACAGCGCCAGCCAACGTCAGCTCGCGCTGGTGAACGCCTGCGCCGAGCAGGCCACCAAGGGGTTTGACCTTTCCACTGCTCCGCTGCTCAATGCTGCCTTGGTGTGGCTGGGGCAGGAACAACAGTTGCTCCTGCTCAGCATTCATCACCTGATCGCTGACGGTTGGTCGCTGCAGGTGCTGTTGTCAGAACTGGAGGCCAGCATCGAGGCCCTGCTGGGGAAGGGCCCATCTCTGCCCCCACCCGTGTTGCAGTACAGCGATTACATCCGCTGGCAGCAGCGCTGGCTGGCCAGCGATCAGGCCCGTGAGCAGGCCGGCTTTTGGCAGCGCCAGCTGGCCGATCTTCCCCATCTGGATCTGCCGGTGGATCAAGTCCGGCCAGTCGTTGCCAGCAGTAAGGGCAGCCAGCAGGCCCTGCTCCTCCCCCCACCGGTGGCCAAGGCCTTGCGTCGACTCGCCCTGGAGCACAAGGCCACGCTGTTCATGCTGGTTTTGGCCGCCTGGGCCGCAGTCCTGGCTCGCTATAGCGGCCAGGGTGATTTTGGCATCGGCGTCCCGGTGGCGGGGCGCACCAGATCGGAGCTGGAAGGGGTCATCGGCCTGTTTCTCAATACGGTCGTGATTCGTTGCGACCTTTGCGGCAATCCCAGCTTTGAGCAAATACTCTCGCGAATCCGGCTGGCCACCTTGCAGGCCTTGGATCATCAAGCCTTGCCTTTCGAGCAGGTTCTGAGGGCGGTGCAACCATCTCAGGACCCAGGCCAGACGCCCCTATTTCGGGCGTTCTTCAACGCCCTGAGCGATGTGAATGAGCGCCTAGCCGAGCACCCCTTCCAGGAGCACGTGCATGCACCCTTCGATTTATCCCTCTATAGCGGGGAGGCTGGCAACGCCATTCCCCTTGCCCTCGTCTATCGCAGTGATTGCTTCAGCCACGCGACCGCAACCGGATTGCTCAACCATCTCGGAGATGTACTGGAGCACGTGGCACTAACTGCCGATACCCGTCTGGCGGCCCTGCCCCTCAGGGCCGAAGACCCACCGCTGCCCGCTTGGTGGACTCGCGTCACCGCAACGGCCTCTGCTAAGCAGGCAGCGGGGTGGGAGCAGGGAACCATCTCCGAGCGTTTCCAGCGACAGGTGGCCCTGCACCCTGAACGAGAAGCGGTTTGTGACGCTGCACAGAGCTGGAGTTACGCCGAACTGGAGCGCCGCAGCGACGTGGTTGCCGCCACGATGAACGGCCTGGCCCACGGCCTGGACGGGGCCAGGCCCCCCGTCGCCCTGTTGTTCAACCATGAGGTCAGCGCAGTGGCCGCCGTGCTTGGCACCCTCAAGGCTGGCTTGGCCTACATCCCCCTCGATGGAGAGGATCCTGATGAACGTCTGCGCTTCATCCTCCAAGAGGCCAAGGTTGAACGGCTGCTGTGCTCAGCCGCCCTTTCCAGTCGCGCCAGGGCCTTGATGCCAGTGGACAGGCAGCTGATCGTGTGGGAGGAGTTGCCCGACCAGCTCCCTTATTCCTTTTCCCCTGAGGCTGGTGCGGTCTCACCGGAGTCGCTGGCTTACGTGCTTTACACCTCTGGCTCCACGGGGCATCCCAAGGGTGTGATGCAGGCCCAGCGCCAGGTGCTGGGTCACGCCCAGGCCTACGCCCTCACGATTGGCATCCAGTTCCATGATCGTTTGTCCCTGCTGGCGTCGTTGGGTGTGGATGCGGCGGTGATGGATCTGTACGGCGCCCTGCTCAATGGCGCCTGCCTGTGTCTGTTTGATGGGCGGGGAGGCCGCATCGATGACCTGCCGAAGTGGTTGGCCGACGAGCGCATCACGATCTATCACTCCACCCCCAGCCTGTTTCGTCACCTGGCCCTGCGCATGGAGCAGCTGGCGACCGAGCCACTGCAGACGATTCACACGGTTGTTCTCGGGGGTGAGCAGGCCCTGCGGCATGACCACCAGTTGTTTCAAGATCACTTTCCAGAAGGCTGCCGCTTGGTCAACGGCCTGGGGCCAAGCGAATGCAGCCTGGCAGTCCAACACCAAATCAAAGCCAGCAACCAACCTTTGGGTCATGCCCTGCCGATAGGCCAAGCCGTGCCGGGCCTGTCGGTTGCCCTGCTGGATCCCACCGGTGCCGAAATCACCGGTGTGGGGGTTGGAGAGCTGGAGATGCGTGGCAGCAGCGTGGCTCTGGGTTACTTGGGCCAAGAGCGATCGAGCGCCAGCCCCTTCCGGCCTCTAGGGGGAAGCCCACCTCGCCGGGCCTATCGAAGTGGCGATCTCGCTCGACGCCGCAGGGACGGACTGCTGGAGTTTGTGGGCCGCAGGGATAACCAGGTGAAGATCCGCGGCCATCGGGTGGAGTTGGCCGAGATCGAAACGCTGCTCAATGCCCAAGCCGGTGTCAAGGAGTCGGTGGTGGTGCTACAAGACCAAGGCCTGGGCCCACGTCTGGTGGCCTATGTCGCGACCGGGCCAGACGCCCCGGATTTCCAGCAGGAGCTGATGGGCTTGTTGCGTCGACGTCTGCCCGGCTACATGGTGCCCGCCCAGATCGTGCCATTGAGCTCCCTGCCGAAGACGGTCAGCGGCAAGCTGGATCGGCGCCAACTGCCCGCCGTACAACCCAGCCAAGCCAGCGCCAACAGGATGCCTGAGCCGCCCCGCAATGCCGAGGAAAGGGCCCTGGTGCAGATCTGGCGAGAGGTGCTGATGGTGTCCAAGGTTGATATCCATGACAACTTCTTTGCCTTGGGGGGCCATTCGCTCTTGGCGGTACAGATGATCTCCCGGCTTCGCCAGCGCCTGGGAGTGGAGTTAGCATTACGTCAAGTATTTGAAACCCCTTGTCTGGCGGAACTGGCTAAGGCGATCGCGGCGGCCCAACGCTGTGATCAACCTCCTATCCCAACGATCCCGCGTCAGGCGCAGCCAAAGCCGGGTTCTCTCCCACCCCAATAGGACAACGTTTCATGGCACCAGCTCTCCAGCCCCAGCATGCGGACATCCAGCTTGTCGAGACCGCAGACGAAACAACCCTGTATGTAGATGGGGGTCAGGCCATGCAGGCTTGGGAAGCCGAACTGATGCGTGATTCTGCCGACCTGCTTTGCGGCTATGGCACCAATTTTCTCGAAGCCGGCCTGGGATTGGGGCTCTCCGCCCTGCATATCGCTCGCAAGCCTTCCACAGTCCAGCATCAGGTCGTGGAGAAGTATGCGGAGGTGATCGAGCTGTTTGAAGAACGGCATCAGCCCTTGCCTTCAAGCTTGAAGATCATCCATGGCGATATTTTTGATGTAGTTCCCCAGCTAGATTCCGAAAGCCTGGACGGTATATTCTTTGATCCTTTTCTGCCAGATGCCGTTAACAATGATGTGTCGTTGTGGCAGTGGTTTGTGCCCGAGCTGGTGCGATGCCTGCGCGTCGGAGGTGTGTTGATTCCATGCTTCACATCTAAGCCCAGCCTTCGATGGCAATTCGAGCCCTATTTCGATAGGGTTGTGATCGAACGGCGCCGCTTTGAGGCCTATGCCAGCACCAACTACATGGCCAACCATCAAGGCAGTGTGTTCATTCAGTGCTTTGAACGCTGCAGCATGGATTGATGACAAGCAGTCTTTGTGGTTTTCATGTCAAACCAATCTTTCTTGCTGATGCAAATGGCTTGGTTGCCAGCTTGCGTGGATTAAATGCTGATCAGCCGCCTCTGATACTGGTTGGAGACCGACGCGAATTTGTAGATAATCTTACAGATCAGCAGCTTTCGCAATTCCTGACCCAAGAAGAAAGGATTCGTTTGGCATCATTTTATCATCTTGCTGATCAGGAGAGATTTGGCATTGGTCGCATCATGTTGAGATCAATTCTTGGCAGCTGGCTCTCCCAGCACCCCTGTTCAGTAGTTGTCAACATTGGCCCCCATGGAAAGCCATTTTCCCCATATGGGCCATTTTTTAATATCAGCCATTCAGGGGACTATATTACCTTAGCGATACATCCTTTTAGGCCAGTTGGAATTGATGTTGAGCGATTGCAGTATCACAATGATTGGAGATCAATGGCATCTATCCTCTGGCCAGAGATCGTAATCAGCCAAATTGAAAATCACCCTGTTCCGAAGCAATCAGATGAATTTCTGAAACAGTGGTGTCAATATGAAGCAGCTACCAAGGCAGTCGGTCTCGGTTTCTCTGCTCCATCGATCTATTTTGAAGCCGACAAGCCTTGCCAGCTATGGGAGCTTAAGCTGCCCGAAAGCTATCTAGGCTATGCAGCAATGATGTAGTCTCTTCCTGCAAGCAGAATCGAAAGCTTTGCGTGGAAAGCAGGGTAGCGTAGACAATCTTAGTTCGTCTTCGTGGTCACTGATATGATCTTGACGTCAATAATAGATTAGGGCCTCCAGAAGCATGCTTACTTCACTGCTATGAAGTCAGCGGCGGACCAAGGACTAAAGACCTCCAGCCAAGCATAGACTATGGATTATGAAGCTGTTCGGAGATCTATTAACCAGCTTTCACAAGTGGCTCGGGATGCCTGCTTGAAATAGAAGAACAACTCGTATCAAGCACCATTGAGAACGAGTGACTCTCTGGCTGATGGTTGACATTACAGACTAGGCAAGTACCGCATAAGTTGGGAGTGTGTATGCGATGCCTTCGAACATGCCCCTCGAGCGGACAGTCCACCATCGGTTATTGGCATATCCACCCCATGATCCTTGCCTGCCACTCAGGGGCAGCGTTGGACAGACCCGGATGCCAGGGCTAGACTTTAAAGATCGCCAAATGTTCCACGCTTCAGAAAAAAGCAATAATGAATAAGAAGCCAAACGAAGTATTCACGCCTCGCAATCCAACGGTTAATCCTGAAATGTATATTGAGAGGCCGAATCTTGAACGAAGTCTTAGACGTGCTATTGACGGGTCTCAACACATACTCGTTCATGGTGAGAGTGGATGTGGGAAGACTTGGCTATACAAGAGGATTCTTGAGAATGACGGAATTGTATTGACAGTCGCAAATCTTGGTAATGCTTCAAGGCTTGGCGGCATAGTGAATGAGATTGAGAACTCTGTAGCAGAGTTTTCTGGAGCGATCAAGACTGGCTACAAGGAGACCAAAGAGGCAGAGATCAATGCTGGGGTAGCAAGAGGCGCACTTACCCATGAAGGAGAATTCGAGACTCCGCAGATTGATGGACTTGAACGAGCATTCAAATCTTTGAGACAGCAGGCAGGAAAGCGTAAATGCTGCCTAGTGCTCGACAATTTAGAGTCCATCTTCAGAAATAAGAAACTGATGTCAGAGCTTGGTGACATTGTATTGTTACTGGATGACCCTCGATATGCAGAGTACGAAGTTAAGCTATTAATCGTAGGTGTGCCTGAAGGAGTTCGCGAGTATTTCTCTCGAACCGAGAACAGGCTTATAGTTACTAACAGGCTATACGAGATTCCAGAAGTGGGATCCCTTACGCCAGCCCAATTGGCTCATTTTATTCACACTGGATTTATCAAGGAGCTCGGATGCAGGCTTGATGATGAAATGGCCAAAGATCTCTGCCGGTTTGCATTTTTCATAACTAGTGGAGTCCCACAGATGCTCCATGAGTTCTGTCTTGAATTGGCCTATATAGCTGAGGATAATCACGATGTGATTACTGAGCCCATGTTGAAGTCTGCTGCGGCAATGTGGCTTCAGGCATCCCTGTCGTCTTCCTACTCAGCCGTAGAAGAGATGATGAATGACCGTAGCACTGTTGCCGGTAGGCGTAACCAAGTGCTATTCGCGCTAGGGCAAGTACACAAAGACAGCTTTAACTACTCAGATATTGAAGCAATTGTTCGCCGCGAGTTCCCGGCTTCTACCGCAGGCAAGACTCTGAATATTAGTGGAATCCTAAGCGAACTAGCTGATAGAGAAAACTCCTTGATTAAGAGGTCGCGAAAGGCAAATAGCTATAGTTTTGTGGACCCCAAGTACAGAATGTGCATCAGGGTGATGCTCGAAGATCGTGGACAGAGGGTGCAGAAGCTTGACATTCGGCACATCCCTCTTCTTCCAGAGACGTCGATTACAATCCCAACTGGGCTGTCCAACATCAAGATGCACCAGGCCCGCCACCATCTAGGCTTGTATCTCTATTGAATGATTCTGCGGGCTGGTGAACTTGAGCGGTGGGGATGTCAATGAGAGGGCGGGCAGCCGAGTCGCGGTCGTTCTGTTTGGCGA
>REEV01000044.1 GCA_007694915.1 Cyanobium sp. PLM2.Bin73 | reverse complement strand
CCCGCTACCGGATGGTGGAGTGGGCGGCCGTCAGCGCCATCGCCGGCAGCTGGGATCTGTCCGCCGTTGTCCTCGCTCAGGACGCCATCCTCGCCAATCCTGCCCTGCAGCAAGGCACGGAAGCCGACAGCTGCTGCAGAGCTGAACTGCTCCTGCTTGCCCTCGGCCAACTCCAGCTCTGCTGGGACAACGATCGCATCCATCACCCACCACAGACCTCCACACCACAGACCGACGCCGACCCCGCCCAGCGCTGCCGCACCCTCGCTGACCAGCTCGCCGAACGCTGCTACTTCGGCCCCACCGCCCGGGAGCGCCATTGCTGGGATGCCCAGCTGCGGCCCCTGTTCAATGTGGTGATCGCCACCCTGCTGCTCCAGGACACACCCCCGGATACGGCAGCCTCACGCCCTCTCCTCCAGGCCCTGGTGCGCCTCAGCCAGGAGGTCTTCGGTGATCTGCAGCTGGCCACCACCCTCACCAACCTGCTGGATTGCAACCAACCCAGCATCGAGGCCTCCGCCCTGCGCCTCCAGCTCCGCAGCGGCGACGCCCTCGGCGTTGCCATCGCCGTCTTCCATCAACGCCGCGCCGGCCTCGAACCCTCCCTCAGCTCCTTCGACCAGGCACTCGCCCTGCTCGAGGTGAGCAAGCAGTCCCTCATCACCATCGAGGCCGCTCTCCGGCGCCTCCTCCCCCTCATCCCTGCCCAGCAAGCCCGCAGCCCCCGCAGTTCCTTCTGCCGTCGCCTGCTCGATCAGCTCGGCTGGCACGTGAACACCCTCTCCTCGGCGCTCATCGATCAGCTCATCAGCATCGGCATGCCCCAGAGCCACGGCCTGGCCGTGCGCGAGCGCAGCATTGCCATGCTCAGCCAGATCAGCCAGGCCCTCTGGGCCGGCGATGACGGCCACAGCGGCTGCACTGCACTGCCACGATCCACCAACACACCCCTGCGCTGGCTGCTGATCGGCGAACACGCCCTGCCCCAGTGCTGGCTCTACCGCGTCGAGCAGAAACGTCAGCAACTCGAGCGCTGCGGTGCCGAGGTCCGCTGCATCGACCGGGGCGAGCTCGATGCCTGGGGTGCAAGCCAGCTGATCGCCTGGGCCGATGCTGTGCTCTTCTGCCGTACTCCGGCCACCTACGGCGTGATCCGCGCTCTCACCTTCGCGCGCCACATCGGCAAACGGGTGCTCGCCGACGTGGATGACCTGGTGTTCTCCACCGACTTCCCCGCTCCCTACATCACCTACGGCGGCGCCATCAGCCGCTCCATTCACCGCCGCCTCAAGCTCGATGCCCCCCTGCAGCGCTGGCCCCTGGAGCAGGCCGATGCCGTGTTCACCTCCACCGCCGCCCTGGCCGATGCCTGCCGGCAGGCCGGTGACGTACTGGCCACCAAGCCCATCACCGTTCTCCCCAACCTGCCCCTACCTGAACTCCAGGGTCTCGCCAAGCGCCTCGAGCATCAGCCCCCCCAGAGGCCGCAGCGCCTGGTGGTGAGTTCCGGCACCCTCGCCCACAAGCAGATCTGGACCGACCAACTCGCACCCGCCATCGCCCTGCTCCTGAGCGCACACCCCGACCTGCGCCTCTCCCTGATCGGCCATCTCGAGCTGCCCAGCTGCCTCCAGCCCTTCTCCTCGCGCATCAGCGCCATCCCCTACTCCGACTACAGCCACTACCTCCAGCAGCTGGCAGAAGGCACCATCGCCCTGGTGCCCCTCGAATCACACCCCACCACCCACTGCAAGAGCGCCATCAAGTGGATGGAGGCCAGCCTCCTCGGCCTGGCCTCCGTCTGCTCGCCGGTGCGCGCCTACACCGATGTCGCCACGCCCGAGGAGCATCTGCTGCTGGCCGAGGATCAACAGGCCTGGGTGAACCAGGTGGAGCGGCTCCTGCACAACCCCGAGCTCCTCAACCGGCTGCGCAACCAGGCCCGCCAGCACGCCCAGAGCCTCTTCCACGACCAACTCGGCGATCAGATCTGGAACCAGCAGCTCCAGCTCCAGGCCAAAGCCAGCGACGCTGCTTCACCGGCAGCACACCGCCAGAAGCTGCTGGTGATCAACGTGTTCTTTGCTCCCCAGAGCGTTGGTGGCGCCACACGCGTCGCCCAGGACCAGGTGCGCGAAATCCTCCAGCATCACCCCGATGCCTACGACGTCACCGTGCTCTGCATTGATCACGATCCCTGGCAGGACCTCAGCGGCGACAGCCTTCCCCTCGACCTCTGGCACTGGCACGGCGCCCGCATCGTCCGCCTCGCCGTGCCACCACGACCCTGGGCCGACATCCAGGATGGACGCGTTGAATCGTTCTGCCGCGAGTGGTTCCAGGATGAATCCTTTGATCTCATCCACTGTCACTGCACCCAGGTGCTCACCGCCTCTCCCCTCGTCGTCGCCAGGCAGCTCGGCATCCCCTACCTCGTCACCCTCCACGACGCCTGGTGGCTCAGCCCCGAGCTCTTCCTCGTCAGCCCCGCCGGTCGCCAGATCGATCCCGCCAAACCCTTCGATCACATCGACGGCATCCCCACACCAGAGGAAAAAGCTGTCGCTCTCGAACGGCGCAGCATGCTCTTTGATCTGCTCCGCCAGGCCAGTCACAGACTCGCCGTATCCAAATCCTTCCGACAGGTTTACCAGCAGGCCGGCGTTGACAAGGTCGAGACGAACGAAAACACCTTCACGCCCATGCCACCAGCGGCGCCAAGGCCGCCCCGCCAGCCGGACGCCCCTCTGCACATCTGCCATGTGGGCGGGATGGCCATGCACAAGGGATATCACATCCTCCACCAGGCCGCCCAGCTCCTGCCAGCCGATCTCAACCTCAACTTTACGGTCATCGACCATCGTCTCCAGGAAGACGACCCGCCATACTCTTCCACCTGGAACACCTACCCGGTGCGCTTTATCCCGCCGGTACCGATGAGCAAAATGGCCGGCTTCTATGCCAGCCAAGATGTGCTCGTAACCCCATCCATCTGGCCCGAAAGCTTCGGTCTCGTTACCCGGGAAGCCCTCAGCGCTGGTCTCTGGGTGATCGCTTCCGACATCGGAGCATTGGCCGAGCCGATTAAGGATGGCATCAACGGCAGCACAATTCGCCCCAATGACTGCGAGGACTTGGCGACCTCAATCGTGGAGGCCATTCAAACTGGAATCGCCACCACCACACAACGCGACTCCATCACACCAAGTCAACCCATTGGCTTCGGTGATCCGCTTGGCCTCGGTGATCCGCCAAGAAGTCGAATTGTTCACTTTTACAAGCCCAGTTCAAGCAAAGGCTTGCTGCGCCATCACAACCAGTCGGGGCGCAATCAAACATCGCGATCAACCAGTTCCCGCTACCGGATGGTGGAGTGGGCGGCCGTCAGCGCCATCGCCGGCAGCTGGGATCTGTCCGCCGTTGTCCTCGCTCAGGACGCCATCCTCGCCAATCCTGCCCTGCAGCAAGGCACGGAAGCCGACAGCTGCTGCAGAGCTGAACTGCTCCTGCTTGCCCTCGGCCAACTCCAGCTCTGCTGGGACAACGATCGCATCCATCACCCACCACAGACCTCCACACCACAGACCGACGCCGACCCCGCCCAGCGCTGCCGCACCCTCGCTGACCAGCTCGCCGAACGCTGCTACTTCGGCCCCACCGCCCGGGAGCGCCATTGCTGGGATGCCCAGCTGCGGCCCCTGTTCAATGTGGTGATCGCCACCCTGCTGCTCCAGGACACACCCCCGGATACGGCAGCCTCACGCCCTCTCCTCCAGGCCCTGGTGCGCCTCAGCCAGGAGGTCTTCGGTGATCTGCAGCTGGCCACCACCCTCACCAACCTGCTGGATTGCAACCAACCCAGCATCGAGGCCTCCGCCCTGCGCCTCCAGCTCCGCAGCGGCGACGCCCTCGGCGTTGCCATCGCCGTCTTCCATCAACGCCGCGCCGGCCTCGAACCCTCCCTCAGCTCCTTCGACCAGGCACTCGCCCTGCTCGAGGTGAGCAAGCAGTCCCTCATCACCATCGAGGCCGCTCTCCGGCGCCTCCTCCCCCTCATCCCTGCCCAGCAAGCCCGCAGCCCCCGCAGTTCCTTCTGCCGTCGCCTGCTCGATCAGCTCGGCTGGCACGTGAACACCCTCTCCTCGGCGCTCATCGATCAGCTCATCAGCATCGGCATGCCCCAGAGCCACGGCCTGGCCGTGCGCGAGCGCAGCATTGCCATGCTCAGCCAGATCAGCCAGGCCCTCTGGGCCGGCGATGACGGCCACAGCGGCTGCACTGCACTGCCACGATCCACCAACACACCCCTGCGCTGGCTGCTGATCGGCGAACACGCCCTGCCCCAGTGCTGGCTCTACCGCGTCGAGCAGAAACGTCAGCAACTCGAGCGCTGCGGTGCCGAGGTCCGCTGCATCGACCGGGGCGAGCTCGATGCCTGGGGTGCAAGCCAGCTGATCGCCTGGGCCGATGCTGTGCTCTTCTGCCGTACTCCGGCCACCTACGGCGTGATCCGCGCTCTCACCTTCGCGCGCCACATCGGCAAACGGGTGCTCGCCGACGTGGATGACCTGGTGTTCTCCACCGACTTCCCCGCTCCCTACATCACCTACGGCGGCGCCATCAGCCGCTCCATTCACCGCCGCCTCAAGCTCGATGCCCCCCTGCAGCGCTGGCCCCTGGAGCAGGCCGATGCCGTGTTCACCTCCACCGCCGCCCTGGCCGATGCCTGCCGGCAGGCCGGTGACGTACTGGCCACCAAGCCCATCACCGTTCTCCCCAACCTGCCCCTACCTGAACTCCAGGGTCTCGCCAAGCGCCTCGAGCATCAGCCCCCCCAGAGGCCGCAGCGCCTGGTGGTGAGTTCCGGCACCCTCGCCCACAAGCAGATCTGGACCGACCAACTCGCACCCGCCATCGCCCTGCTCCTGAGCGCACACCCCGACCTGCGCCTCTCCCTGATCGGCCATCTCGAGCTGCCCAGCTGCCTCCAGCCCTTCTCCTCGCGCATCAGCGCCATCCCCTACTCCGACTACAGCCACTACCTCCAGCAGCTGGCAGAAGGCACCATCGCCCTGGTGCCCCTCGAATCACACCCCACCACCCACTGCAAGAGCGCCATCAAGTGGATGGAGGCCAGCCTCCTCGGCCTGGCCTCCGTCTGCTCGCCGGTGCGCGCCTACACCGATGTCGCCACGCCCGAGGAGCATCTGCTGCTGGCCGAGGATCAACAGGCCTGGGTGAACCAGGTGGAGCGGCTCCTGCACAACCCCGAGCTCCTCAACCGGCTGCGCAACCAGGCCCGCCAGCACGCCCAGAGCCTCTTCCACGACCAACTCGGCGATCAGATCTGGAACCAGCAGCTCCAGCTCCAGGCCAAAGCCAGCGACGCTGCTTCACCGGCAGCACACCGCCAGAAGCTGCTGGTGATCAACGTGTTCTTTGCTCCCCAGAGCGTTGGTGGCGCCACACGCGTCGCCCAGGACCAGGTGCGCGAAATCCTCCAGCATCACCCCGATGCCTACGACGTCACCGTGCTCTGCATTGATCACGATCCCTGGCAGGACCTCAGCGGCGACAGCCTTCCCCTCGACCTCTGGCACTGGCACGGCGCCCGCATCGTCCGCCTCGCCGTGCCACCACGACCCTGGGCCGACATCCAGGATGGACGCGTTGAATCGTTCTGCCGCGAGTGGTTCCAGGATGAATCCTTTGATCTCATCCACTGTCACTGCACCCAGGTGCTCACCGCCTCTCCCCTCGTCGTCGCCAGGCAGCTCGGCATCCCCTACCTCGTCACCCTCCACGACGCCTGGTGGCTCAGCCCCGAGCTCTTCCTCGTCAGCCCCGCCGGTCGCCAGATCGATCCCGCCAAACCCTTCGATCACATCGACGGCATCCCCACACCAGAGGAAAAAGCTGTCGCTCTCGAACGGCGCAGCATCCTCTCGGCCGTGCTCCAAGGAGCCCGCGCGCGGCTGGCGGTGTCCGATGCCTTCCGACACCTTTATCAAAACGCCGGCGTCAAACACATTGACGTGTTCGAAAACAACTGGACGCCCATGACGACACCCCAGCCACGCGCCCCTCGCCAAGCCAACGAACCTCTGTACCTCTGCCACATTAGTGGCATGGCCATCCACAAGGGCTACCCACTCCTACGCCAGGCCGCCCAGCTCCTGCCAGCCGATCTCAACCTCGACTTTACGGTCATCGACCATCGTCTCCAAGAAGACGACTCACCGTACTCTTCCACTTGGAACACCTACCCAGTGCGCTTTATCCCGCCCGTACTGATGAGCGAAATGGCCGCATTCTATGCCAGCCAAGATGTGCTCGTGGCCCCATCCATCTGGCCCGAAAGCTTCGGTCTCGTCACCCGGGAAGCCCTCAGCGCTGGTCTCTGGGTGATCGCTTCCGACATCGGCGCCCTCGCCGAACCCATCGACAACAAACGCAACGGCATCGTCATCCCACCTAACGACGCCAAAGCCCTTGCCGATGCCATCCAACGCCTCGTCTATCCCGGGGAAGAGGGACAGAAGCAGCGGGCGGCGATGGGCGCATGGGGCGAGGCACCACGGATGACAGCCGGGGTTCACGAAAGGAAATCCCTGCATGAGCTTGTGTATGGTGCCGTTTGAGGGAACAGCAGGCGTGACAGATCGGCGGCCGGGGACTGGGATTGATTTCATCATCTGCGGTCTCGAGCACAGCGGCACCACCCTGGGTTCCGATCTGTTCCGGCAAGTGCCGGGATGCGATTCAGGCTTCGAGTGTGGTGTGCTGCTCTGCACAACGCCTCGGGATTTTGCCGGAAACCAGCCATTTTATCAAAACATGCTTGCCGGCTGGAAGATCACAGAGGGGGACCTGGCCGACGCCTG
>REEV01000065.1 GCA_007694915.1 Cyanobium sp. PLM2.Bin73 | reverse complement strand
AGAACCCCCATGGGGGTGAGGCGGTAGCGCTGCGGAGCCCGCAGGAGATCATGGCGGAGATTGCGGCGCTGGATGCGGAGAGTGCTGTGGTGCTGGGGAGGATCAAGGCGTTGGTATGAGGGAAGGGTGGCAGATCAAGGCTTTGGGCGAGCTGTGCGGAATCGAGTTGGGAAAAACTCCTGCTCGGGCCAATGCCTCGTATTGGGATGAGAAATGCGAAACCGGTAACGTCTGGCTTTCTATTGCAGACCTCTTAAAGGCAGAGTCAAATATCGTCTTTGATAGTAAAGAATACGTCTCCGACAAGGGCGCGGCTATTTGCAAGCTCGTGCCCAAAGGCACACTGCTGGTGAGTTTCAAGCTGACGCTAGGCCGGCTGGCTTTCGCCGGGCGCGACCTTTTCACAAACGAAGCGATCGCTGCGCTGACCATTTTCAATGAGAGTGAGATCTCGAAGGAATTTCTCTTCTATTTCCTGACTTTCTTCGATTGGGTCAAGGCTGCCGAGAACGATGTGAAACTCAAGGGCATGACGTTGAACAAGGCAAAACTGAAGGTGATGCCTGTTTCGTTCCCCCCACTCCCCGAGCAGCAGCGAATCGTCGCCCTGCTCGACGAAGCGTTTGCGGGCCTCGCCGCCGCCAAAGTCAACGCCGAACGGAATCTTCAGAACGCCCGTGCGCTCTTTGAGAGTCATCTTCAATCCGTCTTCAGTCGGCGGGGGGAGGGGTGGATGGAGACGTCCGTTAAGGGAATTGCAAGGCCTAGTAAGGGCTCTATTCGTACTGGCCCTTTCGGGAGCCAGCTCTTGCATAGTGAATTTGTCGATGAGGGTATCGCCGTACTCGGTATCGATAATGCTGTCGCTAATCATTTTCGGTGGGGGAAGGACCGGTTCATCACCAAAGAAAAGTATCAACAGCTTGAGCGGTACACAGTTCATCCAGGCGATGTGCTGATTACGATCATGGGCACGTGTGGCCGCTGCGCGGTTGTCCCAGACGACATCCCGACAGCAATCAACACTAAGCATCTTTGCTGCATAACTCTTGATAGAGATCAGTGCTTACCAGGCTATCTCCATCTCTATTTCTTGCATGCGCCGCAGTCGCAAGAGTACTTGGCCAAGTTCGCCAAGGGCGCAATCATGGCGGGTCTAAACATGGGGCTTATTCAAGATCTTCCGGTTGATCTCCCGCAATTGCAAGTTCAAGCGGAACTCATCGGAATGGCCGATAACTTGCGCGAAGAAACCCAACGCCTCGCCCGCATCTACGAACGCAAGCTCGCCGCCCTGGAGGAACTGAAGAAGTCCCTCCTGCACCAGGCGTTCAACGGCGAACTCTGAGCCCAAGGCTTTGGCCTTCAGTTCATCGCGCCTTCATCCATCCAGCCAGTTCAGACGCTGCCATGACGGCTGCCGTGTTTCCACTCTGCCCGGACGCATTGTCGACCTGCAGGCATCTCGCCGTGCTCTCTTACCGGTAGTGATACCTGCAGGCCAGGATCACAAGCAGCTCGCCATCCATCCGGTAAACCAGGCGATGTTCCTCATCGATGCGGCGCGACCAGCAGCCGGCCAGGTTTTCCCGCAGGGGCTCGGGTTTGCCGATGCCATCGAAGGGATCGCGTAGGCACGCCTGGATCAGCTGGTTGATGCGCCGCAGCTGCCTGCGGTCCTGGCTCTGCCAGTGGAGGTAGTCCTCCCAGGCCGCAGTGGTCCAGGCCAGCCGCTCAATCGACGGCATCGGCCGGATCCGGATCGATCAGCCCATGGGAGAGGAGTTCCCCACGCCCGGCCTGCTCCAGCGACCGCTGCAGATGGGCCGCATTGGCCGGTGAGCGCAGCAGATGCACGGTTTCCATCAGGCTGTTGTACGTGTCGAGCGACATCACCACTGCCCCCTTGGCATGCCGCCGGGTGATGAGGGTCACATCCGCGTCGGCCTCCACCCGATCCAGCACAGCCTTGAAGCTCTCCCGGGCCTCCGAAAAGCTGACCACCTGCATGGTGTTGTCCAATAGCCTGTACATCAGCCTAGCTGGATCGAGAGCGTGCCCGCAGGGATTGTTTCCGCCGTGATCGGCATCGACGTGGGCGGCTCCCGCAAGGGCTTCCACGCCGTGGCGCTCACCGGTGGTGCCTACGCCGCCCGGCTGGGTTCGTCTGAGGTGCAGGAGCTGGCCCACTGGTGCCGCTCGGTGATCGCCGCTTATCGGATCGCCATCGATGCGCCCTGCCGCTGGAGCAGCGATGGCCGGGCCCGGCCCTGCGAGCGCGAGCTGATGCAGCGAGGGATCTTCTGCTTCGCCTCCCCCAGCCACGCGGCGGCCGTTAGCCATCACAGCAACTACTACGGCTGGATGCTGCAGGGCGAGGCGCTCTACCGGGAGCTGGAGGCCAGTCATCCGCTGCTCTCCGGCCTCCCGGCCCCTGGCTTGCCGGCCAGCGGTCCAGCCTGTTTCGAAACCTTCCCCCACGCCATCACCTGGCAGCTGCGCGGCGGCAACGCCGCTGCTCGCCAGAAGCGGCAGCAGCGCCGGGCCCTGCTGGAGCAGGCCGGCATCGACACAGCACCGCTCACCAGCATCGACTGGATCGATGCCGCCCTCTGCGCCCTCGCGGCCCATCACCTGGGCAGCGGCCGCCCCTGCCGGGCCTACGGCGAACAGGCCACGGGGCTAATCGTGGTGCCGCAGGGGCCATCGGCTGCGGAGCCCGCGCACTGGCGTGGTCTCGTGTCCGACTTGTCCTGCATTGGAGGTGGGACATCCCTGGCCCGGACTGCCTTTGAGCGGCTTGTCTGCCTACCGGTGGCTCCCTCCATAGCCTGAGTTGATGACTGGCCGTCCTCACCTGGCGACAGCAGTGGCCATCGCCCCGCCTCCGACATCGATCTCACCTTCATCGGCCCCGCCATCGGCGCCGCCGCCCTGGCCCACATCGAGCGTGTGGGGCAGGTTCTCTATTCCCGCCCGGATCAGCCAGACTGGACTCCATGACAGCTTCGGCCCGCCCCTCCAGTTATCACTACGCGGTGGATGAGCCGCTGCTGCGCACGATCGCGTCCGAGATCCAGGCGGCGATTCCCGGCGCCGAAGTTCGCCTCTTCGGCTCCCGTGCCCGCGGCACCGAGCGGCCCGATTCCGATCTGGATCTGCTGGTGACGGTGCCGGATGAATGGCTGGCGACGCACTCGCGCTTCGAGGAGACCGATGCCCTGGGCTGGAAGCTGGCCCATCACCGGCTGCCGATTGGGCTGTTGCTGAACTCCGCCAGTGAAGTGGGGGGGCCTCGGCATGGCGCCAGCTGAGACGCCGACAGGCTTTCTGCGCATTGCACACCGCGATCTGCGTGCAGCCGTAGACCCTTTCATCGGCCTCAGCCGTTTCACTCTCTTTGCCGTCCTGCGCCGCTACGACGAGGAACCGGAGTTGGAAAACCTCGATCGCGGCGCCTGGAACCAGCTCTGCGCGGATCTGCTCGATCACGTCGGCAGCCTGCTGCCATGAACGAGGCCGAAACCCGCGCCGAGCTGATCGATCCGCTGCTGGCGGCGGCCGGCTGGGGTGTGGTGGAGGGCAGCCGCATCCGGCGCGAGTTTTCGATCACCCCCGGCCGGATCGAGGGCGGCGGCCGACGCGGCAAGCCGCTCACGGCCGACTACGTGCTCACCTACCGCAACACCCAGCTGGCGGTGGTGGAGGCCAAGCCCAACGCCGCCCCCCTCACCGAAGGCGTGGCCCAGGCCAAGGATTACGCCGGCAAACTGCAGCTGCGCTTCACCTACGCCAGCAACGGCCTTGGCGTCTACGCCATCGACATGGCCTCCGGTGAGGAGGGCCCGGTGGCCGCCTTCCCGGGCCCCGAGGAGTTGTGGGCCCGCACCTTCGCCGAGGAGAACGCCTGGCGCGATCGCTTCGCCGCCATCCCCTATCCCGACAAGGGCGGCAGCTGGCAGATCCGCTTCTACCAGGACATCGCCGTGTGTCGGGTGCTGGAAGCCGTGGCCACCGGCCGCAACCGCATCCTGCTCACCCTGGCCACCGGCACTGGCAAAACCTCGATCGCCTTTCAGATCATCTGGAAGCTGTTCCAGGCCCGCTGGAACCTCTCCGGCCAGCCCACCCGCCGGCCGCGCATTCTCTTCCTCGCCGATCGCAACACCCTTGCCGATCAGGCCTTCAACGACTTCACCGGTTTCGCCGCCTTCGAAGACAACGCCCTGGCCCGCATCGAACCCGATGCCCTGCGCCGCAAGGGCCGCGTGCCCACCAACGCCAGTGTGTTCATCACCATCTTCCAGACCTTCATGAGCGGCCCGCCGGTGGACGGCAGGCCCTCCCCCTGGTTCGGCCAGTACCCCGCCGACTTCTTCGATTTCATCGTGATCGATGAATGCCACCGCGGCGGCGCCAACAACGAATCCACCTGGCGCGGCATCCTCGACTACTTCGCCCCCGCCGTGCAGCTCGGCCTCACCGCCACCCCCCGCCGCACAGACAACGCCGACACCTACGCCTACTTCGGCGAGCCGGTGTTCACCTACTCCCTCAAGGAAGGCATCAACGACGGCTTCCTCACGCCCTTCCGCGTCAAGCAGATCACCACCACCCTCGACGACTACGTCTACACACCGGACGACACGGTGGTGGAAGGCGAGGTGCAGGAGGGCAAGCGCTACACCGAGGCCGAGTTCAACCGCATCATCGAGATCGAGCGGCGCGAACGCCAGCGGGTGGAGATCCTGCTCAGCCAGATCGATCCCCGCCAGAAAACCCTGGTGTTCTGCGCCACCCAGGACCACGCCCTCGCCATCCGCGACCTGATCAACCAGCTCAAGAGCAGCAGCGACCCCAACTACTGCCACCGCGTGACCGCCGACGATGGCGAACTGGGCAACACCTGGCTGCGCGCCTTCCAGGACAACGAGAAGACCATCCCCACCATCCTCACCACCTCCCAGAAGCTCTCCACCGGCGTGGATGCCCGCAACGTGCGCAACATCGTGCTGCTGCGGCCGGTGAACTCGATGATCGAGTTCAAGCAGATCATCGGCCGCGGCACCCGCCTGTACGACGGCAAGGACTATTTCACCATCCTCGATTTCGTGAAGGCGCACCACCACTTCAGCGATCCCGAGTGGGACGGCGAACCCGAACCGCCGCTGGACGAGGCCGGCCCCGAACGGAACGTGCCGGGTTCCAAACCGTATCCCGGTCCAGATCCCGATCAGGGCGCCGACGATGGAGACAACGGCGATTCACCCCGCCGCCCCAGGCTGCGCATCAAGCTCGGCGACGGCAAGGAGCGCTCCCTCCAGCACATGCTCGTCACCAGTTTCTGGCATCCGGACGGCACGCCGATGAGCTCCCAGCAGTTCATCGAACTGCTCTACGGCCAGCTGCCCGAGTTCGTGAAGGATGAAGCCGAGCTGCGGGCCCTCTGGAGTTCACCCGACACCCGTAGCAGGCTGCTGCAGGGCCTGGCCGAGAAGGGCTTCGGGGCCGACCAGCTGGCCGAGATGCAGGCGATCATCGCCGCCGAGAACAGCGACCTGTTCGACGTGCTGGCCCATGTGGCCTACGCCCTGCCGCCCATTCCCCGCGAAACCCGTGCCCAGCAGGCCCGCCTCTACATCCACTCCCGCTTCAGCAGCAAGCAGCAGCTGTTCCTCGATTTCGTGCTGCAGCACTACGTGTCCACCGGCGTGCAGGAACTGGCCCAGGAGAAACTCGCCCCCCTGCTGCGCCTCCGCTACCACAACTCCATCGCCGATGCCGTGGCCGACCTTGGCAAGCCCGAGGAAATCGGCCAGCTGTTCGCTGGCTTCCAGAAGTATCTGTATGAACCGCAGAACTCAGCGTGACTGGAGCCCTGCCCATCCTGCTGCCAGGCGCCATGGCCCTCAGGCTCAAGGCAGCCTGGGGTAGTCGGTGTAGCCCGCCGGCCCGGGGCTGTAGAAGGTGGCCGGATCGGCGGCGTTGAGCGGACCGCCGCGGCGGATGCGTTCGGGCAGATCGGGATTGGCCAGGAAGGCCGTGCCGAAGGCCACCGCATCCACGGCGCCGGCGGCGATGGCCGCCTCGGCCTCGCTGGCGTCGTAGCCCATGTTGCTCACCAGCACGCCGCGGTAGTGCTCGCGGGCGGGGCTGAGCACATCACCCTGCTGGCTGCCGAGGAAGTCGCCGCGCATCAGGTGCAGATAGGCCAGGGGCAGGTCGTTGAGACGCCTGGCCAGCCAGGTGATCAGGCCGACCGGATCGCTGTCGGCCATGGCGTTGAAGCTGTTCAGGGGCGACAGGCGCAGACCCATCAGCGGCGTTTCCTCCGCCACCGCCTCCAGCACCTCCAGCAGCAGCCGGGCCCGGTTCTCGATCGGCCCGCCGTAGGGGCCGCTGCGGTGGTTGCTGCCGTCGCGCAGGAACGCATCGAGCAGGTAGCCGTTGGCGCCATGCACCTCCACGCCATCGAAGCCGGCGGCCATGGCGTTGCGCGCCGCCAGGCGGAAGCCCTCAACGATGGCCGGGATCTCGTCGTCGCCCAGTTCGCGCGGCACCACATAGGGCTGCTTGCCCTCGGGCGTGTGCACCTCATCGCCGGTGATGGCGATCGGGCTCGGCGCCACCGGCACGCGACCGTTGTTGAGCAGCGGATGGCAGGCGCGACCGCCGTGCCAGATCTGCAGCACGATGCGCCCGCCGGCGCGATGCACCGCATCGGTAGTGAGGCGCCAGCCATCCACCTGGGCCTGGTTGTGGATGCCGGGCTCATGCCAGAAGGCCGAATGGCCCTCCATCGCCATGGTGGCCTCGGCAACGATCAGCCCGGCGCTGGCCCGCTGCGCGTAGTACTCGGCCATCAGCGCCCCGGGTACATGGCCGTCTTCAGCCCGGCAGCGGGTGAGGGGCGCCATCCAGATCCGGTTCGGCAGCTCCAGGGAGCCCAGGGCCATCGGCGAGAACAGACTGGGCATCGGGGAAGGGAGGGCCATGGGCATTGTGCTGAGGAGGCACGCCGGCAGTCCGAACACCTGACCCGGTTGGAGCTGCCGCACTGGACGGAACAGGTGCCCGACTGGAACGACTGGACCGCATGAGGCCGGCAGCTGGAGCCCCAGGTGCTCGTCGACCTGGATCTGGCCCTGTGGGGCTGGCTGGAGCTGCCCTGAGCGGGCACCTGCCCACGCCGAAAACCGCCCTTAGCGTTGCTCCATCGCCGGCCCAGGCCCCGCCATGATCCGAAACCCCGTCAACTGGTTCGAGATCGCCGTCTCCGACATCGAGCGGGCCAAGCG
>REEV01000119.1 GCA_007694915.1 Cyanobium sp. PLM2.Bin73 | reverse complement strand
AGATCCTGGCTGGAATCCACTGCGCTGCAGTTGATCTGGGTTCCTCAGCAAGCCCGAATTAGAGGCCGTTCTCGCTGGCATTCTTGGAGATGGGCCTTCTTCCCGAGACAGAGCCGCTGGAAGGCCAAGTAGGGCAGTATCCCACGCTGTCCAACCACCACCACGTTCACGGAATAGCACATGTCTGATCCCCAGATAGATGAGGCAGCCGAGGTCATGATGCAGTACCCCCAACTGCGCCAGCCGATCGCATCAGATGATGAACGTCTCGCCGCGGGGCTGCACCGTTGGCTGAGCCACAGGGCCACGGCCGACATCTGGTGAAGCGACGGCGACAAATGACCACTCTCCAGCGGCAAGTGGGCCAGCTGAACGGGGGCCTCCTGCTGCTTGCACTTGCAACAGTTGCACGGAGAACGGCCGCGGCGACAGGGTGCAATCTTCCCGGAGGGCAATGCCTGGCCAACTCCAGGGCCTTCACGGACCCGCACCGCTCAACCCCCGGGGTAGGACCCGCGTTCCCCCGGGGGCAGCACTGACGGGGTGCCCCTCGATCAGCCGGGAGCCATGCCCGATCGGGGGCGCAGCTTCACCGGGGGCGGCAGACCACCACCCCCGGTGCCCCTGCCGCTGCTGCGGGTGGCCCCGGCCTGCGGGGAGCCCACAGCCCCAGCCCTGGCCCTGCTGCGCCCCTCCAGCGGCCGGCCCTGCCCAGCACCAGCACGCCTCGCCGCTCTGCTCCAGCCACTGCTGCTGCGTGCTGCCACGCCCCGCAGCGGCCACCGCCACCCGTGGCTCCGCCCCTGGCCCTGGCCGCTGCCCAGCTCTGCTCCACCAGCCCGCCGCGGCCGGCGGCACCTGCCACCACCAGGCCGCTCTGCTCCAGCTGCCGCGCAGCGCAACCACAGCAGCAACAGGGCCGCGGCGATTGTCGCCACCCGTCGCAACCCCCGCCAGTCTGCTATCACTATCCAGGCAGGGATGGGCAGGCTTGGGGATAATCGGGGTCCTTCCGGTAGTGATGGCGCCGCGAGGCCCTGACGCCCGATTTTCCTCATGCTCCAGGCCGCAAGATGTGTCGCGCTTCAGGCCCAATCAAGCTGCAGCAGATACAGAACCCCCATACCCCCTGGGCAGTGGGCGCTGGTGTGCTGCCCGTTTGCCCGTTACGTTGAGGCCAGCCCCATCATGGCGAGATGGCACTACTGAACGCCACCAGGGCCGCCGAGCGGCTGAGAGTGAGCAGGAGGGCACTGGGCCGGAAGGCGCCCCACCTGGAGGCCTCAGGCAATGCCGTGAGGGTGGGCAATCGGCTGATGTTCGAGAGCCAGGGCCTGGAGGCCGCCTATGCGGCAGTGACTGAGGTGCAGATCAGCAACGCCCAGCAGGCCGAGGCGATGGCACAGCAGGAGGCGGAGGCCGACGCTGCCGCCGGCAAGATCCCGCCCTATGGGGTGAGCAAGGCCAAGCGGGAGCACTTCCTGGCGCTGCTGGCACAGCGGCAGCTGGAGCAGCTGGAGGGAACGCTGGTGCTGGGCGAGGACGTGAAGCGGGTTTTCTTCGAGGAAGCGCGGCGCTCCCGTGACTTCCTGCTGAATCTGCCGAATCGGATCAGCGCGGAGCTGTTCGCTGCAAAGACGAGCGGCGAGCTGGCCATCCGGTTGGAGCGCGAAATCCACAGCTGTCTGGTGGAGCTGTCCAACGGCGTGGAATACAAGCTCTCGAAGCTGGCGGAGGGCACCAATGCCTGATCCCGCTGCAATCATCCGGGCTGCCTGGGACGCCGGGCAACGTGGTGATCTGCTGCCGCCACGGCCGGCTGATCCTGCAGCTGCAGCGATCCACCGCGAGCGTGCGGCGATCCACCGCGAGCTGGCCGCACTGGAGGAGCACCTGGCCCAGCTGGAAGAGACCGGGGGCTAGGTCCGGCGGCCGTCCTGGTGGGCCGATCCTTGCACTTACGGCCGCTGCTGCTGGCGGATGTTGCGGAGCATTTCCTGCTCGGCCCGCTGGATGGAATCGGTTGACATGCCCAAGAACCGGGCCTGTGCCAGCACATCTGCAGTCCTGAGGTTCCCAGAGTGATCGCGGTAGTAGGTGACTCCGCCGAGGTGCGAAGCAGCACCACTGGGCACTGCCGACGCCCACCGGCCTGGCCTGGGGTCGGTCACGGTGACGACTGCATGTTTGGACTGCAAAAGCCCACCTCCTGAGATTGGGATGCCCTCCTCGTCAGGCCCACAGCCCGACAACTCCACCGCACAACTGGGCAGGCGCACGTAGCGAGGAGCTGCGGCGACTCGCTGGAACTGCCAGCACTTCTCCCCGCGCGTCGTGGCTGGCCTGCCGCGGCCTGTTGCCCCTTCGCCTGCGACGATCGCGAAGCAGTTGCCCGCAGGATCGGGCAACGGATCGCCCTTTTTACGCAGCAGCAGGGGGAGCGGAATCCTTGCTTTGTTGCGCTTGACAGTTTCTGCCGCGTAGAGCCGAACCGTTCGGGGTCCGAGGTTCACCAGGGCAGCAAGCCCAATTGCGTCCAGCCCGGGGCCAAACAGGGAGTCTGGGTCAGCGTGTTCACCCTCGGTGGTGAAGGGCTCTTCCCATCGCGCTCCATCCTCCAACAACCATTGCGCGACGTGATCCACCAGGAGCCCCAGCGATGGCCCCACTATGGCCCCGATTGCCCACCCTTGCCCCGGAAGTTCACCCGTATTTCACCCGGAGGGCGGGCGAGGAGGCCGCGGCCCCAGTTGCTGCACGGGCTCTCGGCTCAGACTGCCCGCCTTACAAGCAGGATGTCGCTGGTTCGAACCCGGCATCGCGCACTGCCTTGTGCAGTTCCAGTGGAGGGCTGTTCGTGCACGGGAGTGCCTGGGGCGTCCAGGCGAACGTTCGCCGATACCCTCTCACGTCCCTTGGGTGCTGAGCTCATCAGTCGAGTGCCGGTCGCAGGCCAAGGACGGCGGCGGCTTGTTGCATCCGGTCATCGAAGCTGGCCAGCTGGGTGCAACGGCTGTGGAGTGCGATCGCCAGATGCAGGGCATCACCGGCCCGCAGGCCGAGTGCGGGATCCTGCAGCAGCTCGGCCGCCTGCCGAAAGCGGCTGCGGTCGAGCGAGCGCAATTCAACGCCGGCCTGGAGCAGTCGCTCGAACTGCTCGCCGGCGGCCTGGCGGCCCTCTGGACTGAGGCCATGGTGGCGTTGCTTGATGCCCAAGGCGCTGTGGGTTTCGGTGATCAGCCAGTCGCTGCTGATCATGGGGGCGCGGCAGTGCTCAAACCAGTCGAGGGCCTTGGGACTGCGTGCTTCTGGGGTCAGCAGCGCGACCACCACGCTGGTGTCGAGATAGATCATCGACGGGTCCGTCTCACCAGCGCTCGCTGCTGCGGCAGTCGTCGATCACCGAGGGTGTGGGAGGCATGGAGGTCTGCAGCTGGCGCAGATCAGCGGCCAGGGCGGAGCGATCCAGCTGGTGCACGGGCTGCAGGCTCAGCCGGCCGCCTTCGCCAACGATGATCTCGATCCGATCGCCTTCCCTCAGGCCGGCCTGACGCAGGCAATCGGTCGGGAGCCTGACCGCCAGGCTGTTGCCCCAGCGGCGGATCGCCTGCTGGAAGTGTCGACCCTTGTCAGTCGATCGATCTTGGGGCGTGGACTGAGTCAAAGAACCGCGTCGGCCGTCCACGGCCAGCCGTAGATACGCAACTCTACGCCCGGCGGCGGCTTTCAGCAGCCAGACGCACAGCCAGCCAGGTGGGGCTCGAGGAAGCTCAGCGGTTGGGCCATCGTTTCCGAGAAGGCCAAGATGCCGGGATCGCGATGCTGGTGGAGCAGGGTGTCGTCCCCGGCCAGCAGGAAGGTGCCGCCCCGCTGGGTGAGGTGGTCGGCGCAGGGCACGTAGGTGCTCCACTGGCCCAGCACCTCGCCCATGTTGCGCAGGCGGATCGTGGCCAGCTCGAACGGCCGCTGGAAGCCCCTGCCACCGGCCCGGGCGAACAAGGCGCCGCGGATCGGCGGCAGCGGGGGCGCCTCGATCACCGCGTCATCGGCGATCCGCTGGGGGGCGCGGCGGTCGCCGGTGTAGCCGCGCAGCACCTCCTGGAGGGTGCCCGCTGAGCCGATGCCGGCGCACATCAGCAGCAGGTTTCCCCAGGGCCCGATGGGCAGCTGCAGCCCGGGGTAGAGATCCAGGGCCCGGTGCAGCCGGGCGTCGGCGCGCACCTGCAGCCGCTCGGCCGGGAAGCCGGTGAAGGCGCAGAAGCGGTCCCGGCCGGCTTCGTTGCCGATGGCGAAGGCCTGCACGGCGATGCCGGCGGCCTCCAGATCCGCCAGCCGCGGCACCAGGGCCTGGGCGTATTCGAGGCTGTCGAAGTCCCCCAGCTGGCCCCACACCAGCGCCAGCCGTCGCTGGCCAGCTGCCATCGCCGGGCTCGCCGCCAGGGCCTCCAGCAGGGCGGCCGGTGCCGGGGGCCTGGCCGTGGTGGTGGGAGTGGCCTGCTCTGCCATCGCTTGCCTGGAGGAGGAAACGCTGGCCGCCAGCCTGGCGCCCCCGGCGATGGGACGCCCGGGGCACTGGTGGTTGTGAGCCTGTTCAGCCCCGATGGCCCCCGTCGCCCGACACGCCAGCCCCGAGGAGAAGCTGGTGGCCGCCCTGATCGCCCAGCTCGAGGCCGGCACCACCCCCTGGCGCCGCGACTGGGATGGCCTGGGGGCGGGCCACCACGTGAATCTGTTCTCCGGCCGCCGCTACAGCGGCGTCAATCCGGTGCTGCTCAGCCTCGGCCAGCTCCGCTGCGGATCGGCCCTGCCCTACTGGTGCGGCTACGTGGAGGCCCGGGCCCATGGCCTCGTGCCCCGCCGGGGCAGCAGGGCCGTGCATGTGCTGCGGCCCCAGCTCCATCAGCGCGGCGGGAGCCGGCCGGCGTCCGACGACGAGGCGGAGTCCACTGTCTCCGGCGCCGACACCGCCCCCGGGGACGGGCGCCGCTGGGTGAGCTACCGGCCCCTGGCGCTGTTCAACGCCGCGGTTTTGCAGGGGGAGGCCCTGCCCGCCCTGCTGCAGGCCCGGCGGCTGGTGGAGCGGGCCCACAGCCGGCCCGAACCCGAGCGGCTGGCGGCCGCCGAAACGGTGCTGGGCGCCTGGTCCGTGCCGGTGGGCTTCGGCGGCGACCGGGCCTGCTACCTGCCCGGCCCCGACCGCATCCTGCTGCCGGAGCGCGCCGCGTTTCACTGCCCGGCGGCCCTCTACGCCACCTGGGCCCATGAGGCGATCCACTCCACCGGCCATCCCTCGCGGCTGGCGCGCGACCTCTCCGGCGGCATGGGCAGCGGTGGCGATGGCGGCCGGGCCTATGCCCGGGAGGAACTGGTGGCCGAGCTGGGCGCGGTGCTGCTGGGCGACCGGCTGGAGATCGGCAGCGCCATGGCCAACCACGCCGCCTATTTGGGGGGCTGGATCGCCCTGCTGCGCGAAACGCCCCGGGTGCTGCTGCAGGTGCTCAGCGATGCCCGCCGGGCCGCCGATCTGATCTGCCCGGAGCCCGCCGAGGGCGCCGGCTGACCCTTGCCCTCACCAGCCCAGCAGCTCCCCCAGCTCCGCCAGGCTGGCCAGCAGCCCGGCGCCGGGCGGCAGCCGCTCGCGGTCGCCGGGGAGGTATTTGCCGGTCTGGGTGAGCGCCGCCTGCAGGCCGCAGGCCGTCGCTGCGGCCACGTCGGCCTCCACGTCGTCGCCCACCATCAGGCACTGCGCCGGCTGCAGCCCGAGGGAGTCCACCAGCTCCCGGTAGAAGGCTGGGGAGGGCTTGCCCATCACCGTGGCGGTGCAGTCGGCGCCGTACTCCAGCGCGCGGATGAAGGCGCCGGCGTCGAGCAGCCAGCGGCCCCCCTCGCGGAAGCGGCGGTTCATGCCGATGCCGATCAGCGGCGCGCCCGCCAGCAACAGTTCCAGGGCTCGGTTGAGGTTGGCGTAGGAGAGCTGGTCGCGGGCATCACCGAGCAGCACGCAGTCGGGGCCCTCGCCCGCTGCGCCGGCGCCCAGGCCGGCGTAGAGGGGGGCGATCGCCTCGTGCACCAGGCAGAGGGGCCGCCGCCCCTCGCGCTCCAGCCAGGCGAGGGCCGCCAGGGGCGCGGTGAACAGCTCGCCGGGCCGCACCGCAAACCCCATCGCCTCGAGTTCCTGGCTCAGCTGGTCGTGGTGGCGGGTGGCGGTGTTGGTCACGTAGCGGATCGCCAGCCCGCGCCGCCGCGCCTCGGCCACGCAGTCCACAGCCCCGGCTACCACGCCCTGCTCGTCGAAGAGCACGCCGTTGAGGTCGAGCAGCAGGGCCGCGGGGGGTGCCACAACGCCAGCGCCCGTGTCTGCATCCATTGCCCGCCATCCCCCGCGTCCGGTTGCGGCCAGCCTGGCCAGGCCGGGCTGTGATGGCAGTGGCGTTGTCAACCGTTTCCGATGTCTCTGATCAACACCGCCGTGGGCCTGGTGGCGCTCACCGACCCGATCGGCGTGCTGCCGGTGGTGATCGAGGCCGCCAACGCCAACCCCGCGCGGGTGCGGCGCATCGGCCGCCTGGCGGCCACCACCTTTCTGGTCACCCTGCTGCTCTCCTGCTGGTGGGGCCAGGCGCTGCTCGACCTCTTCGGCATCAGCCTGCCGGCCTTCCGCATCGCCGGTGGTCTGATCCTGCTGCCCTACGGGCTGCGCCTGATCGACGGCATCGCCCTGGGCAGCCCCCCGCACCTGCACGCCGATCCCGAGGACAGTCAGCTGCTGGCGGTGGTGCCCATCGGTCTGCCGATGCTGGCCGGGCCCGGCACCATTTCCCTGGTGGTGGCGGAGGCGCCGGCTGAACCGCTGGGCCGCCTGGTGCTCAGTGGCGTGATCGCCGTGCTCGCCCTGGTGGTGTTTCTGGTGCTGGCCAGCGCCATCCGCCTGCAGCGCAGCCTGGGGGAGCTGCGGGTGCGGCTGATCTCGCGCCTGATGGGGGTGCTGATCGCCTCGGTGGCCACCCAGATGCTGGTGAGCGGCCTGCGCGAGAGCTTCCCGGCCCTGGCCGCCTGAGCCGGCGCCGCTAGCGTTGAACCGGCGTCCCGGGCGACCCATGCTTCACCCCACCGCGGCCAGCGTCGGCGGCTGTCCCTGGGAGCTGGTGGAGCACGCCCTGCGCCGTGAGCAGGAGCATCCCCAGGAGCCCCTGTTCGGCACCTGGCGCCAGGTGGATGGCATCCGCGGCGGCACCGACCACGCCGGCAACACCTTCATCGAGTGGGAGGTGCAGGAGGTGGACCTGCTGGGTCTGGAGCACCGGCGCCGGCACATCGCCTACCGGGTGCCCTGCCCCGAGTGCGGCCGCCCCATGGCCTCGGGACCGCGGCGCTGCCGCCATTGCGAAAGCCCGGGGCGGGGACCCCGGGCTGGATTCGCAGTGTGAGGGCGAAGCTCCTGACGCAGGCACCTGGGGCCTTGGGATCCAGATGGGTTTCCGTTGGCCCGGGGGCACCTGAGGCGGTGCATCGGGGATGGCCCGCTCGCGATGGGCGGGTCTGGAAACCGGATGTCGTCTGAGACTGTTGGAGCAGGGGCCGGAGCGTCAGGGCGCTCCTCACAGCGGAGCGACGGTGCGCTCCTGAGGCGG
>REEV01000104.1 GCA_007694915.1 Cyanobium sp. PLM2.Bin73 | reverse complement strand
GCCACCGCCTCACCAGCTTCCGCCGCGAAACCCCAGCCGCCATCGCCGGCGCCGAACGCACACCGGCTGATTGGCCTGCCGCCCAACCCCTGGCGGCCTGAGACCACCGGCACCACGTGCTCTGGAACACCGTCGTGGCAGGCAGGTCCTGCCAAGGATGGAGCCGAAGCGAGCCGGTCGTGTCGGAGTCCCTGGCCACCTATCTGCAGGCCATTTCCCGCTACCCACTCCTGAGTGCGCAGCGGGAGATCCTGCTGGCCAAGCAGGTTCAGGCACTCCCTGCCCTGCGCCGGATTCCGCCACAACAACGCACGTGCCAGCACCAGCGCCAGCTGAGGGCCGCGGAACGGGCACAGCAGGCCATGGTGAACTGCAACCTGCGTCTGGTGGTGTCGCTGGCCAAGGCCTACCGCGCCGACCACCTCAGCCTTCAGGACCTCATCCAGGAGGGCAACCTGGGGCTGTTGAGGGCCGTGGAGAAGTACGACCCCACCTTGGGTTACCGCTTCTCCACCTATGCCGGCTGGTGGATTCGCCAGACCATCGTTCGCGCCATCGCCAACCAGGACCGCACCATCCGAATCCCTGGCCACACCAACGCCTTGCTGCGAAAAGTTCGAGCTGCGGCTGAGCGGCTGGGCCGCGGCGGGGTGGAGAATCCATCCCTCAGCCTGATCGCCCTGGAGGCTGGGCTCAATCTGGAGGCCGTGGCGCGCAGCCTGGAGCTCAGCCGCAAGGTGCAATCCCTCGACGCCGCCAGCCATCTCGATGGCGCCTGTCTGCTGGACCTGGTGGCCGCCGACGCCGTTGATGCCTATGAACGCCTGGACCATGGCATCGAGCTGAAGCAATTGCAGGCCCGCCTTGGCGGCCTCACCGATCTCGAACGGGCGGTGCTCCATGGCCGCTACCTCTGCGGCCAGTTGCGCAGACCGGAGCAGGTGGGAGAGGAGCTGGGGGTGGCGCCGACAGCGGTGCGCCTGGCCGAGAAACGAGCCATCCGCCGCCTGCGCCAGCACCTGCGCGATTGCCGCAGCCGATGACCGATCCCTCCACCGTGAACACCATCCCCAGCGCAGCGCCTCCCCTCTCCGAAACCGAACTGATCCACCAGCTGGAAGCCCTGCGGAACTATCTGCTCGCTTTTGAGCACGACTGCGCCGACTGGCTGACGCCGGTGCAGCCGCACTACCGCGAGAGCGCGCGCAACCTGCTGCACTTCATCGCCTTCCACCGCCACAACCATCCCGGCCTGCAGCGCCAGCTGCGGGAATGGGGCCTGAGCTCCCTGGAGGGCTGCGATGGTCACCTGCTGGCCAGCCTGAACGCGGTGCTCTCCCGCCTGGCGAGCGGCGGCCTGGCAGCTGGCGATCAGTCGTGCGTGGCAGCCGCCTCGCCCAGCCATGGCCTGGCTGTGGAGCTCCTGCAGCGACACTGCGAGCAGCTGTTCGGCGAGGCATCCACGGGCCAGTGCAACGCCATCATGGTCACCCTGCCGGCCGAGGCCGCCCACCACTCCGGCCTGATCCAGGAGCTGGTGGAGGCCGGCATGGGCATTGCCCGAATCAACTGCGCCCACGACAGCCCCGAGGTGTGGCAGGCACTGGTGGCCGGCGTGCGCAGGGCCGCCGGCAGCGCTGGCCGCCCCTGCCGGGTCAGCATGGATCTGGGTGGTCCCAAGCTGCGCACCGGCCCGTTGCCCGAGGAACCCGGGGTGGTGGATGCCCGGCCCCGCCGCGATCGCTACGGCCGCCTGCTGCAGCCGGCCCTGATCCTGGCGGTGCCCCCGGGCCGGGAGCCGGTCAAGCCTGACGCGGGCATCACCCCGCTGCCGGTGCTGTCCCTGCCTGAGGCAGGACTGGAGAAGCCCCTGGCCGCCGGCGATCGCTTCAGTGGCCGCGATGCCTCCGGCCGCGTGCGGGAACTCACGGTGGTGGAGCGCCGCGCCGAGGGGCTGCTGCTGGGCTGCCGGCAGCACTGCCGGTTCACAGGCGGGCTGCGCTTCCGCCGGGAGGGCGGCGGCGGCGGCGAGCTGGAGGTGGCTCCCCTGCCCCCCTGCCCGGGCGAGCTGCTGCTGCAGGTGGGCGACACCCTGGAGCTCACCACCTCTGTGGCAAGCGCAGCGGCTGGCCGGGGCCGCCACAGCATCAGCTGCACCCTGCCAGAGGTGTTCGCCATGCTTCAGCCGGGGGAACGGGTGCTGTTCGACGACGGCAAGCTCGGCGGCGTGATCCGCTCGGTGAGCGTGGAGGCGGTGACCATCGAGATCACCGACGCCAAGCCCCGCGGCATCCGCCTGCGGGCCGACAAGGGCATCAATTTTCCCGACAGCGACCTGCAGCTGCCCGCCCTCACCGCCAAGGACCGGCAGGACCTGGCCTTCGCCGCCGCCCACGCCGACATCGTCAATTACTCGTTTGTGAGCCAGGACAGCGACGTGGAGGCCCTGCAGGGCGAACTGTCCCAGCTGGGGGCCAGTCGGATGGGGGTGGTGCTGAAGATCGAGACCCACCAGGCCTTCGCCAACCTGCCCCGCCTGCTGCTCACCGCCATGCGCCAGCCCCAGCCCCTGGGGGTGATGATCGCCCGGGGTGATCTGGCCGTGGAATGCGGCTGGGAAGCCCTGGCCGCCATCCAGGAGGAGATCCTGCGCCTCTGCGCCGCCGCCCATGTGCCCTGCATCTGGGCCACCCAGGTGTTGGAGGAGATGGCCCGCCACGGCACCCCCACCCGGGCGGAGATCAGCGACGCAGCGCTGGGCGCGCGGGCCGATGCCCTGATGCTCAACAAGGGGCCGAACATCACCGCCACTGTGCGCGCCCTGCGCCAGATCGCCGCCGGCAGCCTCAGCGGCCAGCCGGAGCACCCCAGCCACCGCGACCGGCTGGTGTGCTGCCAGAGCTTCCGGAGAAGCTGCCAGAGCAGCGGCCAACCCTGAGCTGGCGCCACTGACCAGGCAGGCTGGCAGGGCCTGCGCGAGCACGCCCGATGACCTCAGCCGGTGGGGTGCTGCTCAACGCCGCCGGCGGCCTGGGCCTGTTTCTGCTCGGCATGGCGCTGATGACCGAGGGGCTGCGCAGCCTCGCCGGCAGCCGGTTGCGCCAGGGGCTGCTGCGCTTCACCCGCTCCCCCTGGAGCGGCGCCTTCAGCGGAGCCCTGGCCACGGCCCTGCTGCAGTCGTCGTCGGCCACCACGGTGGCCACGGTGGGCTTCGTGAGCGCCGGTCTGCTCAGTTTCCAGGCTTCCCTGGGGATCATCTTCGGGGCCAACATCGGCAGCACCGGCCTGGGCTGGCTGGTGGCGCTGCTGGGCATCAAGCTCAACCTCAGCCAACTGATGCTGCCCCTGCTGCTGGTGGGGGCCGCCCTGCGCCTGCTGGGCCGCGGGCGGCAGGCCCAGCTGGGGATCGCGCTCGCGGGGTTTGCCCTGCTGTTCACCGGCATCGCCGCCCTGCAACAGGCCATGGCGGGTCAGGGCCTGCTGCTCGATCCGGGCCGTTTCGATGCCGGCACCGTGATCGGCCGGCTGCAGCTGCTGCTGCTCGGGCTGCTCACCACGGTGATCACCCAGTCGTCGGGAGCGGGGGTGGCCACCACCCTGGCGGCCCTGGCCGCCGGCGCCATCGCCCTGCCCCAGGGACTGGCCCTGGTGATCGGCATGGATGTGGGCACCACGATCACCGCGATCCTGGCGGCGGTGGGGGGCAGCCTCAGCGCCCGGCGCACCGCCGCCGGCCATGTGGTGTTCAACCTGTTCACCGCCGGCCTGGCCTTCACGGTGCTGCCCCTCTACCTGGGGGCCCTGGAGCGGTGGTGGCCGGCCCTGGGCCGCCAGGACCCCGAGTTTGCCCTCACGCTCTTCCACACCGGCTTCAACATCGCCGGCGTGCTGCTGGTGCTGCCGTTCACGCTGCCCTTCGCCGCCCTGGTGAGGCGGCTGCTGCCCGCCGACGGGGAGCGCACGGTGGATGCCCTGGCCGACACGCCTCCCGAGGAAGCGGACATGGCCATCAGCCAGGCCGAGACGGCGGTCAACCAGACGTTCGTGACCCTGCTCGAGCTGCTGCGCAGGGCGCTGGCAGAGGAACCCAGCCGCCGGCAGGCCCAGAAGCTGGAGGTGCTGCAGGCCGACCTGGATCGCCTCGAGCTCTATCTCGATCAGATCCACCTCGCTGGCCTCAGCGAGCCCCTGGGCCGGCACCTGGTGCACCTGCTCCACGGCCTCGATCACCTGCAGCGCCTCCATGAACGCTGCGAGGAGGAACCGGAACGGCTGCGCACCGTGGTGAGCAGCGCCTCCCTGGCCGGCGAGCGCCAGGCCCTGCAGCGGTTGGTGGAGCGCCTGATCCCCCTCACCCTGGAGCGTCAGTGGCGTGAGGCCGCCGCCGCCGCCAGACGCTGCGCTCGCCGCTTCGAGCAGCTCGAGGATGACTACCGAGACGCGGTGCTGGCGCGGGTGGCGGCCGGGGAACTGGACGTGGACGGCGGCACCGCGCGCCTGGAGGCCATGCGCTGGCTGCGCCGGGTGAGCGAGCACCTGCAGCGCATCAGCAACCACCTGGCGCAGCAGGACTGAGGCCGCGTGCGGGGACCGGCTCGGTCGGTCAGGTCAGTCCTTGAGCAGCGAGCCCTTGCTGCCCTTGAGCTGCTTCCACATGCGCCGGATCTCGTCGTAGGCCTCCTCCTGGCTGAGCTTGCCGTTGCTCTGCAGGCCCACCAGCAGCCCCACCCGGTCGGCGAAGGTCTCCAGGTTCTGGTGGAACATCACCCGCTGGGGCGACCAGTTCTCGGCCCGGTAGGAGGAATGACTCTCCAGGGGCGAGCGCACGCTGGGTGCGTCGCTGGACAGGCTGTCGTCGGGGCGACCGTCGTCGGAGGAGGGCCTTGAAGGGGAAGAACTCAAGGGAGAGATCCTGCAGGTGGTGCCCTGCACCGCACATCCCCTCAGGCTAAGCGTGGCTTCGCCAACAGCGCCGCTCCCTCCTGACGGCCCGTGTGGCCTGCAACACCGACGGCCCGCCCGACTGCTCCGAGGATGCCGTCGGCGCAAGCAAGCGGCATGATCTCCTCGAGCCTGGTGTCCGACGTGATGGTCTGCCTGCTGCTGCAGGCCTCCCTGGTGGGCGGCGCCCAGGTGCTCGACCGCTGGATCGTCCCCGAGGCACCGTGCTGCGTCCAACCCCTGGTGCCCTGACCTCCCGGCGGCTGGAGGAACGGCCGGCCAACCTGCCAACAGAGCTCTACGTGCATGGCGGCCGCCAGCCCAGCCAACTGAGCGCCATGGTGTTCGGTCCCAGCGGGGCCGAGCTGCGCGCCGTGCACACCGCCCACGACCTGCACCAGCTCAAGGGGCTGGGAGTCCCGGTCTGGCTGCGGGTGGAGGGCTTGGCCCACCCTGATCGGATCATGGCCCAGCTCGAGGGGCTGGGGATTCCGCCCCTGCTGCTTCCGCCACTGCTGGAGGTGCCGCAGCGCCCACGGGTGGACAGTCTCGATCACGCCCTGCTGGTGGTGCTGCACCGACTGGGCACGGCCCGCGATCCGGCCCACCTGATCAGTTCCCAGGTGGGTCTGCTGCTGATGCCCAACCTGCTGGTGAGCTTCGAGGAGGCCAGCCAGGGGGAGTCGTTCGCCGAGATCACCGGCTGGTTGCGCTCCAACGGCAGCGCGGTGGACCAGCGGGATCTCGACGACATCCTCCACTACCTGATCGATGACGTGCTCGATGGCCTGTTTCCGATCCTCGAGCAAATGGCCAACCGTCTCGATGAGCTGGAGGAGGCAGCCCTGCGACGGGCCAAACCCAGGCTGTTGACCCTGGCCTTCCAGCACCGCAGCAACGTGCGCCGGATCCGCCACCAGATCTGGCCGCTGCGCCACCAGATCCGCAGACTGCTGCGCCAGCGCCAGCAGCTCCTGGGCCCGGACGCCCTCGCCGGCTTCAGCGACATGGCCGAGCAGGTGGAGTTGCTGTTCGAGAACTGCGAGCTGCTGCGCCACCAGTGCGATGGCATTTCCCAGGCCTATGCCGCCACCGTGAGCAACCGCATGAACCAGGTGATGAAAACGCTCACGATCATCACCAGCATCTTTGCTCCCCTCACCGTGATCGGCGGCATCTACGGCATGAATTTCGACCACATGCCCGAGCTGCACTGGCGCTATGGCTACGCCTACGCCCTGCTGATGATGGTGCTGGTGGCGGCCCTGCAGGTGTGGCTGCTGCAACGGCGGGGCTGGTTTCAGGACTGGACAGCCCCGCGCTGAGACAACCTTCCCTTAACCGTCCAGGTGGGCGACGACCGGGAGAGTGGGTCGATGGCAGCAGCCACGGCGATCCTCAACGGCGACCACGCCCACGGCCTGATCGCCCAGCACTGCCGGCAGCTGGTGGAGCTGCAGGGTCCCGTGCTGGCGAACCGCGAGCCCGAGCCGCTGCGTCAGATGGACGACCACCTGCGGCGGCTGCACACCACCCTGCTGCAGTTCGAACCGGCCCTGGAACTGCCCGAGGGCCTGAGCGTCAAACGGCTGGCCAAGAGCCAGCGCCGGCTGGCGATCGCCAGCGATCTCGACCGCCTGCGCGAGCGACTCGATGCCGTCTTCCTGCCCCAGACGCCCGAGCGGGAGGTGCGCCGGCTCAAGCCGGTGCTGCGGCAGCTGAAGCGTGAGCGGCAGCTGGCCCACGACCATCTCGGGGAGGCCCTGCGCAGCCCCGGCCATCTCGAGCAACTCGCCCTGCTGCAGGGCTGGCTGCGGGAGCCCTGCTACGCGGCCCTGGGCCAGGAGCCCCTGCGGGCCTGGCTGCTGGAGTGGCAGGCTGACCCTGCGCCGTTGCTGCTGCAGCGTGGCTGGTGGGTGGCTGAGCGCAGGGAGGGACCGGCCAGCCTGCGGGAGCTGGGGGCCTGCATCGACAGCCATGGTGACCGGCTCGACAACCTGCCGCTGCCTGGCACAGCGGCTCTGCGCCGCTGGCGCCAGCAGCTGCGGCAGGGCCGGGATCTGCTCGCTGAACTCGATGATCTGGAGGTGCTGCGCAAGGCCATCGACGAGCAACTGCGCGATGGCATCGAGCGCACCGTGCCCAAGCTCGACTGGCTGATGGAGCAGCACCATCTGCAGTGCTGGCGGCTGTGGCGCGACCTGGCGGCAAGCCTGCTGGCGACGCCGAAGCGCCAGCGCCGACCCCTGCAGCGACTGGCCGAGGGGCAGGAGCGATCGGGGGTGGCGGGGCGGCTGCGAGCGGCGCTGATCCAACTGGCCACCCGTCTCGGCTGAACCCTCTGGGCCGCATGCAGGTCACCCCCTGAAGCGGATGTGTTCTGGGCTACAGCGGCCGGTGGTCTGGCCACTCCCCAGGGCCGGAAAGGCTCGTTACGTTGCGGCGCGATGCCCGTTGGGCATTTCCCTATCGGTGTGAGGACCCGATGAAACCTTTCCAGCACCTGCTGGTTGCTCCTGCAGCGCTCGGTCTGCTGGCCCCCATCGCCGCGACCGCTGCAGAGATCAATCTCGATGGCGTCAACCAGTACGCCAGTGGCGAGCAGGTCACCAGCATCTCCCAGTTCCCCGACGTCCAACCGACGGACTGGGCCTACCAGGCCCTCTCCAACCTGATCGAGCGCTATGGCTGCGTGGCCGGCTATCCCGACGGCACCTTCAAGGGCCAGCGGGCCATGACCC
>REEV01000117.1 GCA_007694915.1 Cyanobium sp. PLM2.Bin73 | reverse complement strand
GAACTGCTCGACGGCGTGCGCCGCTTCTCTGACCTGCAGCGGGCCTTGGCCGAGGTTCAGCAAGGGGTGAGTCAGAAGGTTCTCACCGCCCAGCTGCGGGAACTGGAGACTGATGGTGTGGTGGAGCGCACGGTGTATCCGGAGGTGCCGCCCCGTGTCGAGTACGCCCTCACAGCGTTGGGGCGTGAGTTGGTGCCCGTGCTGGAGGAGCTTCATGCCTGGGGTGAGAAGAAGCAGCCTGAGGGGTGAGAGCCAGAGACGACTTGCATCTGAAGGCCAGGAACCCCACACGCGGTGCCATCGAGAAGGTGGGGTTGCCCTGATCCCTGGAGCAGGCTGTGCTGAATCCCCCGACGCCTGGAGTCCATGGGCAAGCCACTGACCCTGCTGGCGCTGGTTCTGCTGACCCTGCCCACAGCCGCCACCGCCACACCCTGGCGAGAGGAGCCAGCCGTGGCTGCGCTGTTCCGCGATGCCGGTGTGGAGGGCACGTTCGTGCTGCTGGACGAGGGAAGCGGTGAGCTGCGCGGCCACAACCGCTCCCGCGCGGAGCAGCGCGTCTCGCCGGCCTCCACCTTCAAGATCCCCAACACCCTGATCGGGCTGTCCCTCGGCGCTGTGAGCAGCGTGGATGAGGTGATCCCCTACACGGGCGGCGCCAACCCGTTCATGCGCGAGTGGCTGGAGCCGATGGGGCTGCGGGGGGCGATCCGGGTGTCGAACGTGCCGCTGTATCAGGAGCTGGCACGGCGCATCGGATTGGTGCCCATGGGGACGGCGATTCAGCAGTTGGGCTATGGCAACGCACAGATCGGTGATGACGTGACCACCTTCTGGCTGCAGGGCCCCCTGGCGATCAGCGCAGTGGAGCAGACCCGCTTTCTCACGCCGCTGGCCCACCAGTCGCTGCCTTTCCCCCGCAGCGCCCAGCAGCAGGTCGCGGAGATCACAGTGGTGGATTCGGGCCCGGGCTGGAGCCTGCATGCCAAGACCGGCTGGCAGAACGCCCCAAGGGCCGGGGTGGGCTGGTGGGTGGGCTGGGTGCAGCGGGATGCGCAGATCACGCCCTTTGCCCTCAACATCGCCATGGCCGGCGCCGCCGATGCCCCCAAGCGCGAGCAGCTCGGGTGGGCCAGCCTGCGGGTGCTGGGGATCCTGCCGCCAGCCTCAGCCCAACCCGCCCAGCCTGATCAGGGCACCCACCACCACAAAGGCAATCGCCAGGGCGGTGATGCCGCGGATGTGCCAGGCCAGACCACCAAGACTGTCGTCGGTGAGGGTGGGAATCAGTCGCAGCCGGGCATGCACGGCCAGGGCGGCAGTGCCGCCCAGCAGCATCAGCTTGACGCCCACCAGCATCCCGATCGGGTTGGCCGGGCTGAGCAGCCCCTGAAAGCGGGGCAGATAGATCCCGGCCATCCCTAGGCCCGTGACCACCTGGATGGCGAGGGCGGTGAGCCCCAGCGGCTCGAATGTCTCCTCGAAGGCGCGGACCGGAGCGGCGCTTTTCTCCCGCAGTGCCCCGGGGAGCACTCCCAGATCCAGCACCAGATGGCCGCCGGTCCAGACCGTAGCCGCCAGGGCATGGACGATCACCAGCAGCGAAAAGACGGTCACGGCAGCATCGCAGCAGAGCCCACCACGATGGAGCCATGGCAGCGGAGCTTGATGGCCTCGTCGGGGGCGAGCTCCCGGGGGCGTTTGAGCACGGATACCGGCTCACCCAGTTACACGACCGCCCACGCCAGCCCCACGGCCGCGGCCCCGCCGATCAGCTGCAGCACACTCCAGCCCAGCCGCAGCTGCAGCACCAGCGCCAGCGCCGCCAGCAGCGCGGCCACGCCATCAAACGTGCCGTCAGGCCAGAGCACGGGGCCGGCGAAGGCCACCGCCAGGCTGGCGATCACCCCCACCACCGCCGCCGTGATCGCGGTCAGCGGCGCCCCCAGCCGGAGATCGCCGCGGCTGGCCTCCACCAGCGGTGCCCCGGCCAGGATGAACCCGAAGGACGGCAGAAAGGTGAACCACACGGTCACCACGGTGGCCGCCAGGGCCGCCGTCCAGCTGCCGGCGCCATCGCCCAGCCCCCGGTTCCAGCCGCCCATGAAGCCCACGAAGGCCACCACCATGATCAGCGGCCCCGGCGTGGTTTCCCCCAGGGCCAGACCATCCACCATCTGGGCGGCCGAAAGCCAGCCGAACTGATCCACGGCCCCCTGGGCCACGTAGGGCAGCACGGCGTAGGCGCCGCCGAAGCTGAGCAGCGCCACCCGCGTGAAGAACCGGGCCATCAGGGCGAGGGTGCCGTCCCAGCCCCCCACCAGCCCCAGGGCTGCCAGCGGAAGCAGCAGGGCCAGGGCCCAGATCAGCAGGGTGAGCGCCAGGCGGCGGCGGCAGAAACGGGCGTGCTCCGGGGTGGGCGTGTGATCGCCGTGGATGGGGTCGTTCTCGCTCAGCTCGGCGGCCTGGCAGCCCGATGCGAACGGCCCTGGCGGCGGCGAAGGGGCCGGGCGGGGTGCTGCCACCAGCAGAGCCGGCCGCCAGCGGCCCAGCACCAGGCCGCAGAGCGCAGCCGCGATCAGCACCAGTGGGTAGGGCAGGCCCAGCAGTGCCAGGGCCACGAATGCGGCGGCGGCCAGGCCGATCAGCAGTGGCGTCTGCAGGGTGCGCCGGCCCAGCCGCCAGGCCGCCACGAGCACGATCGCCAGCACCGCCGGTTTGAGCACCGCGAAGACGGTGGCGAGCAGCGGCAGCTGTGCCCACAGGGCATAGGCCGTGGCCAGGGCGGTGAGCACCAGCAGCGATGGGGCCAGGAACAGCACCCCGGCGATCAGCCCGCCGCTCACGCCATGCATCAACCAGCCCAGATAGGTGGCCAGCTGGGTGGCCTCCGGCCCCGGCAACACCATGCAGTAGTTGAGCGCATGCAGAAACCGCCGCTCACTGAGCCAGCGCCGCCGCTCCACCAGTTCGCGGTGCATCAGAGCGATATGGCCCGCCGGCCCGCCGAAGCTCACCAGGCCCAGCTGGAGCCAGAAGCGCGATGTCTCGCCCAGACCCACGGCCTGGCGGGATGTGCATGGTGGAGGGCTGGGTATCACCGCCGGCCAGGGTCAACATCGTTGATCGACCCCATCCTGCGCAGTGGCAGCGCAGGGTCATGGGGTCGACGCCACGCCGTGCCCCCTCTCGGGGCCCCATGCTCGGATGCCTGCGGCACTGCAGACCCACCTCGCCATGGCTGTTGTTGCCGATATGGCTGTTGTTGCCGATATGGCTGTCGCCGCCGAAATGGCTGTCGCTGCCGATCTCAGCGCCCCTGACCTGCTGCTGATCGCCCTGGCGGCGATGGCCGCCGGCCTGGTGAACGCGATCGCCGGCGGTGGCTCGCTGATCAGTTTTCCCGTGCTCACGGCCGTGGGCCTGCCGCCGGTGATGGCCAACGTCACCAACACCGTGGCGTTGCTGCCGGGCTACGCCGGGGCGGCGGCCGCCCAGCGGCGAGACCTGCGCGGCCAGCGCCGCCGCGCCGCTGGCTGCTCAGCCACCCTCAGGCCCAGCAGCCCAATCGATTGGAACTGATGGCGGCCGGGCCGGTGTTTGTGGTCTCGATCTACGGCGGCTATTTCGGCGCGGGGCTGAGCGTGATCCTGCTGGCGGTGCTGGCCGTGCTGCTCGCCGACACCCTCACCCGCCTCAACGGGCTCAAGCAGGGCCTGGCGCTGGGGGTGGCCACGGTGTTCTTTCTGCGCTGACAACCGGCTGGGGGGTCGGCCGCACCCCATGGCGGCTGCGGTGGATAACCTCACCGGCGCAGAAGAGCAGCGATTCACCGGGCTGGAAGGGTTGCCACTGCTCATCGCTGGTGAGCGGTTCGGTGCTCAGGATGGTCACCACATCGTTGGCGGTGGTGAGGGTGGAGAAATCCACCTGAAGGGGCAGATCAGCAAGGGTGGCCCGGCGAAAGGGTGCTCTCCTGGTGAGCCAGTGCAGGCGGGAGGTGGCGGTGGCAAACAGCCATTGCCCATTGCTGAGCAGGGCGTTGAACGTGCCCCGCTCCGCCAATTGAGCAGCACAGCGGTGCAGCTGATCAAACAGGGCGCCGTGATCCTGCGCCTCCACAGGGGCTTGATCGAGCTGCTCGAGGATCCAGCAGAAGGCGGCTTCGCTGTCGGTGGAGCCGAAGGGGCGGTAGCGGCTCCCAAGGGGAATCTCCCCCTCGAGATGGCCGTTGTGGGCAAAGATCCAGGTCTGTCCTCTCCAGGTGCGCGAGAAGGGGTGGCAGTTCTCCAAGGCCACCACGCCGGAGGTGGCCTTGCGGATGTGGGCGATGCTCACCAGGGCCTTGGGGGCGCGGTCCGCCAGCTGCTCCGCCAGGGCGGAGAAGGCGGCTGGGGTCTCCTCGCGCAGGAGGCTGAGGCCATGGCCATCGGGCGTGAAGCTCGCCAGCCCCCAGCCATCGGCGTGCTCGCCGGTGGCACCGCCCCGCCGGCTCAGCCCCCTGAAGGAGAAGCCCATGTCGGTGGGAGTGTTGGCGTTGAGGGCCAGCAGTTCACACATCTGCCGCTCAGGTGCCTGGGCTCAGGGCTGAGCGTAGGTGCCGCCATTGTCAGAGAACACCGTGTTCGCTTCTCTGTTCACGTCTTTGCAAGCAGCGGCACACCAGCTGCTCGCCCCGATGCGCAGGGCGTTGATGGGGAACCGGCCCAGGCGTGCTCCCCCCCGGTGAAGACTTGCCTGCTGGGCCCCCTGGCCGGTTCGTCGTCACCCAGAATGGATGTCCAGCAAGGGGTGCCATGGCCCGCCTGGAAGCGCTGCTCGCCCCCGTCGGCAATAACGAGTCCCTGCGCGGCGCCATCGCTCAGCTGGCTGAGGAGCTGGGCGGCACGTTCACCTGGCTGGACAGCCGCAACGGCTCTCTTGCACTGACGACGGGGTCCAGGGCCCTGGCGGTGCAGGTGCTGCTGGAGCTGCGCATGGGATCTGAGCTGGGGGTGCTGTTGAGCAGCCGCGAGGGGATGGGTTGTGGCGCACCGCTGAGTCGGGCGGTGCTCGAGCAGCTGCTGGCCGCCCTGGTGAGGATCGCCCCTGGAGCCGAGGTGGTGTTTCGATCCGACCGCGATGGTCCGATCCGTCAAGGCGCCACGACTGGAGCGGTCGGGCGTGATCGCGAATGCTTGGCTGCGGGCCTGGATTGATCAGCAGCCCTGAAGTGGCAATCGCTCCACCAACCGGAAGAGGTTTTCCACAGGTTTTCCCCAGTCGCCTCGCTCAAGACTCACCAGCCCGTGCCGCTGTTGGCTGCGGTGCGGGGAAAACGCAGAGTGCTTGACAGGTCGCCAAGAACGGTCGTGCTCGCTACCAGCCCATCATCGGTGTGCTCCAGAGTTGCTGCAGCGCAGTGAATCTCGGCATGATCCCGCCAGATCTCATGGCCGGATCGCGCGTTGACGGAAGCGCTGCTGTTGTGGGCTGATGGTGGGGCAGGCGAGAGCAGTGAATGAGCGCAATTCCGGATGCGATGGCCCCGCACGTGAGTGTGGAAAACCAGTTCCCGGAGGATCTGTACGACGCCATGCGCCAGTTCATCGCCATCCACCCGGAATGGGACCAGTACCGGCTGATGCAGTCGGCAGTGGCGGGATTTCTGTTTCAGCAGGGCTGCAAGGAGCCTTCGGTGGTGCAGCACTACCTCAACGGCCTGTTCCGCCGGCCGGGGGTGAGCGCCAACTGAGGGGCAGCCGCGCAGAACCGCGAAGAGATGGCCACCGATCACCGCTCCGCTGTTGTCGGCCACGGCGATGTGCAGGTGGGCTCCATCCGCCGAGAGGGTGCCGGCCAGGCGCAGGTCGTCGCCCGGTCTGAGTCGCAGGGGCACCACCCGCATGCGCCTCGCTCCTGCATCAACCCTGGACCTTAAGCAGGGCAGCCCAGACTTCCGACTGCAGCCATGGGGCCCCGATGCGCAAATCCTGGTGGCAACGGTGCTGACGGCAGGGCTGAGCGGGTCGATCGTGCTGGCGGCCGACGATCCGGCAGACCTGGCCCGGTTCTATGGCGCCCTGCTCGAGGTGTCGCCGCAGCCGGGGTTGAGTGCCACCCACTGGCGGGTGCCGTGGCCGGCCGGTGGCTTCGTGGAGCTCTATGCCCCGGCCCGCAGCAGGGCCCAGCTCCGGCAGCAGGGCCGGCTGGCGCTCTGCCTGCAGCGCCGGGCCGATGGCGCCGACCCCGTGACGGTGCTGGAGGCGTGGATTCAGGAGGTCGTCAGGTTGGGAGGCAGCCTGCTGGATCCTCCCCGCCTCGAACCCTTCGGTGCCGAGGCCTGGCTGCTCGATCCCGAAGGCAACCGGCTGCTGGTGCTGGTGCATTGAGGAGTCTGTCCAACACAAAACCCCCAGGCCGGGCCCGGGGGTTGAGGGGAGTCTGCGCGTTGGCGACGAGATCAGAAGCAGAAGGGCAGGAACTGGGTGCGGCAGGCGGCGTAGCCGTCCACCAGGGCACCGAGGCCGATCTGGTGGGCAATTCCGAAGCCCGTGAGCCCTTCCACCACCACGCCGATCACAAGACCGAGCATGGCTGCACGGCCATTGAACAGCTCAGCGCGCTTGAGCTGCTCCATGTGGGTCTGCTGGTTGTTGGTCATCTGCTGGGTGCTGGTCATCGGGGGTTATGCGGGGCGAGATCGCTGGGGCGTGAGAGCACGAAGGAAACCATGGCGGTGAGCACGATCACCAGGGCGGTGACGCCGGCGATGGCTGCGGAGTAGTCGCTGCTCATGGCGATCAACCCAGACCGATCTGGGAGAGGATGCCCTGGCCGGTGAGCAGCTCGGTGCCGAGGCCGATCACGAAGCCGAGCATGGCCAGGCGGCCATTCCAGGTTTCGGCGAAGGCGCTGAAGCCGAAGCGGGGGGTGGTGTCAGACACGTCTGTTAAGCGGTGTTACAAATACTGTAACAGTCTGTAACGGATCTGTCGAGGTGGGCGGCTTTCCTGGCCTGGAGCTGGCGGCGGCACTGCCAGCAGGATCAGCGGCCGGCCTGCCTTGAGTGCATGGCGGCCTCGGAGCAGGTGGGATTGGGGTTCAGCTGAGGGAACGGCCCAGCAACAGATCCCGCGCCCCGTTCACCAACTGCATGGTGCTGTGCTCGCCGCCGCGGTCGGGATGGTGTTCAGCAGCGCAGCCCTTCCAGGCCTGGTTCACCTGCGCCTCGCTGAGCCGGCCGGAGAGCGGCAGGTGCAGCCGCTGGCGGGCGACGACCGCATCGAGGTCGGGGTGCTTGCCCAACGGTCCCCAGTCGGCCTTGCTGAGGGCGTGGCTGCGTTTGCCGCCCGTCTTGCGCTTTCTGCTCTTGCTGGCGCTGGTGCTGCTGAAACCCCTGGCGGTGGCTGCATCGGTGCCCGGCCGCTGCTGCCTGGATTCGCTTGTGGCGGTGGTGAGCAGCACGGCCGGCCGCTCCAGGGTGGTTGTGGACATGACACACCTCAGTTGAGCCCAGCTTGGTGCAGCGCCCGGGCGAGCACCTCCGCCACCAGATGTTGCGCAGAGGGATGCTCATGACCGCGTTACCGGATCTGGCTCGCACGTGCTCGATCAGATCTTGTGCGCGGTTGCACCGTTCGAGGCGGTCCAAGCCGAGGAGTTCAGGGTCGTCGTCGTAGCGGCACTGCACCGCGAAGGTTGTGAAGGCACACGCAGCAGCCGGCGCGCCACCTTCAGGTCGCGCCGAGCAACCCGTAGGAGTCGCTCGGCTTCAGGCACTGCCATGGAGCACAACACCCTCGCGGATGGCCTCATGCACCAGCGAGCCCGGTTCCTGGGCGCGCCGGGCTGGGCCACGGTCCCCCAGAGATCAGCGAGCAAAGCAAAGCGATCGCGGGTGGCCAGCCAGGCGCTGTTCGATCGGGGCGGCAGTGGTGATGGCCATGGGGGCATTCTGATGCAGCCGGTTGGGCTCACCACCCCTCCAACAGAGCGGCGGCGGCCTGAGTTCGCTTGCCACCACCTCAGCGAACCATTCATGGCTATCGCGATC
>REEV01000106.1 GCA_007694915.1 Cyanobium sp. PLM2.Bin73 | reverse complement strand
TGAGAAGTCAGTCGGGGCGACAGGATTCGAACCTGCGACCTAGTGCTCCCAAAGCACCCGCGCTACCAAGCTGCGCCACGCCCCGATCGGGTCAGCATACGGGCGGAAAGATCCGGTAAGACCTTCCCCCTGCGGCGGTCATGGCTGGGTCACAGCCGTTCGCTTGGCTTGGATCACCCCGAAGAGGGGCCGTCCTCACGCAGCTTCAACCATGACCATCCTCCACACCCAGCAGGCGCCCACTGCTCAGCGGCGACGCCTGCCCGCAGCACCCATGGCTCTGGCCGCCGGGCTGCTGCTCTCCGTTCTGGCCCCCGCTCAGGCCCATGCCTTCGGTGGCGGTTGGCACCCCGGCTACCAGCGCCTGCCGGTGCGTCATCAGGCGCCGGTCTGGGTGCCCCAACCCCAGCAGCGGGTGATCTACGACGACCCCACCATCAACGCCTATGGCGGCCAGCGCGTCGTCTACGGCGTGGACGAACGGGCCCGGCGTTGTAACCAGGGCCGTCTGGTGGGCGGCCTGGTGGGCGGCGGTGCCGGCTACGCCCTCGCCAGGGGCAACGACCGGGTGTGGGCCACGCCCCTCGGTGCCCTGCTCGGGTCCCAGATGGGCTGCAACGCTGTGCAGGGCAATGCGCCCCTGCCCTGGTAGCGCTCAGGGAGCCAGAGCGATGCAGTCGATCTCCACCCGGGCCCCCTTGGGCAGGGCCGCCACCTGCACACAGGCCCTGGCCGGCGCCACCCCAGCCCCGAAACGTTCGGCATAGATCGCGTTCACCCTGGCGAAATCCGCCAGGTCCACGAGAAACACCGTGGTGCGCACCACCTGCCGCGTGGTGACGCCTGCCTCGCGCAACACCGCGTCGAGGTTGTCCAGCACCTGGCGGGTTTCGGCCTCCACATCGCCTCCGCCCACCAGCACCCCGGTGCCGGGGTCGAGGGCGATCTGGCCGGAGCAGAACAGCAGACCACCGGCCTGTACGGCCTGGTTGTAGGGCCCCACCGGCGCTGGCGCCCCCGGGGTGTTCACGGCCCGGGGATCTGAGCTGGCTGGCCCTGAGCTGGCAGACATCGGCTGGAGCTGTCTGGCTGTGAGCCTATGCCTGCCAGTGGTCCTTGCTGCGCCGCAGCTGGCCGAGCGCGCCGGCATCGGCGGCACGCACAAACAGATTGGTGGCCCGCTCCAGCCCCACGCTGCTGGGCACGGAGGCCCTCCCGGCGGCCCGCTCGGCCAGCACCTCCTGCAGCCGGCGGGCGATGGCCCCGTCCCCGGGGGCGGTCGCCGCCGCCCAGCGCAGGTTGGCTTCGGTGTACTCGTGGGCGCACCACACGCGGGTGCTCTCCGGCAGGGCCGCCAGCCGCTGCAGGGAGGCATGCATCTGCGCCGGGGTGCCCTCGAACAACCGCCCGCAACCCCCCACGAACAGGGTGTCGCCGCAGAACAGGTGGCCGCTCTGCGGCAGCCAGTAGGCGATGTGGGCACGGGTGTGGCCGGGCACCTCGATCACCTCCACCGGCTCATCGAGCACCTGCAGGCGATCGCCGCCGGCCACGCCGCGGGTCTGCAGGGGGATGCGCTCGCGGTCGGCCGCGGCGGCGATCACCTCGGCTCCGGGCCAGCGGCGCAGCAGCCCCGGGGTGCCGCCGATGTGGTCGCTGTGGTGGTGGGTGTGCAGGATCGCCTCCAGCGCCAGGCCCCGCTCCTCCAGGGCCGCCGCCACCGGTTCAGCCACGGCCGGATCCACCACGGCGGCCCGCCGGCCCCGTTGCAGCACCATCACATAGTTGTCCTGCAGCACGGGAATCAGCCACACCGCCAGGGGCTTGCCGGCGACTGCGGGCAGCGCCGGCGGCTGGATCGCCGGCTGGGGCTCGTGGTGCGGCGTTCCCATCGTTACAGTCCGCTCAGCGGTCCAGCTCCATGATCACCGCTGTCGCCCCCGCATGAGCGCACCGGCCACGCCTCCGGCCCCCATCACCGTGGCTCTGGCCAAGGGAGCCCTGCTGCGCGACACGGTGCAACGCTTCGCCGCCGCCGGGCTCGACTTCGCGGCTGTGCTTGATCCCGGCAACCGCCTGCTGATGGTGCCCAGCCGCTGCGGCCGCGCCCGGGCCCTGCTGGTGCGCAACGCCGACGTGCCGGTGTACGTGGCCTACGGCCAGGCCCAGCTGGGGGTGGTGGGCTACGACGTGCTGCGCGAGCACCAGCTGCCGGTGGCCCAGCTGGTGGACCTGGGCTTCGGAGCCTGCCGGATGAGTGTGGCGGTGAAGGCCAGCAGCCCCTACCGGCGGGCCGCCGACCTGCCCGCCCACTGCCGCATCGCCAGCAAGTTCACCCGCTGCGCCGAGGCCTTCTTCGAGGACCTCGACCTGCCGGTGGAGCTGATCCACCTGGCCGGCTCGGTGGAACTGGGGCCGATCACGGGTATGAGCGAAGCGATCGTGGATCTGGTGGCCACCGGGCGCACTCTGGAGGAGAACGGGCTGATCGCCATCGAAGACCTGTTCCACTCCACCGCCCGTCTGGTGGCCCACCCCCTGGCCCTGCGTCTCGATGACGGCCGGCTGCAGGGCATCGTCGACCGGGTGGCCACCGCCAGTGGCGCCGCCGGCGCAGCCCGCGCCGTGGCCACGGCCCTGAGCGCCTGATGGCCACCCTCGACCGCCAGCGCCTGCTGCGCCTGCTCCCCTACGTGGCCGGCGACCGCAAGCGCCTGCTGCTCACCATGCTGCTGCTGATCCCGGTGGCGGCGGCGGCGGCGGTGCAACCGCTGCTGGTGGGCCAGGCGATCTCGGTGCTGCGCGGGGAGCCCACCCTGGCCTGGCTGCAGGGGCTGGCGGCGCCCGCCGCCCTGCGCCTGCTGGTACTGGCCCTGCTGGCGGCGGTGCTGGTGCGCCTCGCCCTCCAGGGGGTGCAGAGCTTCAACGTGCAGGCCGTTGGGCAGCGGCTCACCGCCCGCATCCGCGACGACCTGTTCGCCCATGCCATGGCGCTGTCGCTGCGCTTTCACGACCGCACCCCGGTGGGCAAGCTGCTCACCCGCCTCACCAGTGATGTTGATGCCCTGGCTGAGGTGTTCGGCAGCGGTGCGGTGGGGGTGCTGGCCGACCTGGTGACCCTGGCGGTTATCGCCGTCACCATGCTGCTGATCGAGTGGCGTCTGGGGCTGCTGCTGCTCGCCGCCCAGGTGCCGGTGGTGCTGGGCATGCTCTGGCTGCAGCGCCGCTACCGCCGCGCCAACTACCGGGTGCGCGAGGAGCTCAGCCAGCTCAACGCTGATCTGCAGGAGAACCTCCAGGGGCTGGAGGTGGTGCAGATGTTCCGCCGCGAGGCGGTGAACAGCGCCCGCTTCGCGACCACTACCGACCGCTACCGCAAGGCGGTGACCGGCACGATCTTCTACGACAGCGCCATCTCCGCCTACATCGAGTGGGTGGCCCTGGTGGCGGTGGCCGCCGTGCTGGCCCTGGGGGGCACCATGGTCACCGCCGGTGCCATGGGCCTGGGCACGCTCACCACCTTCATCCTCTTCTCCCAGCGCCTGTTCGATCCCCTGCGCCAGCTGGCGGAGCGCTTCACCCAGATCCAGGGCGGCCTGACGGCGGTGGAGCGGATCGGCGAGCTGCTGGAGCAGCCGATCGAGATCGACGACCTGCCCGCTGCGCAGCGCTCGGCCCTGGCCCTGCGCAGCGGCGGCCAGCGGCGCAGCGCCGGCGAGGTGGTTTTCGAGAACGTGTCCTTCGCCTACCGCCCCGACGAACCGATCCTCACCGACCTCTCCTTCCGCATCGCGCCCGGGGAACACGTGGCCCTGGTGGGCCCCACCGGCTCCGGCAAAACCACGGTGATCCGCCTGCTCTGCCGGCTCTACGAACCCCAGCAGGGGCGGATCCTGCTCGATGGCGTCGACATCCGCGAGCTGCCAGTCGACACCCTGCGCCGCCGGCTGGGGGTGGTGCTGCAGGACACCTTCCTGTTCAGCGGCACCGTGGCCGACAACCTGCGCCTCGACGCCGCCATCCCCAGTGATGAGTTGCGCCGTCTGTGCAGCGAGCTCGGACTCTCCCCCCTGCTGGCTCGCCTGCCCGACGGTCTGGCCACCGAGCTGCGCGAGCGCGGCGCCAACCTCTCCTCCGGCGAACGCCAGCTGCTGGCGGTGGCCCGGGTGGCGATCCGCGATCCCTCGGTGCTGGTGATGGACGAGGCCACGGCCTTCATGGACCCCTCCACCGAGGCCACCCTGCAGGCGGACCTGGAGCGCCTGCTGCAGCAGCGCACCGCCGTGGTGATCGCCCACCGCCTGGCGACCGTGGAGGCCGCCGACCGCATCCTGGTGCTGCGCCGGGGCCGCCTGATCGAGCAGGGCAACCACCGCCAGCTGCGGGCCGCCGGCGGCCTCTACGCCCAGCTGGCCGATCTTCAGGAGCGGGGCCTCGCGGCCCTCTGAGCCGTGCCGGCCCCGGCCCCGCGCTGTCGTTTCAGCGCGCCGCCAGTTCCCTGTCGCCGACCCCGGCCACCGGCAGCTCCTCCAGCCAGGGCTCGAGCACGGCGGCCAGCCGCCCGGGCATCTGCAGCATCGGCAGGTGGCCCGCACCCTCCAGTTCGCTCACCTGATGCCGGGGGGCGTAGCCCGCCAGATGGCGCACGTAGCGCGGCTCCATCACCGTGTCGCGGCTGCCGGCGATCCACAGGCTCGGCACCGTGAGCTCAGCGGCGATCCGGGGCAGGGCGCTCACGGCGCTGCGGCGCATGCTGCAGGCCAGCAGACCGCGGGCGGCGCGGATGTCGGCGAGCAGGGGACTGCGCAGGGCGTCGCTGCCGGGCAGCTGCAGCAGCCAGCGCGGCCGCCAGCGCAGCACCAGGCAGCCGCCCCGCCGCACGCGCGCGAAGGGCCGCGGCTGGTACACCCCCCCGCCGGTGGCGATCTGCACGATCCCGGCCAGCTGGTCGCCCAGCTGCCGGGCGGCGTGCAGACCGATCGTGCCCCCCAGGGAGTGGCCCATCAGCACCACCGGGCCACGGTGGTGGCGCTGGCATTCCTGCGCCACCCAGTTGCCGTAGCTGGCCAGGCTGGGCTGCAGGCCCCGGGGCCGCGGGCTGCCGCCGAAGCCCGGCAGGTTCGGGGCCCAGAGCTGCCAGCGCGGCGCCAGCTCCCGGGCCAGTGGCTGCCACAGCCGTCCCGACAGCAGCCAGCCGTGCAGCCCCACCAGCAAGGGGCGCTGGCTGCAGGAAGCGTCGCGGGCGGAGCTGTCCATCAGTCAGGATCGTGGCATCCCGTCCGCACCCCCCTGTTCCCGGTGGATCTGCTCAGTGATCTCTACGGGCCTGGCCACCGCCTCTGCGAGACGCCCAACCCGGAGCTGAGCCTGGTGTTGAGCCGCGAGCGGGCGATTGATCTGTTTGAGCTCGAGCAGCTCTGTGATGCCGTGGGTTGGAGCCGCCGCCCCCTGCGGCGGGTGCGCAAGGCCCTGCAGCACAGCCTGCTGCGGGTGGGGCTTTGGCGCCATGATCCCCGCGTGCCCCGGCTGGTGGGCTTTGCCCGCTGCACCGGCGATGGGGTGGTGGAGGCCACCGTGTGGGATGTGGCCGTTCATCCCCACTACCAGGGGGCTGGATTGGGCCGCTCCCTGATGGCCTACGTGCTCGATCAGCTGCGCGAGCTGGAGGTGGAGCGGGTGAGCCTGTTCGCCGATCCGGGCGTGGTGGGCTTCTACCAGGGCCAGGGCTGGGAACTGGAACCCCTGCAGCGCCGCTGCGCCTTCTGGTACGCCCCCTGAGCCCCGATCACCCCCACCAGATCAGCTCCCACCTCATCACCGCTGGTAGTAGCGCTGCTCCAGCAGCTCCGGCGCTTCGCCCCGGCGCCAGGCGCGGCGCAGGCCGGCATTGGCCAGGGTGGTGCGCCACACCCCCAGCCGCCGCCAGCGGCGCCCGTCCACCAGCAGGGCCGCCCCGAGGCTGCGCAGGCGGCCCCGCCGGCTCAGGCGTTGCACCAGCTCCAGGTCCTCCATCAGCGGCAGCGGCCGCATGCCGCCCACGGCGTCGTAGAGGCAACGGCTGAGCAGCAGCCCCTGGTCGCCGTAGGGCCGCTGCAGCCAGCGGCTGCGCAGGGCCGTCCCCAGTTCCACCAGCCGCAGGGAGGGGTTGGGGCCGTCGATGGCCAGGTCGAAATACCAGGCCCGGTCCGGCGCGGCGGTGGGTTCGCGGTTGCGGGCGGCCATTGCCCGGGCAATGTGCGATCCCCACTGCCTGGGCAGGCGCACGTCGCCATGGAGCAGCAGCAGCCAGGCCGCGCTGGCCTCGGCCGCCCCCAGGGCCAGCTGACGGCCCCGCCCCGGCGGGCAGCGCAGCAGCCGGGCACCCCCCAGCCGGGCCACCAGGGCGGTGGCATCGGTACTGCCACCATCCACCACCAGCACCTCCCGCACCAGGGCGGGCTGCTGCGCCAGCTGGGCCAGCAGGGTCGGCAGCCGGGCGCTCTCGTTGCGGGTGGCGATCACCACGCTGAGCACGCCCATCCGCTCAGCGCCAGCTCGCCAGGTCGGCCGGCCGGTCGAGGTCGTGGCGGCAGCTGAGCCATGCCGGCTCCAGCTCCAGCCGGGCCGCTGCGCGGCGGGTGTGCTCCAGCACCACGGCGCTTCCCCAGGGGATGCCGCTGAACAGGGCCGGCCAGGAGCCCTGCAGGCCGATCAGCCAGTAGCCCCCGTCCGCGGCCGGACCCAGCACCAGCGGTGCTGTCTCCAGGCACTGGAAGGCCTGCACCAGGTCGGCGGCCTCCAGCAGGGGCAGATCGCTGCCCACCAGCACCACCTGCTCGGAGCCGCGGCGCCGGGCCGCCAGCAGCTGGCGCTGCAGCCGCAGCCCCAGGCCGCCGCGTCCCTGGTCCACGGCCTGGTCGCAGCCCAGGGCCGCGGCCCAGCGCCGCCGGGCCCGGGGGCCGAGGCCCTGTACGGCCAGCACCAGTTCAAAGGCCAGCCGGCCCTGCGCCCGGCGGGCCACGGCGCAGGTGTGCAGCCCCAGCCGGCGCTGCACGGCGGCGGCGCGGCGCCTGCCGATCCCGGCCGCCAGGCGGCTCTTGCAGCGACCGGGGGCCGGCCAGCGCGCCATCACCACCAGCGACCGCCGGATGCTCAACCCTGCCGGGGCAGTTCGGCGGGCCTCACGGTGAGGCTGCGGCTCTCCTGACCCCGGCGCACCACGATCTCCAGCTCATCCCCCACCCGCACCTTGTCCACCCCCAGCTGCACCTCGGAGGGGTTGCGCACGGCGTTGCCGCCCACCTTCTCGATCAGGTCGCAGGCGCGCATGCCACCCCGGTCGGCCGGGCTGTCGGGCATCACGTCCACCACCACCACCCCGTTCACCTCCGGCAGGCGGCACTCGTCGGTGCTGGCGTTGATCTCGCGGGCCAGCTGGGGGGTGATGGCCTGCAGGCGCACGCCGATGTAGGGGTGGCTGGCGTAGCCCCGCTCGAGGATCTGGGCGGCGATCTGGCGGGCCACGTCGATCGGGATCGCGAAGCTCAGGCCGGCGCCCGGGGCCTGACGGATGGCGGTGTTGATGCCGATCACCTGGCCGCGGTCGTTGATCAGGGGGCCGCCGCTGTTGCCGGGGTTCACGGCGGCGTCGGTCTGGATGTAGGGCACCCGCTGGCCCTCACCCACCGCATTGGTGCGCTCGATGGCGCTGATGATCCCGGCGGTCACGGTGTTGTCGAGGCCGAGGGGGTTGCCGATGGCGATCGCCCATTCTCCCGGCCGCACCCGGCTGGAATCGCCCAGGGGTGCCACGGGCAGCTTGCTGGCCACCACCTTCACCACCCCAACGTCGGTGAGCGGGTCGGTGCCCAGCACCTTGCCGCTGAAGCTGCGGCCATCGGGAAGGGTGACCGACACATCGCTGGCCCCCTCCACCACGTGGGCGTTGGTGAGGATCACGCCGTCGGAGCGGGTGATGAAGCCCGATCCCTGGCCCTGTTGCTGCTGGATCGATGGCCCACGGCCGAACAGGCCGCCGAGGGGGTTGATCACCCGCTTGGTGGTGTCAATCCGCACCACGGATGGCCCCACCTTCTCCACCGCCTCCACGATCACGTTGCTGCTGGCCTGCAGCGGAGCTGTCGGTGGGGCGTCGCTGATGCGCACCGACTCGCTGCCGTTCTCCCCCGGCAGCCGTGGCAAGCCGGGGATGGTGCGGCTGCCGCAGCCGGCCAGCAATGCCGCCGCGGCGATCAGGCCGGCGAGGCCGGCGCTGCGGGAGCAGGGAACGGTGCGGGGCATGGGGGAGGGTGGCGAGCGGCAGCTGCGCGGGCATTCCGCTTCATTAAAGACGGTGCGGCGGGTCACCTCTGCGTAGAGTTCGCCCCCGGCGTGGTGTGGGATCGGTGCAGCAGGACGACCAGCTGTGGCACCGGATTCAGCAGACGCTCCAGGCCAATCTCAGCAAGCCCACCTTCGAAACCTGGATCCGGCCGGCCCGCTGTCTGAGCTTCGATGGCCAGCGGCTGGCGCTGGAGGCCCCCAACAGCTTCGCCTGCGGCTGGCTGCGCAAGAACTACCTCGGCACCATTGAGGCGGCCGCCGGCCAGATCACCGGCACGGCGGTGCAGGTGGAGGTTTCAACGGCGACCGGCGATGACGCGCTGCTGGTCCCCGGATCCGGCGCGGCCGCCGCCCCAGTCACGCCCCCGCATTCGCCCCCGGCCAGGCCCCCGCAGGGCGTGGCGTCCGACCCTGCGGCTCCAGGCCGCCAGGCCAGCTCTCGCCCTCTGCCCGCAGCTCCGCCGCGTCCGGTGGGATCGGGCCTCAACCCCCGCTACGTGTTCAACCGCTTCGTGGTGGGCCCCAACAGCCGCATGGCCCATGCGGCGGCACTGGCGGTGGCCGAGGCCCCGGGCCGGGAATTCAATCCCCTGTTCATCTGCGGCGGCGTGGGTCTGGGCAAGACCCACCTGATGCAGGCGATCGGCCACTACCGGCTGGAGATCGACCCCGAGGCGCGGGTGTTCTATGTGTCCACCGAGAGCTTCACCAACGACCTGATCCAGGCGATCCGCAAGGACGCCATGCAGAGCTTCCGCGACCGTTACCGCGCTGCGGATCTGATCCTGGTGGATGACATCCAGTTCATCGAGGGCAAGGAGTACACCCAGGAGGAGTTCTTCCACACCTTCAACGCCCTGCACGAGGCCGGCCGCCAGATCGTGATCGCCTCCGACCGCCCGCCCAGCCAGATTCCCCGCCTGCAGGAACGGCTGATCTCGCGCTTCTCCATGGGCCTGATCGCCGACATCCAGGCCCCCGATCTGGAGACGCGGATGGCGATCCTGCACAAGAAGGCCGAGCAGGAGCAGATGCGGTTGCCGCGCGAGCTGATCCAGTTCATCGCCGGCCGCTTCACCTCCAACATCCGCGAACTGGAGGGGGCTCTCACCCGGGCGGTGGCCTTCGCCTCAATCACCGGCCTGCCGATGACGGTGGAGTCTGTGGCGCCCATGCTCGACCCGGCCGGCGGCGATGTGGAGGTGAAGCCGGAGCAGGTGCTGGAGAAGGTGTCGGAGGTGTTCGGCGTGGGGGGCGACGAGATGCGCAGCGCCAGCCGCAAGCGGGCCGTGAGCCAGGCCCGCCAGGTGGGCATGTACCTGATGCGCCAGAACACCGACCTATCGCTGCCGCGCATCGGCGAGGTGTTCGGCGGCAAGGATCACTCCACGGTGATGTATGCGGTGGAGCAGATCGAGAAGAAGCTCAACATTGATCCAGTGCTGGCCCGGCAGGTGCAGCAGGTGCGTGACCTGCTGCAGATCGACTCCCGCCGCCGGCGCTGATCTCGTGGCGGCGGGATCAGTTGCAGCCCTGCACCGAGATGCGGTAGCTGAAGCCTGTCGCTTCCGGGTTCTTGCTGGCACCCACCTTGAAGTTCATCTGGCTGGCTGGCTTGCCGGGCACGGCCAGGAAGGGGCCGAACATCTTGCCGGTGCCGATCGGCGGGCTCATCTCCTGATCAATGACCTTCAAGCTCGTCCCATCAGTGAATTTCATGAATCCCTCCACCGGATAGGTGGCGTTGGGATCGGATGAGTTGGCGGTGAAGAAAAACTTGTATCTGCTGTAGGGCTGATCAACGATGAAATCGGTGTTCCAGTTGGTCTGGCCAAGCAGCATGCCCATGGGCATCACCTTCGGCCGTTCAACACGCTTGGACACGATGTTGCTCTCACCGTCGCCACCGATCGGCCGCAGAAAGGTGCAGGTTTCAGCACGCGCGGCAGTGGTGCCCGCCAGGGGCAGGCCGCAGGCCAGGGCGAGAGCCGCCAGCTGTGATGGGGTCAGCAGAGATCTGCAGAAGGACGCCAGAGGCATGGGCTCGATTGATTGTTCACGGCGAGCCTAGATCAGCGGTCTGGCGGGATCGAGGCCCTCCACTTCACCCTGGAACACCCGGCTGGCGGTGATGTCCTCCGCTTCGATCGTCATCAGATCGAGCTTGGTCACCGCCGAACCCATACGGCTGAACAGGCGGTTGGCCTGGCGCATGCGGGCCCGGTCGATGGCATTGCGGATCGAGCGGGCATTGGCGAAGAACGGCAACTGCATGCGCCGCTGGATGTAATCACTGAAGGCGTCCCTGGCCTCCTCGCTGAAGCGGTAGTTTTCGGCCGCCAGAATCAGCTGGGCGATCGCCAGCAGCTCCTCGGCGCTGTAGTCGGGAAAGTCGATGTGGTTGGCCACCCGCGACGAGAGGCCAGGATTGCTTTGGTAGAACACATCCATGCGCTCCTTGTAGCCCGCGAAGATCACCACCAGATCGTCGCGGTTGCTCTCCATCACCTGCAGCAGGATTTCGATCGCCTCGGCGCCGTAATCGCGCTCGTTTTCCGGCCTGTAGAGGTAATAGGCCTCATCGATGAACAGCACGCCGCCCATCGCCCGCTTGAGCATCTCCCTGGTCTTGGGGGCGGTGTGGCCGATGTATTGCCCCACCAGGTCATCGCGGGTGGCGGTGACCACATGGCCCTGGCGCACGTAGCCCAGCCCGTGCAGGATCCGGCTCATGCGCTCGGCCACGGTGGTCTTGCCGGTGCCGGGCCGTCCGGTGAACGACATGTGCAGGCTGGGCGGCGCCGTCTCCAGCCCAACCAGCTCCCGGGCCCGGTTCACCACCAGCAGGGCCGCGATCTCGCGGATGCGGGCCTTCACCGGTTTGAGCCCCACCAGCTCGCGATCGAGCTGATCGAGCACCGCCTGCACCCCCGCCCGCTCGTACTCCTGGCGCAGATCCACCGCTCCGGCAGGGCCCGATGGCGGCGCCGGGTTGGTGCTCATGGCTGAGGGACGCTGGTCGCCAGGGCATCGATGGCGGCGGCAAACCCGTGCTCCGGCGGTCCCACCTTCTCCCCCTCGGCCTCGGGCCGCAGGGTGAGGTTCACGTAGGTGCGCCCGAAGCTGATGTCGGGGAAGCGCTGCTCGCTCTCGCACAGGGCGTTGAGGCGCTCCAGGAAGTCGCGGGTGCCGGCGTAATCGCTGAACTCCAGGCGCCGCTCCAGCCAATCTGCCTGCTCGGGCTTGGGGCGTGGGGTCCAGGGCTGCTCCATGGCCGAACCCTAGGCCAGCACTGGTGGACGGTCGCCGGCCAGGCAGTCGGTGCGGGCCACGGCCAGGCGCTCCGCCCAGGCCTCGGCGTGGGCTCGGTTGGCCTGCTGCTGCTCGGGGTCGTTGGTGTCGAGGGGGTGGGGCATGGTGCCGTTGATGGCGGCGTTGGTAACGCAGAACATCGACTTCTGGAAGCTGCGGCAGATCTTCACCCGCACATCGCCCTCGCCCCGGCTGCGCTGGCGGTACCAGCTGTGCAGGGGTTCGGGCAGGTGGCGGAGCATGTCCTGCATCAGCAGGCTGGGGGGGATGCCGGCCCCCATGGTGGGCAGCGGATCGGCATAGAGGGCCCCGTAGGCGAAGCGTCCCTGGTCGGTGGAGATCTGGCGGGCCTGGGCGTTGAAACTCACGGTGCCGAAGAACGGCATGCCCCGCAGGAACACCGCCTCCACGTAGGGAACGGCCACATCCACCAGGAAGCTGAGGCCGGCCTCGGGCGGCAGCACCCAGTGCCGCTGGCCGCCGATCTCCACGGCGTAGGTGATCGGATCGGCGGCGGCGGCCACCAGCCCGTCCTTGATGAACGCCACCACCGCCGGGATGGAGCGCACGCGGCCGTCGCGTTCGGCGCTGGCCAGATCCAGGAACAGATCACTCATCACTCGCCAGAACTGGCCGAGGGCGTGGGTGGTGGCGGCGCTGCGGATCAGCTCCGGCAGGAAGCTGGGAGCCAGGGGATGGAGCAGGCCCAGGAGGGGATCGCGGCGGCACTTGCAGGCGATGGTCGCTTGACAGCTGGCGGCGAAGTCGTCGCTGTCGAGATAGGCGTCGAGCCCGCCGGTGCCATGCCAGAGCATGGCCTTCATGCAGTATTCGGCATATTCAAAATTGATGCGGTCGTGGTTGAGATAGCGCCAGATCTTTTCCGGAGTGATCTCGCCGTTGAAATACTTGAATACGGGGAAGGGATTGAGAAACTGCCGCTCCGCCTGGTAGATGAGGTTGATGCTGTAGGCATCCAGCACCTCCCCATAGCTCTCCAGCACCCCCACCACCTCCAGCACGTGATCGGGGCAGTCGGCCAGCAACGTTTCACCGCTGAGCAGCCGTTGCACCAGCTCCCCGGCCGCCGGCATGCCGCCGTCGATGGTGAGTTCGGCGGGGATCACCGGCATCAGCTCACACCTCCCTGGCCGATGGCGGCCAGCAGCACCGGCAGCTGGGCCATGGCGCTGCTGGTGGCTTCGCTGAGTTCGCCGAGGATCGAAGGCAGCAGGCCCAGCACCACCACCCCCGCTGCCAGGGCCATGGCCGGCACTGTTTCGCGGCTGGCCACGCTGGGCAGCTGGACATCCAGGCGGGCGTGGCGCAGGGGGTCGTCCACCGGCGTGATCGCCAGCCGGCCGAAGAAGGCCCGGTTCACCAGCAGCAGGAAGTACACGGCAGTGAGACCGGAGCCCACCATCGACAGCAGCGTGGCCAGGGGGAAGGCGTTGATGCTGCCGCGGAACACGAGGAATTCGGAGATGAAGCCCGCCATCCCCGGCAGTCCGGCGCTGGCCATCACGGCCAGGATCATCAGGCTGCCGGTGAGCGGCAGGCCGCGCTCCGGGTTGAGCAAGCCGCGCAGCACCTCGAGATCACGACTGCCGGTCTTCCGGTACACCGTGCCCACCAGCAGGAACAGCAGGGCCGAGATCAGGCCGTGGCTCACCATCTGGAAGGTGGCGCCCAGCAGCGCCACAGGCGTGGCGGCGGCAGCGGCCAGCAGCACGTAGCCCATGTGCCCCACGGAGCTGTAGGCCACCATCCGCTTCATGTCCCGCTGGGCGATGGCGGCCAGGGATCCGAACAGCACCGACACCGCCGCCCAGATCGCCAGGCCCGGGGCGAGCCGCGACCAGGCCTCGGGAAACAGTCCCATGCCGAAGCGCAGCAGGCCGTAGGTGCCGAGCTTGAGCAGCACGCCGGCCAGCAGCACCGACACCGGCGTGGAGGCCTGGGTGTGGGCATCCGGCAGCCAGGTGTGAAACGGCACCAGGGGCATCTTGATGCCGAAGCCCACCAGCAGGGCCCCGAGCAGCACCAGCTGGCTGCCCATGGCCAGCCGCTCGCTGGTGACGGGCGTGAGGCTGAAGTCCACCGTGCCGGTGAGCAGGGCCAGACCCAGGAAGGCACCCAGGATCAGCATCCCGGAGATGGCCGTGAAGATCAGAAACTTGGTGGCTGCGTAGGCCCGCCCGGCTCCGCCCCAGATCGAGATCAGCAGCCAGAGGGGAATCAGCTCCAGTTCATAGAACAGGAAGAAGAGCAGCAGGTTGTCGGCCAGGAAAGCTCCGTTCACCGCCGCGCTGATCAGCAGCAGCAGGGAGAAGTAGAGGCGTGGCCGGCGGCTGAACTCCCGCGTGCACACCACCGACACCAGCGTCAGGGCGCCATTGATCAGCACCAGGGGCAGCGACAGGCCATCGATTCCTAGGCGGTAGTAAAGGCCGATGCCGGGCAGCCAGCGGTGGATCTCGCGCAGCTGCAGCTCCGGATCACCTGGATCGAACGGCACAAGCACCAGCAGGCTGGCGAGGATCTGCAGTGCCATCACCACGATCGCCACGCGGCGCAGCTGTTCCGGCAGGGGTGTGCCAGGCCAGAGCAGGATCGCCAGGCTGCCCGCCAGGGGTATGGCCAGCAGCAGCGACAGCAGGGGCAGCTCGGCCAGGCTCATCCCACGACCTCCGGGGCCGCCGCGGCCAGCCCGCCGGGGAGCAGCGGCGGCAGGCCGCCCCACCAGCTCAGGCCCGAGAGCAGCAGCAGGATGGCCAGCACCACCGTGAGCACGTACGACTGCAGCTGGCCGCTGACGCTCAGCCGCAGGGTTTCGGCGCTCTGCAGGGACAGCCGACCGACGCCGTTCACCAGGCCGTTCACCAGCCGCTGATCCACCCAGTCGGTGAAGCGGGCCGCCCCGGCCACGAAGGCCACAACCGTGGCTCTGTAGATGTGCCCGGTGTAGAAGTCGTTGGAGAGCAGGCTCTGTAGGGCGCGTAGGGGATCGGCGATCGGCCGGGCGCGGAAGCGGCTGAGGGGGATCAGCCCGCCCGCCAGCACCCCCGCCAGGCCGCTGGCCGCCACGGCCAGCCCCACAGGCAGGGAGAAGGCGGCGATGCCCGGCACCGGATCGATGCGCTGCATCAGCAGGGGCGTGAGCAGCACCACCACGGTGAGGCTCACCATCGGCAGGGCCATCAGCCAGTTCACCTCAGGGGTGCGGCGCGTCTTGGGCATCGGTGCCCCCAGAAACAGGGAGCGGAACACGCGGGTGAGGTTGGCCGCCGTGAGCAGGTTGGTGAGCAGGAACACCAGCGCGAACGGCAGGGCGGCGGGGCTCAGGGCCTGCACCATCTGGCCATAGCACCAGAAGCAACCCAGGGGCAGCAGGCCCACCAGCCCGGCTGCTGCCACCACGTAGGCGCTGAGGGTAGCTGGCATGCGCCGGCCGATCCCGCCAAGCTCGGTGAGGTCCTGGCAGTTGGTGGTGGCGATCACGCCGCCCACGCTCATGAACAGCAGGGCCTTGGCCAGCCCGTGACAGAGCAGCAGCAACAGGGCGATGGCCGGCTGCTGCAGGGCGATGGCCACGAACACCAGGCCCATGTAGGAGGTGGTGGAGTAGGAGAACGCGCGTTTGAGATCCACCTGGGCGATGGCCACCAGGCCGCCGGCCAGGGCACTGATCGTGCCCACCGCCAGCAGCACGTCGTTGGCGATCAGCGACAGCTGCAGCAGCGGCATCAGCTTCATCAGCACCAGGGCGCCGGCCGTCACCACCACCGAATTGCGCAGGATCGAGGCCGGATTGGGGCCCTCCATCGCCTCATCCAGCCAGAGATGCATGGGGAACTGGGCGCACTTGCCCATCGGCCCGGCGATCAGCCCCAACCCCAGCAGGGTGCCGGCCAGGGGGCTGATGCTGGCGCTGCGCTTGGCCTCAGCGGCCCAGCTGTAGAGGTCGGTGAATTCCATCGAGCCCGCCCAGGCCGCCAGGGCCACCACACTCATCAGCAGCAGCACGTCGCCCACGCGCTTGGTGAGGAAGGCGTCACGGGCGGCGGTGACCACCAAGGGCTGGGCATACCAGAAGCCCACCAGGAGGTAGGTGGAGAGGGTGAGCATCTCCAGCAGGAAATAGCTCAGGAACAGGTTGCTGCTCAGCACCAACCCGGAGAGCGCCCCCTCGAAGAATCCCAGCAGGCCGAAGAAGCGGGCCAGCGACCACTCCTTGTCCATGTAGCCCAGGGCGAACACCTGGGCCAGCAGGCTCATGAACGTCACCAGCGCCAGGGCCGCCAGGCTGTAAAGGGAGAGGTCGAGGCCGATGCGCAGATTCAGATCGGCCACCGCAAACCAGGAGTGGCTGATGTGGTGCGGCCCGCCCAGCCACACGTCGCGGAGGGCCAGGCTGCCGTGCAGCACCGCCACCAGGGTGACGAGGATGTTGAGGTAGGCGGCGGGCCGCTGACCATTGCGGCGGAACATCCCGCAGGCCCAGGGCAGGGCCAGCACCAGTCCGCTGAAGCCATATAGCGGAATCAGCCAGGCCAGCTGCAGCGACAGGGGCAGGGGAGCGGGCAAGGGCAGGGGCCGGGAGGGTGTTGATGGATACCGGGTTGGGGCCGGACTCTAGGGGTGTGACCCGATGTCTAGGCTGCTCTCGGGCCCGTTGGCCCTAAAACGTTGCCCGCTCCAGGTGGCGCTCCCGCCAACCCCCAAGGCTGCGCAGCCAGCCCGCCAGCTCCTCGGCGTGGTGCTGCTCGTCGCTCCAGAGCTGGCGGAAGAAGGCCTCATTGTCTGTGTCGCCCACCAGCAGGCAGAACCGCACGGCCTCGCCGTAGAGGCTCACCAGCTCCTCCTCCAGCACCATGTTCTGGCGCAGCAGGGCCTCCAGGTTGGGGCCGTGGCCGGCCGGCCGCAACTGGGAGGAGCCGGGGGCCACCCCCAGCGCCAGCATCCGCTTCACGATCGCTTCGGCGTGGCGCATCTCCTCCACAGTTTCCTGGCGGAAGCGCTGGGCCGCGTCGGCGTCGCCCCAGTGATCCGTCAGGGAGGCCTGGGTCATGTATTGCTGAACAGCGCTTAGTTCGAGGCTGAGGGCGCGTCCGAGATAGCCGAGGACGCGCGGGTGCGCGGCGTCCATGGGCATCAGAGACGACGGGTGGCGCCGCTGGCGCGCAGGGCCGGTTCAACCTCCGTATGGGGCCTGGCAATGATGTGGGCCGCCACCAGGCCGTCGCCCACCCGCTCGCAGGCATCGGCGCCGGCGCGCACGGCTGCATTCACCGCGCCGGTTTCGCCGCGCACCAGCACGGTCACATAGCCGCCGCCCACGAATTCACGGGCCACCAGGCTGACCTCGGCGGCCTTGGTCATGGCATCGGCGGCCTCGATCGCCGGCACCAGGCCACGGGTCTCGATCATGCCCAGGGCGATACCCCTCACCGGGGGCTCGGCGTTGCCGGCTGCCACCTCCCGCAGGCTGGAGCCCCCGCCTTGGGCCCCGCTGCGGCCCCTGCCGCCCGTGCGGGTGCTGGCCGCGGCAGGCGCGGCGCGCCTGGAACTGGCCCGGCCGGCCGCGGGCTGGGCGGCGCTGCTGCGAGCGCTGCTGCCGCGGGATGTGGCGGTGCGCGTCGTGCTGCGGGAGCTGGCGGCGGCGGGCAGGGCCCGGGCCGGGGTGGCCGCTGCCGGGGGCTGGGATGGAGCGGGCGTGGCCGCTGGGGCAGGCGTCGCCGGAGTTGGCGCCGGGCTGTCCCCCTCGGGGGTGGCGTCGGCGGACCGAGCGCTGGAGGCTGGGCGGGGACTGGTGGCCATGGCGAGGAGGGAAGGGCTGGGTGAGAACGGGAGAGTCAAGGAGGCGCACACCCTGGGAGAGCAGGGCGGGGGGCGCGCTCTCTAGCCGTCGGGCTCCCAGAAATCGATGATGCCGCCGATCGTCAGATCGGTGAGCACGGTGGGATTGGGGCAGGAGAAGCGGGCGGCGGAGCCGCTGGCGGTGAACACCCAGTTGCCGGGGGAGGCACCCACCGGATCCACGGCCACGCTCATCTTGCCCTTGGTGTTGCGCAACACCCGAAGGTTGCAGTGGTCGAGGCCGCCCACCCGCTGGGTGCACACCAGGGACGTGACCACCTGCATGATCTCCATCACCCTCCCCCCCCGTTGAGGCGCTCGGCGTCAGCCTTGGCCGCGTCGGGATCCCAGTGGTCGATGATCCCAACGATCGTCAGATCGCTCGGATACGACTTGCTGCCCGCCGCTTCGCGGGCCGCGGAGCTGCCCACGCAGATCACCCAGTCGCCGGGGATGGCCCCCACGGCATCCACCGCCACTTTCTGGGTGCTGCCGTCGAGCACCACCTGCAGGTGCTTGTGCTGGAAATCGGGGATGCGGTTTGTGGAAACGAGTGGTTTCACCACCTTGCAGATCAGCATCTCAGTGCCCTCCTCCTGTGGCGAACGTGATCGTGGAGCCGATCGTCTCGGCCGGAATGTGGCGGTCCTGGTCGCGCACGGTGAGCAGCACGTGCAGCAGGCCCTGGACCACCAGATCGCTGTAGCGGCTCTCGATCGCCGCCTGCACCCGCTGGCAGTGGCGCACCGCCCGGTCGCGGGCTCCGGGCACCTGGCCGTTGTAATCGAAGCGCACCACCACCGGCACCGGCAGGCCCCGGGACACGTTGAGGCCTTTGAAGATCTTCACACCCACATCTAGATCCGGGGCTCCCTCTTCCACGGTGTCCATGTAGGCGAAGTAGGTGAGGTTGCGCAGATGGATCTCCTTGAAGCCGATCCCCACGCCGATGAAGCGCTCGGCATGGCCATCATCTCTGTAGTGACCGTCGTGATAGCGGCGCACGTAGTCGATCTGGGAGATGTTGTTCTCCAGCAAGCGGCTCACCAGCGTCACCATGCCGGGATCGGGGCTCGCGGCGGCGCTCTCCTGCACCATGGCGCTGATGCGCTCGCGGGCATCAGCGGCGGCCAGGCCCTGGGTGGCGGCGTAGACGTCGGCCGCATCCAGCCAGCGATCCAGATGGGTGCTGCCGTCCATGCCGGGCACGTGCGCGCGGATGGCGTCGGTGTCGGTGTCGATGCCCATCAGCAGCAGATCCACCGAGGCACCGCAGCAGAAGCTGTTCTCCACGGCCTCCTGGAAGTCGCGCAGGCGGGCCAGGCCGCAGCAGGCCGCCAGGGCATCGTCGCTGCCGTGGGCGGCGCAGCCCTCGTGGCTGGGATCGAGGGAACTGAAGTGGTAAAGCACCACCTTGAGGTAGCGGGTGGGCTCGTGGGCGGGATTGGGGCTGCCCTCCCGGTAGCGGCTGTGTTCGGTCTTGACCCAGCGGTTCACCGTGGTCTCCACGTCGAACAGGGCACCGGCGTGGGGACGGCGGCGCACCGAGCTGAACGGCAGCCGCAGGGCGTAGGCGATGGCATGGGCCAGGCGGCCATCGGCACAGGGGGTGATGTCCAGCAGGTGAAAGCCGCAGGAGAGCAGGAAGGCGTTGAAGCTCTCGGCGGGTTCACTACCGGGCTGGCCGCCGAGCGGATCACTGGCGAAGAACTCGGCGCTGGTGCGTTCGTAGGCCTCGAACACGCACCAGGCGAACAGAGTGCGCATGTCCAGCTGGCTGACCCAGGCGGCCTCCAGCACCTCTGGCGGCAGCTCATGGCCCAGTTCAGCCCGCGCCAGCTCCTGCGCGCGTTCCTCAAAGTGCTGTTCGTGCTGCAGGGCGGCGATCTGCTTGAGCACCGGCACGATGCGATCGAAGCGGTGCTTCACCTGCTCGTCGTACCCACGCAGGGCGGCATTGGCTGCAGCATTGGTGAGGGGGTGCTGCGCCTTCGCCGGGCTGCCGGGTCCAGCGGGCCGGCCGAGCGGGGGCCGGCTGATGGCCGGCCTGGAGCCCCGGCTGCGCTGCAGGGGTTGGTTGCGCGCAGGTGTGAGCGGATTGACGCTGCGGGCCTGCTGGTAGGCAGCCCTCGCCCGGGTGCCCCGCAGCACGCCAGCCCCCGGCTCCAGGGAGGCCGGGGTGGGGGCGGAAATGAGGTCGGCCCCGGTCCCCGGCCGCCGCCGGGGGGCCGTGGGTGCCAGGGGGCGGGTTGCTGCGGCCGGACGGCGGGTCATGCTCGGCTCAGCCGCGGGCGCCGCCGGAGACCGTGATCAGGGATCCGGCGTTGGTGTTGCCGCTGGAGCCCGTGACGCGGCTCACCGGTTCGGGCACGTCCTCATTGCGCTTGGACTGAAAGCCGGGCATTGCCGTCATTGGGCCGGGGCGGCTGGGGTTGCGCCGCCGGGCCGAAGCCCCCTCGGTGCCGGTGACGTGCTTGCCCCGATCCCAGTCATCACCGGTGATGTTCAGGCCGCTGGAGATGCCTTCACCGGTGACCCGGGAGGTGGGCCGCCCGGGGGCGGCCTCAGCTTCGCCACCCGTGGGCGTGCCCATGGCGATCGGACCGCGGGAGATCCTGGCGCTGCGGCCATCGAAGCGGAACTGCTCGGTGCCCGTCACCTTGCCGCCAGCCATATCAAAGGGACCGGTGACGCGATTGCCCTGTTCGTAGCTGGTGCCGGTTACACCACCCCCCCGTTCGCGGGAGATCTGGGCGGCCCGCGCCGGTGACTGCACACTGAAGTGCTGCCAGGGCTGGCTGCCATCGAGGGGCTGGGGGAAGTCGGCGTCGCCGGCGGCTGCAGCACCACAGGCCAGCTGCTGCTGGTCGGCGCCCACGTAGGGAGTTCCGCTCACGGTCTCGCACGCGCCTCGCTCTGCACCGGTCATCACCCCGCCGATGCCGGGCTGAATGCCACTCATGCGGCTGCCGCCCCGCACCGGTGTGCGCTCGCGGATGCTGCGCACGGCGGTGGTGCTGCAGTAGTCGGAGGCCTGCTCCAGGCCGGCATAGGGGGTTCCGGTAACCACCTTGCAGGTGCCCGGTTCATCGCCGGTGACCTTGCCGCTGCGACCGGTGCGGGTACCGCTCACCACCTTGCCCTTGTTGGTCACGCTGAAGCCCACCTTCGGGGCCTCGGGAGCAGGCTTGATACCGCAGAAGCCTTCGTACTGCTGGCTGCCGATGTACTCGTCGCCGGTGATGTTGCGGCAGCTGCCCGGTTCATTGCCGGTCACCCGCTCGCTGCGGCCCACGGCCGTGCCGGTGACGCCGGTGCCGCGCAGGGTCTGCAGGTTCTCCACCTTCGCAGGCGCCTGTCCGGGCAGCGGCGGTTCTGCGCCCAGGTACTGGTCGCCGGTGAGCTGCAGGCCGGAGCCGGGCTCATCGCCGGTCACCCGCTCCGAGCGGCCCACCATCACGCCCGACACCGCCTGGCCGCCGAGGGTGGCGCTGCGGCCCACCTTGCGTGGCGGGGTGGTCACGGCGCCGCAGTAGGCGGCCGACTGGTTGGCGGAGATGTATTCGGTGCCGGTGATGGTCTTGCAGGTGCCGGGCTCGTCGCCGGTGACCTTCTCGGACCGGCCCACCTCGTTGCCGGTGACCCGGTTGCCGTGGCTGGTGGCGGTGACCCGCACCTTGTCCGGCTGACGGCTGGGGGCGTCGCTCTGGCAGAAGGTCTGGAACACTTCGGCGCCCAGATATTCGGTGCCGGTGATCGGCCGGCAGATGGCCGCTTCGTTGCCGGTGGTCTTGGGCGAGCGGTTGGCCTGGGTGCCGGTGACCACCTGGCCGCCGCTGGTTTCGCTCACCCCCACCTTCCAGTGGGCGTCGGCCTGGGCCGCCTGACGGGCACCGTTGCGGTTCGGGCCGGTGGGCCGGGCTGGGCCGCTGCGGGCGCTGCCGGCACTGCCCACCTTGCTCTTGAGCTCCCGCAGCTTCTGCGACAGTTCCCGGGTGCTGAGATCGGGGTGGTTCTGCCGAGCCACAGCGGCAGCGGCGCCATTGCCGGGCATGGTCGCCGACTTGCCGCGTTTCGAGAGGGCTTCGCGCCGTGCCATCACAAGGGCGCGGCTGGGGTTGTGCTGGGCCGACACCCGGCGCTGCTGGCCGCGCCGTTCGAGGCTGCCGTTGCCGCCTTTGGCCGGCGTTCCCAGGCTCAGGGTGGGACGGGCGGCCTCGGCAGCTGCGGACGGGTGAGCGCTCGGGGCGGGGCTGGCCGACGCGGCGGCAGCAGCGGCCGGGGCGTCCGTGCGCACCACGTCGGCGCGGATGCGGTCGCGGGAGGTGCTGGCCCGCTTGCCGCTGCGGCTCATCGCTTCACGCCGGGCGAGGGCCAGGTCGCGGCTGGGACTGCTGATCCGGCTGATGCTGCTGCGGGACTGGGAACTGGACGAGGGGGCCATGGCGCTCAGCGGTTGGGGAGCGCGGAGGCGTTCCGGGGCAGGGCGGGTGCCGGCAGCGGGGACGGCAGCAGGCGTCGCGCTCGCCGCCGACTCGGTGCGGCTGGGACGGGCATCAGCGGCGCTGCGGATCCGGCCGGCGGAGGAACTGAACCGGCTGACTGCCTTCTTGCCCGCCGTCGTGAGGGCCCGGCGGCGCTCGAGTGCTGCATCACGGCTGGATGTGCTGGCCATGGGCGCCCGTCTGGTGGAGATCTGGTGGAAAGGGAGGGTCCCGGCGCTAGCCGGGACCCGGGGAGGTCTGGGCTGGGGGGCTCAGCGGCCCTCGAACACCACGAAGCAGGAGCCCTGGCTCTGGGTGTAGGCGTCGTAGCCCACCAGGCGCACGTGGTGGTCGGGATAGGCGCGGTGGCAGGCCTCCAGCTCACTCACGATCACGCCCAGATCCTTCTCACCGAAGAAGGGCAGCTTCCAGTACGACCAATAGGTCGACATCGAGCGGCTGGGGTGAACGTGCTCCACCAGGGGGGTCCAACCCTGGGCAATGATGTAGGCGATCTGGTCATAGATCTCGTCCTGGGTCATCGGCGGGAGGAAGCCGAAGGTCTCCAGGGTGGCGACTGTTTGGTAGTCACCCACGGTGCTCTTGAAGGGCATGGGGATCCTTGAGGATTGGAATGAATGAAGCCGGTGGGCTGGGGATCACCGCTGGCCGGGACGAGGGCTCAAGGCCGACGTCCCCAGCCAATGGCAGAGGCGATCACTGCACGTCGAGCTTGTCGACGGTGTCGAATTCGAACTTGATCTCCTTCCAGGTTTCGAGGGCGATCGCCAGCTCGGGGCTGTGCTTGGCGGCTTCCATGAGGATGTCGCGCGATTCCTTCTCGATCTCACGGCCGGCGTTGCGGGCCTTCACGCAGGCTTCCAGGGCCACACGGTTGGCGGCGGCGCCGGCGGCCGAACCCCAGGGGTGGCCGTGGGTGCCACCACCGAACTGCAGCACCGAGTCGTCACCGAAGATCGCAACCAGGGCGGGCATGTGCCACACGTGGATGCCGCCGGAGGCCACGGCAAACACACCGGGCATCGATCCCCAGTCCTGATCGAAGAAGTTGCCGCGGCCGCGGTCTTCCGGCACGAACGACTCGCGCAGCTGGTCGATGAAGCCCAGGGTGGTCTGGCGGTCACCCTCCAGCTTGCCCACCACGGTGCCGGTGTGCAGCTGGTCGCCGCCGGAGAGGCGCAGGCACTTGGCCAGCACGCGGAAGTGGATGCCGTGCTTGGGATGGCGGTCGATCACCGCGTGCATGGCGCGGTGGATGTGCAGCAGCATGCCGTTCCTGCGGCACCACTTCGCCAGACCGGTGTTGGCGGTGAAGCCACCGGTGATGTAGTCGTGCATGATGATCGGCTGCCCGAGTTCCTTGGCGAACTCGGCACGCTCGTACATCTCCTCAGGAGTGGCGGCGGTGCAGTTGAGGTAGTGCCCCTTCTTCTCGCCGGTTTCCTGTTCCGCCAGCTTCACGGCCTCGGCCACGAACTCGAAGCGGTTCTGCCAGCGCTGGAACGGCTGGGAGTTGATGTTCTCGTCGTCCTTGGTGAAGTCGAGACCACCACGCAGGCACTCGTAAACCACACGGCCGTAGTTCTTGCCGCTCAGGCCGAGTTTCGGCTTGATGGTGCAGCCCAGCAGGGGACGGCCGTACTTGTTCATGCGGTCACGCTCCACGGCGATGCCGTTTGGCGGACCCATGCAGGTCTTGATGAAGGCCAGGGGGAAGCGGATGTCCTCCAGGCGCAGGTGGCGCAGGGCCTTGAAGCCGAACACGTTGCCCACCAGGGAGGTGAGCACGTTGGTGATGGAGCCCTCTTCGAACAGGTCGAGGGGGTAGGCGATGAAGGCGTAGAAGGATTCCTTGTCGCCGGGGACGTCTTCGATGCGGTAGCAGCGGCCCTTGTAGAAGTCGAGATCGGTGAGGAGCTCGGACCACACGGTGGACCAGGTGCCGGTGGAGGATTCGGCGGCAACGGCGGCTGCCACCTCCTCCTTGGGCACCCCTTCCTGGCCGGTGACCTTGAAGCAGGCCAGCAGGTCGGTGTCGAGGGGAACGTAATCAGGAGTCCAATACGTGTCGCGGTACTCCTTGACCCCGGCGTCGTACTTCTTGCTCATGGGGATGGTGCGGTTGGGTCGGGAACGGGAATGACGGAGGCGGCGGCCAATTCAGGCCTCAGGCGACTCAGTCTTTGGAACCGACGAAACCAGCACTGCTGCCCAGGGCAGGCTCCACTTCGCGGTGGGGGCGAGCAATGATGTGGGCGGCCACCAGGCCGTCGCCCACGCGCTCGCAGGCATCGGCACCGGCGCGCACCGCGGCGTTCACTGCACCGGTTTCACCGCGCACCATCACGGTGACGTAGCCGCCGCCGACGAACTCGCGGGCGATCAGGCGCACCTCGGCGGCCTTGGTCATGGCGTCGGCCGCTTCGATGGCCGGCACCAGACCGCGGGTTTCGATCATGCCGAGGGCGATGCCCATGGTTTCGTTAGCCATGTCCTGCTCCAGATGGAGGGGGGTGGAGGGTCCCAGGAACCCTCGTTCGGCGCGTAGCCCCCCGTCAACCCGTCGAGGCTGTCAAGTCCATCACCGTTTTCGAGGTCATTGATAAGCAGGGCCGATCAATGCCACATAAATCGTTAGCGAATGCTTGGCCGTCAGCTTGTGTGGGCCTTGAGACACAATGACGGGCATTGCAGGGCGCGGATGCCGGTGTTGGTCATCGCCAGTGGCAATCCCCACAAGGTGGCCGAGCTGGGAGCGATGTTCGAGGGACTGAATCTCGAGGTGCGCCAGCAACCCCGGGGGCTGGAGATCGAGGAGACGGGCTGCACCTACGCCGAAAACGCCCGCCTGAAGGCCGAAACCGTGGCGGCCCTCACCGGCCAGTGGGCCCTGGCCGACGACTCCGGTCTGGAGGTGGACGCTCTAGGTGGCGCCCCGGGCCTCTATTCCGCCCGCTACGCCCCCAGCGATCCCGAACGGGTGCACCGTCTCCTGCGTGAACTGGGCGATGGGCTCTACCGCGGCGGTCGCTTCGTCACAGCCATGGCCCTGGCCGATCCCAGCGGCACCACCGTGCTGGAGTCGGAGGGGATGTGTCACGGCCTGGTGCTGCGTGAGCCGGATGGCAGCGGTGCCGGCTACGACCCGATCTTCTACGTGCGTGAGGCCGGCAGCAGTTACGCCCGCATGGGCCAGCACCTGCGCAGCCGCCTCGGCAGCCGCGGCAAGGCCGCCCGCCAGCTGGCCCCGGGCCTGCGGCGTCTGATGGCCCTCGAGGCCTGAGATCCGCCTCATCTGAGATCCACCTCAGAGCTGAGCGGCTCAGCCCAGGGCGGTGGCGTTGATGTGGTGGATGGCCCGCATCGCCGCCGCCGCCGCCTCCTCCACGTCCCCTTCGCGGCCCGCCAGGGTGAGGCGGCCGAAGGCGCCCACGGCCTTCACATCCACCACCGTGATGTTGGAGGACTTCTCGGCTTCATTGGCGGCGATCAGCACGTAGCCGGCCGGCTCGGTTTCGAGGATGAACATGCTCATCCCTGCCTGGATCATCGAGCCCCGTCGGTTCTGCCGGTTGATCAGCACGGCATGGTCGGGAGTGATCGCCCGGATGATCTCGGTCCAGCTCACCTCGCAGCGGCTGCGCTGCTGAACCGTGTTGCCAATCGCCTCGAGCACCACGTCGCCGGAGTGCAGCACATTGCTCTGGTCGCGGTGGTAGAGGGCCAGTGAGCCGAAGGCCCGCTCCACGATCATCTGGCCCAGGCGCACCGTGCTGGCCTTGAGGGCGATGTCGGTCACCCGGTGCACCGCCATGCCCGGTGACACCTCCAGCCACAGGCAGGCGTCCCCGGGGATCGGCAGGAACCCCTGGCTCACGGTGCCCATGTAGGCAGCCAGCTGGGGCTGGAGCGAATCGAGGAACACATAGGTGCGCAGCTCGATCGACTGCACATGGCTGTCCAGCCGCGCCAGCCGGATGCCCTCGCTGTCGGTGGTGATCACGCAGCTGGCGCCGTCACTGCCGGCATCGATCACGGTGCCGGTGATCTGTGGGCCGCTGGACGGGAATATCCCAGTGCTGGATTGCCCACTGCGCCGCCGTATCGCCTGGTCCTCTCGTGAACGGCGGGGCGAAGGCAAGTGGGCAACGGCAGGTGGGCGAACGCAGCGCGACTGCGAGCGCTGTGGGTCTGACCCGGGGCTGGGGCGGATCTTACCGCCCAGCCTCGCTGCCCCCTTGCCCCCGCCTTCAGAGCCGGTACCGTCGCGGCAGCGGCTGAAGGTGCGCCATGGCCCGGGAAACGATCCCCCAGGACTCAACTCTGCCCCATGAGACTGGCCTGCCACAGATGGCCGACTGGCTGGCCGAGGCCAGTGCCCGTGGCATCCAGGCCGAGCAGGCCCTGGCTCTGATCGGTTTCGGTCTGTTCCAGAGGTTGCGCCAGTCCAGTGATGGCCCGCACTGGAGTTGGAGCGAAGCTGACGATGGCGGCAGTGCCGATCTGACCTCCCTGCGCCAGCGACTGGAGCTCACCCGGCTGGCGATCCAGACCGGTGCCCCCCTGAGTACCGCCGAAGTCACAGCCCTGCTCGGCGCCCGCCCCGGCAGTGCGCTGGTCGAGCGCGGCGGCCTGCGGGCCCGCCGCCTCAGCCGCAACGTCTGGAAGCTCAGCCAGACCGATGCGGACGGCGCCGACGATGGCCGCGATGGTGTGTTCGGCAGTGGCTTCGGCAGCGGCTTCCGCCGTCGCCTCTGAGATCTTCTCCGGGATCCTTCGTCTCTCCGCGGCCTGGCTTCAGCCCAGGCCCACCAGCTGCATCGAGTAGTCCCACACCTTGGCGGCGGTGTCGGGATTGCTGGCTTTGTCGGAGAGTTCCTGGCTGAACTGTCTGCCGTCTTTTTTCTGACGGTTGCCCCAGCTCCAGTGCACCCCGGAGACACCGAAGTCATGGTCGGCCACCACCTGGGCCACCCGCTCTCCGGCCAGGCCCTGGGTGACGTAGCCGCCGGTGATGTTCTTCTGAAACCAGGGGAACACCCTCTGGAAGATCCCCGGGGTGTTGCGGAACAGCGGCGAATCGGCCACGCAGCCGGGATAGAGGGAACTGAACACGATTCCGGTGCTGGCGTGAAGGCGACGGTGCAGCTCCTGGGTGGTGATCATGTTGCAGAGCTTGCTGTCCTTGTAGGCCTTGCCAGGCTTGAAGGCCTTGCCACTGGCCATGGCGATCGGTGCCTTGAAGCCCGCGGCGAACCCGCTCAGATCGCCCAGGTCGGCAGGGGCGGGGATCGGTATCTTGCCACCCAGTTCCTTGGAGTTGGCCGTCACGGTGCCCAGGATCACCACTCGCCGGGAGGGATGACTGGATTGCTGCAGTTTGGGCAGCAGCATCTGGATCAGCAGGAAGTGGCCCAGGTGGTTGGTGGCCATCGAGAGCTCATACCCCTGGGGTGAGCGCTCCGGCTGTTTCAGCCGCGGCTTGTACACCGCCGCATTCACCACCAGGGCATCGAGATCACCACCGATCGAGTCCACCAGGGTTTCCACCCCGGCGCGCACGCTCTCGAGGTCGCCCAGATCGATGCGCAGATGGTGCAGCTGGCTGTGGGGGATGCCCAGACTGTCGGTGGCAGATCCTGCCCGCACCGGATCGCGGTTGGCCGTGATCACCGTCCAGCCCCGTGCCGTCAGGGCCCTGGTGGCATGGAGCCCGACTCCCGACGTGGTGCCGGTGATCAGCACGGTACCTGGGGAAGCTTCGCCGGAAGCGGATGGGGCCATGGAGCGCTGCACGTTGAGGCTGCGGCCCAACCTACGGAGTAGCCGTGGCCAACTCAGCCATCAAGGGGCGGCCCTCAACACAGAGAAAGAAGCCGGCGGCATCGGCGATGGTCAGTCCGGCTGGCTGGGTGACTCGGCAGGGGTCTGCTTCCACACCACCCGCAGACGGTCGGGTGCGATCCATTGGTTCTGTTCGCGGATCAGGCGCTGTTCTCCCTCCACGGTGAACAGGGCGTCGAAGCGTTCCCGGGCGCGGGCCAGCTTGCCCTCCTCGAGATGGAGCACCGCCGCCAGCTCTCCCTGGCGATCCATGCGCTCGCGGTAGGCACCGGCCAGCCGTACCAGGCTGGTGCCTGCCACCACCACCAGAGCGAGCTTCACAGTGAGACCGATCAGGCTGCAGATCAACTCACGCCGCTCACTGGAGAGGCTGGCGACGGCCCCGGCCTCAACCAAGGAGGGCCTGGACGGGGAGCCTCCTCCCGGTTGGGCGGGGGCGGTATCCGCTGGCCAGGGACGGACCTCGGAGGCTGAGGGCTCGCGAGAAGCAGAGGCCCCGCGATGGAGTCGCCGTTGAGTGGCCCGCAAGGTGCGCTGAGGCGGAGTTCCTTACGCTTGTAGCGCTCCTGGGGGCGACTGCCAAGGGCGAGGCGCCCGATCCGCGGGCGCGCTCAGGCTTTGAACAGGCTCACGCTCAGCCGCACCGCCAGCACGCCGGCATGGGCGGCAACCACCAGGGCGATCAGGATCTGGGTCTGGCTGAGGGCGGAAACCATGGGGGCAGGAAACAGGAGACCTGAACCATTCTTCGGCCCCACCCCGCTACGGTCCAGCTCCCGCCCTGGCCCTGTCACAGCTCTTGATGCTGGGGTCCCGCTCCCTGCCCGTGTTGCCACCCGTCCACTGTGTCCACTGACCGAGACCCGTCCGCCGTGGATCGATCCCTGCAGGTGTCCGCCGCGGCGATCCGCCACCTCGATCTTTCCCCCCTGGCCGGCTGGGCCGCCCTGGCGCCGGTCGATCTGCTGAGTGCCGTCGGCAGTCTGGAGATCAACTACCACTGGCCTCGGGCCGACGACGATCCCCGCGAACTCTCCGAGATCCCGGAGCCGCGCCTGTGGACCCTGCGGGCCGATGCCCAGCACCCGTGGCTGCCCCTGCTGATCGATCGCAGCAGTGGCCAGCTCACCCGCCACGTGGCCATGCTGCTGCCCCACGGCTTCAGCCGCAACGAAGGCATCCGCTTCGCTCCCGAAGCCCTGGAGCTGTGGCTCACCCACCGCCTGTTCCTGCTCGATCACTGGGCCGCCGGCCATGGCCTCAACTGCCGCCAGGGGCTGGCCCAGATGGCGGCGGTGCTGGGGCTGGAAATCGATGACAGTTTCTGGCAGCAGCTCGACGCCGGCGATGGCTGAAGGCGGGCCCGGCAGCCCGCGCGCCTGGACCCGGGGACTGCCACTGGTGTGCCTCGGGGGCGCCTGGCAGATGGCCATCGATGCCTGGTTGCTGCAACAGGCTCAGCCGGCGCTGCGGCTCTACCGCTGGCAGCGGCCCTGCCTGTCGCTGGGCCGCCATCAGCGCCAGGTGCCGCCCCACTGGCTGGAGCTGGCCGCCGGCGGTGCCATCGAGCTGGTGCGGCGGCCCAGCGGTGGCGCCGCCGTGCTGCACGGCGGTGATCTGGCCTACGCGCTGGTGTGGCCGCAGCCTCCCGCCAACCGCCCCCAGGCTTACCGCCAGGCCTGCCGCTGGTTGCAGGACGCCTTTGCGGCCCTGGGCCAGCCTCTGCGCTTTGGGGAGCGCCCCGCCAGCCTGGCGGCGGCCAGCTGCTTCGCCACCGCCACGGCGGCCGATCTGGTGGATGACCAGGGCCGTAAGCGCATCGGCAGCGCCCAGCTCTGGCGATCGGGCTGCCTGCTGCAGCACGGCTCGATTCAGCTGGCTCCCGATGCTGGTCTCTGGCGCCAGCTGTTCAACACCCCGCCGCCGGCGTTGCCGCCCCTGCCGGGCGGCGAGAGCGGGCTGGAGGCCGCACTGATGGACGCGGCTGACCGCAGGCTGCCCCTGCCTCCCTTGCGCCAACAGCCCTGCAGCGCCATCGAGCTGGCGGCCATCGCCGCCGCTCTGGCTCAGGGGCGCGTTGAGGCGGCCGAGCCGGCGGCCGCATCCGTGGCCGTGTCGGTGGCCTCCGCCACCTCGCCCGAGGCCAGCATCGAGCGCACCACCTGGGGCAGGGCCAGCCCCAGGGGGTAGGTGTTGTGACGGCGGGCCGTCTCCAGCAGCGGGGCCGGCAGTTTCATACCCAGCTTGGCCAGCACCGCCTCCCCCAGTCCGGGCCGGTCGATGGTGCCGCTGGGCAGGCCTGCAGGAGAGAGCACCAGCAGCCGGTCGCTGTTGTGGTCCTCCAGCCGCTGCACCGCCTGCCAGAGGGGGGCGTCATCGGCGATCGCGGTGAGCGTGTCGAGGGGTTTGAGGTGATCTCCCACCCGGTCGTGGTCCCAGCGCTGCACCGGCAGGTCCTGCAGGGCGCTGTCGTCGATCAGTCCCTGCCAGCGCCCCTGGTCGCACACCAGCAGCCAGTCGGCGGGACCCACCGGGCTGGGTTCCTTGATCCGCGAGTAGCTGAGCTGGCGCAGGCTGTCGCTGGCTTCCAGCACCCGGAAGCGGCGGCCGGCCGCATCCCTCACCCGCAGGCTGGTGAGCGCGCTCTGCAGGCTGAGCAGCTGCTGCTGGTTGCGCACGGCCCCGAGCCCGAACCAGCCCAGCAGGATCAGCCAAGCGCCCCCCAGGCCGCCACCGCGCAGCAGCACCAGGGTGCCCATGGCGATCGCCAGGTAGGCCAGCAGGCGGCCACTGGCGTTGGCCACCTCCACCCCGCGGCGCTGGCTGCCGCTGAGCTGCCACACCAGGGCCTTGACGATCAGGCCGCCGTCGAGGGGCAGCCCGGGCAAAAGGTTGAACAGGGCCAGGATCAGGTTGAGAGTTCCCAGTTCCCGCACCATCGCCCCGAGCAGGGGGGAGAGGTGAGCCGCACCATGGGTGCTGGCCAGCAGGCCGACCCCCAGCACCAGGCTCACGGCCGGTCCAGCTGCCGCCACCAGCAGCGCGCCGATGGCCGTGCTCGATTCCCGCTCCACGCTGGCCACCCCACCGAGCAGGAACAGGGTGATGCTGCGCACCTTCACGCCCTGGCTGATGGCCACCAGTGAGTGGCCCAGCTCGTGCAGCAGCACGGACACGAACAGCAGCACCGCCGTGGCCAGCCCCAGGGCCCAGAGCACGGCGTTGCCGCCGCTGTCAGGGAGGTCGGCCGCGTCGATGTTGAGGCTGTAGTACTGCTGAAAGGCCAGCGTGGCCACCGCCAGGATCACGAACCAGCTGGGGTGGATGCGCAGGGGGATGCCGCGGATTTTGAACAGCTGCCAGCCTTCTCCCACGCGGTGCCCCTTGTTGCTTGGCGGTCTTGATGCTTGCCGGTGGCTCGCCCTTGGAAGGCGGACCGCCCGAACTCCGATCCTAGAAAGGGCGGGCCCCCCACGCCCCTGCACCGTGCCCGCGCCGCCCCTGCTGAAGATCTGCGGCCTGCGCGATCCGCTTCAGGCCGCTGCCGTGGCCGAGCTGGGGGTGGATGCCATCGGTGTGATCGCCGTGGCCAGCTCGCCCCGCTTTCTGGCCGCCGCCGACCGGCCAGGGTTGTTTGCGGCGGTGCGGGCGGTGGCTCCAGCCTGCCTGGGCGTGCTGGTGGTGGCCAATCCCAGCCCCGAGCAGCTGGCGGAGCTCGACCCGGCGATGGGCCACCAGGTGCTCCAGCTGCACGGCGAGGAATCTCCCCACACCTGCCGGCAGCTGCGGGGGCAGCTGGGTTGCCAGGTGTGGAAGGCGCTGCGACTGCGCAGCCCTGAGGATCTGCAGCGGGCCGCCACCTATGCCGGCGCCGTGGATGCCCTGCTGCTGGATGCCTGGGTGTCCGGCCAGCTGGGTGGGACGGGCCATGCCGTGCCGCTGGACTGGCTGCAGGGTTGGCAGGCCCCGTTGCCCTGGTGGCTGGCCGGCGGCGTACGGCCTGAGCGGGTGACGGAGCTCCTCAGGCAGGTGCAGCCCACCGGGCTGGATGCCTCGAGCGGCGTGGAACGGAGCCCCGGTGACAAAGACCTGCAGCGGGTGCGGCAGCTGCTCAGGTGCCTTCCGGGGCGCGACCCCCTGGAACTGGGCAGCCAGGGGTGATCAGGAAATTCAGGTGGTCAGCAGAGCGTCCTGCTGCTTCACCAGTTCAAAAAACTCGGCCTTGAGGCTGGGATCGCGGCGGAAGTCGCCACGTACCACGGAGTTCACCATGCTGGTCTGGGGTTCCTTCACTCCTCGCCATTTCATGCAGTAGTGCTGGGCTTTGACCAGAATCGCGAGACCCTGGGGCTCACACAGCCGCTCGATCTCGTCGGCCAGGATCATCACAGCCTCTTCCTGAATGTGAGGCCTGGAGAACACCCAATCGGCCACCCGTGTGAACTTGGAGAGGCCGATTACACGGGCTCCCGGCTTGATGCCGATCCAGCAGTTGCCAAGAATGGGAACGAGGTGATGGGAGCATGCCGAGCGCACCGTGATGGGCCCCACGGTGTAGATCTCGTCAAGCTTCTTGACGTTGGGGAAGCTCGCGATCTTCGGCTGTTGGTGGTAACGACCCTTGAACACCTCGTGGAGATACATGCGCGCGACACGCTCCGCCGTCTCCTCGGTGTTGTGGTCGTTGTCGATGTCGATCACCAGGCTGCGCAGCAGCTCACGCATCTTGCCCGCCACCTCGATTTCCAGCTGGTCGAGCTCCCCATCCAGGAGATGGTCGGAGATGTTGTCGTTGGCAAGGTAGGGGATGCCGGCTGCATCGAGCCGCTCGCGGATACGCAGGCTGACCGCGCGAGGAGCAGAGTCGGGTGTTGTTTCAGCGGAGCTGAAACTGGAAGGGAGGGTGGACGTCATGATGGAACTCAGAGCGCGCCGGCGGCGGGCATGAGGGTGAGATCTTCCACCACCTGAGTGGCGGGTTGTTGAGCCAGGAAGAGCAGGGCAGCGGCAACTCGTTCCGCATCAAGCATGGCACGCCGATCAAAGGAACTGTCGACGGTTTCGCTATCCCAGAGGGGCGTGTTCACCGCACCAAGGGTGATGGTGCTCACACGGATGCCGTGGGCGCGTTCCTCAACCGCCAGACAGCGGCTGAAGGACGTCAGTGCCGCCTTACTGGCGCAATAGGCTCCCCAGTTGGGGAACGCGTTGTGAGCGGCGTGGCTGCTCACATTGATGATCTGCCCGCCGCCCCTGGCGCGAAGACCGGGGATCAGGGCCTGGCACACCTGGAACACGGCTGTGAGGTTCAGCTGCATGAGGGTGAGCCACTGGCTCAGTGGCATCTCCGCCAGTGCTCCGGTGTAGGCCATGCCGGCGTTGTTGATCACCACATCCGGCGTACCCCCCTCCTGGAGGAGAGCGTGCAGCGCCGGCTGGACAGCCTCGGCATCGCTGAGGTCGACGCCGGCTCTGTGCACGTCACAGCCACCGTTGGCCAGCTCGTCGCAGAGCTGGTTGAGGTCGCTGGAGGGACGGGCCAGGAGCATCAGCTGATAGCCGGCAGCGGCGAAGCGGCGGGCCGTGGCGGCGCCGATACCCCGTGAGGCTCCAGTGATCAGGGCGGCGGGCAAACCGAATCGAGCGGAGGGATCGAGCGGACAGCAGGGAGGGCGCCAGGGCGCTGATCCCAGAGGGAACCTTAAGAGGTGTGAGCAGAGTCTGGGGTTGCCGCCTCGGCGAAACGGCCCATGCACCGGTATTTCTGGTAACGCCCGTCCAGCAGCTCCTGCTCGCTGAGCTGGTCCAGCTGCTCCAGTTGCTCCAGCAGGGCCGTTTTCAGTGTTTCAGCGGCCTCCAGGGGGGCCCAGTGGTTGCCGCCGGAGGGCTCGGGCAGCACCTGATCCACGATGCCCAGCTTCAGCAGGTCGGCTCCGGTGATCTTCAGGGCTTCGGCCGCCGCCGAGGCCTGGCCGGCATCCCGCCAGAGGATCGAGGCGCAGGCTTCCGGGCTGGCCACGGTGTACACGCTGTGCTCGAACATCACCAGCCGGTCGGCCACGCCGATGCCCAGGGCTCCCCCGGAGCCGCCTTCGCCGATCACGGTGGCCACGATCGGCACCCGCAGGCGGAACATCTCGCGCAGGTTGTGGGCGATGGCCTCCCCCTGCCCCTGCTCCTCAGCGAGCACTCCGGCGTAGGCGCCGGGGGTGTCGATGAAGGTGAAGATCGGCAGCCGGAAACGCTCGGCATGGTCCATCAGCCGCATGGCCTTGCGGTATCCCCCGGGGGAGGCCATGCCGAAATTGCGGGCCACGTTCTCCTTGGTGTCGCGGCCTTTCTGGTGGCCGAGCAGCATCACCCCGCGTTCACCGATGCGGCCGATTCCTCCCACCAGCGCCCGGTCATCGCCGCCGCAGCGGTCACCGTGCAGTTCGATGAAGTCATCGCAGATCACCTGGATGTAATCCAGGGTGCTGGGGCGCTGGGGGTGGCGCGCCACCTGGATCTTCTGGGAGGGGCTGAGGGCTTCGAAGATCTCCTTGCGGCGTCGCGTGGCCAGGGTCTCCAGCTGCAGCAGCTGCTGGCTCACGTCCACTTCAGAATCGCGGGCGAGCTGGCGGATCTGCTCGATCTGCTCCTCCAGTTCCACGAGGGGCTTTTCGAAGTCCAGCAGGGCGCGACGGGCCATGGGGTGGCAGCAGGCGGGAGAACAGGAGGGTGGCGTCTCAGGCGCTGGCCAGCGCCGGGGCTGGCTGATCCGCCGGCGCCAGCTCCAGCGCCTTGAAGCCGTGGCGCAGGGAGGCGGCACCGATACGGTCCATGGCTTCGAGGGTGATGTTGTTGCGGCCCCAGCTGAAGTTGGTGTGCAGTTGCTCGAAGTCGAGCAGGATCGCCTCGGCGAAGCAGGCGAACATCTGGCGCTGGGGCACGGCCATCTCCGCCACTTCCATCATCTGCCAGCCGATGTCCTGCCAGAACTCCACGATGCCGCCCTTGAGCACGTGCACACCCGGTGCGGCGGCCTTGCTGTCGAGATTCTTGGGGTAGCCGCCGTCGATCATCAGGCAGGGCCTGGGCAAGCGGGCGCTGTCGATCTCGAGGCTCTGGGGCAGGCTGGCCACCCACACCACCACGTCGGCTTCAGCCAGGGCCTCGTCGAGGGCCAGAACGCGGCCTTCCCCGAGGCTGTCGCGGAGCTCCGCCAGGGGTTGGGGCCGGCGTGCCACCAGCAGCAGTTCACCAACGCCCCGACGCTGCAGCCAGCGGCAGACGGCGCTGCCGATGTCTCCGGTGGCGCCCACTACGGCCACCCTGGCCTTGCTCAGATCGATACCCAGCCGGGGGGCGTTGGTTTCCACCTGCTGGCAGATCACCCAGGCGGTGTGGGTGTTGCCCGTGGTGAAGCGCTGCCAGTCGAGTTCCACGGCGCTCACCCGCTGTTCGCGCAGCAGGTTCATGTCCTCGAAGATGATCGAGGTGAAGCCGCCCAGGGCGGTGATGTCGATGCCGCAGCGCTGGGCCAGTTCCATGGCCTTGAGCACCTTGCGCTTGGCCGTTTTGAAGCGGCGCAGCATCTCCGGCACGAACACCGAATCGATGTAGGCCCCCTCGATGCTCTTGCCCGTCGGGCTGGTGACGGTGATGCGCTCCACCAACTGGGGCGGGGCTGCGCACCACATGTCCAGATCGCCATCGGCGAAGGCGTCGTATCCCAGGGTGCGGGCCTTGTGGCGGGCCTCCTCGAAACTGGTGGAGTGACCGATCAGGCCGAACATGCGGCAGGTTGGCAGATGTGGCGGACGCTACATCCTCCCACGGTCTGCCAGGGCCACGGTCCGCCAGGGACCCGGACTGGGGACGATCAGGCGGTGAGCGCCGAGGCGGCCATCCGCGCAATCTCGCGGCTGCTGAGGCCGATCTCCATCAGGGTTTCCTGATAGCAGCTGAGGAAGTCGGCCATCAGATCCTCCTGCTCCATGTGCAGCACGGCGGCATCGGCGGCCACCTGTTCGAGCATGCGCCGAACCAGGGGCAGGTTGTCACGGTTGGCCTGCATCAGCTCCTCGCGCACCGTTTCGAGGTTGGCCTTAAGCCATTCCTGGCCGTAGTTGAGGTGGGTGTACTCATCCTTCACCACGCCTTCGGTGATCTTGCGGGCGAAGGGATCGGCGACAGGAATGTAGATGTGATAAGCCGAGATGGCGAAGGCCTCGATCAGGATGGCCTGGATCAGCAGGCAGGTGGTCACCTTGCCTTCCGCCAGGGCCTGCTGAAAGTTGTTATGCAGGGGGGCGAAGAATTCGCGGGCGAATGCCATGTCAGCCGTCACGCCCAGGTTGTTGGCGCAGGCGGTGAAGCCCTTCTTGTGCTTGAGCTCCATGCGGGCCAGCCGGGCCAGCTCTTCGGCCTGGTCGCTGATCAGGGTGCCGAGGGCGATGTAGTTGTCGTGGGCTTCCTGTTCGCCCTCCAGCACGATCGCGTTGATGCGGCTGTAGGCGTCCTTGTAGCTGTCCGTGGTGAAGTCGGGCAGACCCGCCAGCGCTTCTCCGCCGGCGGGGCCGCCGCCGCCCTGTTGCGCGTCCTGATCTGCGGCAGGGGTGTTGGGGGAAAGCATCACCATGGTGGACGCAGCGCTGGAATCGAATCTTCGGACTGTAACCAGCGTCATCCGATTTCAGGCGGTTCCGGGGTGCGGATCGCACACCCGGGTGGCCAGCTGCTGGCCAGCAGGCTCTCGAAGCGTCGCCGCCAGGCCTGCACCAGTCGCTCAGCCAGAGCCTGGCCCAGGGCGGGATCGGAGCCCCGGGCATCGCCCACCACCCCCGTGCCGCTCAGATCGCTGGTGAGCCAGGCACAGGGGGCGCTCCCCTCCAGGCTCCAGCCCGCCGGTGGGGTTGCCGCCTGGCCGTCGCAGGGACGCTGCGGCCCCACCAGCTCCGGCGCCAGGTGGAGCATCAGGCTGGTTTCCGCCAGTCCGGCATGGAGGCCGGCCTCCCGCTCCGCCGCCGGCAGCAGCTCGGCCAGCCCGTCGATTCCGCTCCAGAGGAAGCAGGGCAGCACGGCAAGGGCGGGCACCTGCTGGCGCAGCTGCCGCGCAGCGCACTGCAGCAGGGCGATCTGACCGCCATGGGCGTTGAACAGCACCAGCCGCTGGAAGCCGCAGTCGGCCAGCTGCCGGCCGACGCTGCACACCGTGGCGATCACCAGCTCAGGGGGCAGGCTGAGGCTGCCGGCGAAGCCCAGGTGTTCGGGGGAGAAGCCGATCGGCTGCAGCGGCAGGCGCCAGATCGGCTGCTGCTCCTCCAGTTCCTCGAGCACCGCGTCCAGCAGCCGTTCAGCGAACAGACCATCAGTGGCCAGCGGCAGCTGGGGGCCGTGCTGCTCCACCGCCCCCCAGGGCCACACCACCGTGCTGCCCGGACGTTCCGCCGCCTCCCGCACCTGGGGCCAGGCGAGGTGGGCGAGCTGGCGCTGAGGCGGCATGGGATCCAGATCCGATCTCTACAGTGTGAAGCTCTCAGCCCGAGGTGCCGATGGCCGGATCCGGCAAGCAACCGCCCCCGTCCTCCGCTCGCCCCGTGCCTCCCGGTTCCGCCCGTCCCCAGGCATCTCCGCCGGTGCGCAGGCCCCCCCAGGTGCTGATGATTAAGAAGGACGATCCCGTCAGCGCCGACGATCTGGCCGTCAGCGCTGCTGGCGCCGATGCCCAGCCGCGGGCAGCCGCCGCGCCCACGGCACCGGCTGCGCCCACGGCACCGGCTGCGCCCACGGCCCCGCTCGCGCCTGCGGCCCGCGCACCCCAGGGCTCCGACGAGGACCGCTTCGGCATGGGCTCGCTCGAGGGGCTGACGATGGCCGACCTGCTGGGCCCCGACCCCGGCAGTGGCCGTTCCCGTGCCTCCGGCGCCCCCCGCAGCTCCGCGGCCAGTTCCGCCGCTGTGGTGTCTCGCAGCGTCGACGACTTCGACTTCGATGAGGAGGCCTTTCTGGCCGCCCTGGATGAGCAGGATTTCGTGGGCAGCGCCGGCGAGGTGGTGCGCGGCACGGTGGTGGGTCTGGAGGGCGATGGTGTGTATGTGGACATCGGCGGCAAGGCTCCCGGCTTCATGCCCAAGAAGGAGAGCGGGCTGGGGGTGATCACCAACCTCAAGGAGCGCTTCCCGCTGGGGCTGGAGGTGGAGGTGCTCGTCACCCGCGAGCAGAACGCCGACGGCATGGTGACCGTGAGCGCCCGCGCCCTGGCCCTGCGCCAGAGCTGGGAGACGGTGCGGGCCATGGAGAAGGAGGGCCGGGTGGTGCAGGTGAAGGTGAATGGCTTCAACCGCGGCGGGGTGACCTGCGACCTGGAGGGGCTGCGCGGGTTCGTGCCCCGCTCCCAGCTGCTGGAGGGCGACAACCACGAGGCCCTGGTGGGCCGCACCCTCGGCGTCACCTTCCTGGAGGTGAATCCCGAAACCCGCAAGCTCGTGCTCTCTGAGAAGCGCGCAGCCACCGCCGCCCGCTTCTCGCAACTGGAGGTGGGTCAGTTGGTGGAGGGCGTGGTGGCGGGGGTCAAGCCCTACGGCCTGTTCGTGGATCTGGGGGGCGTGAGCGGCCTGCTGCACCAGAGCTGCATCACCGGCGGCCAGCTGCGCTCCCTGCGCGAGGTGTTCGACCAGGGGGATCACCTCAAGGCCCTGGTCACCAGCCTCGATCCGGGCCGGGGCCGCATCGCCCTCAACACCGCCCTGCTGGAGGGCGAACCCGGCGAGCTGCTGGTGGATCGCCAGAGGGTGATGGCGGAGGCCGAGGACCGTGCCCACCGTGCCCGCTCGCTGCTGCGCCAGCAGGAGCAGCAGGCCGGATGATGGCGATCCCCGTGTCGAACCGGGTGCTGGCACCGGACTGGGAGCTCGACTTCTATTCCCGCCCCATCCTCGAACCCGACGGCAAGAAACGCTGGGAGCTGCTGATCTGCTCCACCCCCGACGTCGGCCCGGACGGGCGCCAGCTGGGGCCGGAGTTCCGCTGGCTGCGCGCCTGCCCGGCGGCCAGTGTCAACTCCATCTGGCTGCGGGAGGCCCTCGAGCAGGCGCTCGCCGAAGCCGAGGCCAGTGGCCTGGGGATGCCCCGCCGGTTGCGCTGCTGGCGGGCTTCGATGCGCACCATGGTGCAGCGCGCGGCTGAGGGCCTGGGCCTGGAGCTGGTGCCCAGCCGCCGCACCTACGCCCTGGTGAACTGGCTGCAGGAGCGGGAACGGGAGGTGTACCCCGGCGAAGCGGGCTACATGGCCGGTCCCCTGGCCCCGCCGCCGGCGGCGATCCGGCCGGTGCCCGTGCCCCTGCCGGAAGCGGCCCGGGGTCAGAGCTGGTCATGGGCGAGCCTGCCCCTGGACGTGCTGGCGGGAGCCGCCGGCTGGGATGCGGCCTTCGCCTCCCTGGTGCCCCTGCCCGAGGGCGCCGATCCCGAGGCGGCCGTGCCGGGCATCCGCCTGTTCGGGGCGGTCCGGGCCCTGGCCATCGCCGGCTGGCTGGCGGGGCTGGAGCCGGTGCGGCTGGAGATCGAGGCCGACAAGCTGGTGCTGGAAGCGGGTCTGGAGGACCGCTGGCTGCTCGGTTCCCTGGCCGCCGATGAAGCGGAAGCCGCCAGAGCCGCCTTCGCCAGGGCCCGCGAGCAGGCGGGGGGGCTGCAGTTCCTCGCCGTGCAGGGAAGCGACAGCGACCAGCGTTTCGAGGGCTTCTGGCTGCTGCGCGATCTCCCCGACGCCTGACATGGCCGAGGCTGTCGATCCCCCCTTCGACCGCCCCGACGTGGGCTTCAACGACCTGCCCGGCTGGACCTGGGTGGGCTGCTACGGCGGCTACTACCTGCAGGCCGATCTGCTGGCCGACTTTGAGCACGGCTTCTTCACCCGCCAGTGGCAGGGACGGGAGCCGGAGGTGCTGGCCGGCTACCTCAGTGCCGGGGTGAGCGTGCACCGGCCCCGGCAGGTGCATGGCAACGCCGTGCTGCCGGCCTCAGCGGCCAGCCAGGCCCCCTGGCCCGAGGCCGACGGCCTCCGCAGCGACGGCGGCGGCCAGAGCCTGTGGGTGTGCGGGGCTGATTGCACGCCGGTGCTCCTGGCCGACCCGGTGCGCGGGGCCGTGGCCGCCTGCCACGCGGGCTGGCGCGGGGTTGCGGGCGCCATCCTGGCCAAGGCGGTGGAGAGCCTCGAGGCGGCGGGCAGCCGCCGCGTCGATCTGCGTGCGGCCCTGGGGCCGGCCGTGAGCGGCGAGCGCTACCAGGTGGAGCCGGTGGTGAGCGCCCAGGTGGCCGCCGCCCTCCCCGGCACTGCCGGCGAGGCCGCCCTGGAGGCCCTGCGCCAGGCCGGAGCCCTCCTCCCTGACACCGCCCCCGGGCGGGAGCGGCTCGACATCAGGGCAGCGGCCCGCCTGCAGCTGGTGCAGCTGGGGGTGGCCGAGGAGTCCATCAGCGCCTGCCCCCTGTGCACCGTGGCGGAACCGGAGCTGTTCCACTCCTGGCGACGGGATCAGGTGAAGGCGGTGCAGTGGAGCGGCATCGTCTCCCAGGCCTGAGGGTCTGCCAGCTCAGCTCCACAGCTCCAGTTGGGTGGCGTCGCCATCCCTGCCAGCGCGGCGCCGCCCCCTCCTGCCGCCACTGGCGCGGGCCGGTGGCCGGGCGGCCCGGGGCTGGAGACTGCGGCTGGGGCCGAACCAGCTGGCCAGATCCCGCAGGGCCGGGCCATCCAGCTGCTCCAGCGGCAGGGCGGCGGGATGGAGCTGGGGGGCGTGCTCCCGTGCCCAGTCCACGGCGCTGCCCTCGATCCGCCCGGCTCCGAACGGGGTGAGATCTGCGGGCAGGGGGCTGAAGCCGTGGGGGCGCCAGTGTTGCCGCTGGGCGGCCAGCCGGGCCAAGCAGCGGCGCCGGGCACGGTCGTAGTCCAGCAGGGGTCGGGGATAGGCGGCCATGGGGGGCGGGCTGCCCAGCTGGTCGTTGGTGAGATCGCCCAGCTCCGGCAGCCAGCGGCGGATGAACACGCCCTGGGGATCGCAGCGTTCCACCGCCGTCTGGCCCGGGTGATAGATGCGGCTCCAGCCGCCGCCCCGGCCGCCGCCCGGGGCGGTGACGCCGGCCTGCATGGCCCACTGGTAGTGGTCGATGCAGCAGTCGCCATCGATCAGGTGGCGCATGTAGTGGAGGGCGCCGTAGCGCCAGTCGATACCGCAGAGGTTGGTGAGGAAGCTGGCGTGGATGGCCCGGCTGCGGAAGTTGAGATCCAGCCAGCCGCCGCCGGCGAGCAGGCAGCGGCTGGCGGCATCCACGATCGGAAAGCCGGTGTGGCCGCTCTGCCAGGCCGCATACAGCTCCTCCTGCTCGGCACTGAGGCTGGCGCTGGCGCTCCCGTAGCACTGCCAGAGAGGGACGACTTCCAGCTGGGGCAGGTAGCGGAAGCGCTGGGCCATGCCGGCGCCCCAGCGCAGGCGGCTCACCAGCTGCCGCCAGCTGCGGCGCTCGCCGGCGCCGCCCTGGCGCAGGCCGGCGATGGTGTGCAGCACCCGGCGATGGCTGAGCACGCCAAATTTCAGGTAGGGCCCCAGGCCGGTGGTCACCCGCGCCGAGGGCTGGCTCAGCTGCCAGAAGTAGCGGTCGGCGGCGCCGCCGGCGCAGAACTGCTGCAGCCGCTCCAGGGCCGCGGCCGTGCCGGCGGCGGGGATCGGTTTGCCGTCGCCGCGCAGTCCCAGGTCCGCCAGCTCCGGCGGGGCGCCCGTGGCCTGGTCCCGGTCCGTCCCGGCTGGGGGCGGCGTGGCGATGTGGCCGGGGGCGGGGAGCGGTTCTACGGCCATCTGGCCGTGCCAGAAGTGGCGGTAGTCGGGGTAGGCCAGCAGCTCAGGGCAGGCTCCCGGTGGTTCCACCCAGTGCAGGGGAATGCCGGCGGCGGCCAGGGCCCGCTCCACACGGCCATCGCGCACCCGGCCCACCAGCCGCTCGCTGTCCACATGGGCCACCACCCCGCTGGCCCCCATCTGCCGCACCAGTGCCATGAGCACCGCGGCCGGTTCACCGTGGCGCACCAGCAGCCGCGAGCCGCGGGCGCGCAGGTCACTGTCCAGGGCCCGCAGGCAGGCGAGCATGAAGGCCACCCGGGCCGGGGCCGTTTCCGGGTGGTGCAGCAGGTGGGGGTCGAGGATGAACAGGGGCAGCACCGCTCCGCGGCTGCAGGCCTCGATCAGGGCCGGGTGATCGTCGAGGCGCAGATCACGCCGGAACCACAGCACCTGCACGGCGTGCTGTCATCGCTGAAGATCTCCAGTGTGGCCAGGGGCCGCAGCCCACTGCGTGACCCACCGGGCCACCTGCTCGGCCACCTTGATGCCGTCGATCGCCGCCGAGAGGATGCCGCCGGCGTAGCCGGCACCCTCGCCGGCGGGGAACAGCCCCGGTGTGTTCAGTGACTGCAGGCTGGTGGCGTCCCGCGGCAGCCGGACCGGTGAGGAGGTGCGCGTCTCCACGCCGGTGAGCAGCGCATCGCCGCGGCAGAAGCCGGGGATGCGCCGCTCGAAGGCGGGCAGGGCCTCCCGCAGGGCCGCCACCACGAAGGGGGGCAGGCAGGCCCCCAGATCGGTGAACACCACCCCCGGTTGGTAGGAGGGCACCACACCGGCCGCGCCGGCCACGCTGGGCCGGCCGGCCAGGAAGTCGTCGACACGCTGGGCCGGGGCCCGCAGGCTGCGGCCGCCGGCCACGAAGGCCTTCGCCTCCCAGTGGCGTTGGAAGGCCACCCCCGCCAGGGGATCGCCGGGCCCTGCCCCGTAGGGCTCCAGGTCGGCCAGCTCCACGTTCACCACCAGGCCGCTGTTGGCGTTGCGCTCGTTGCGCGAGTGCTGGCTCATGCCGTTGGTCACCACCGCCCCCTCCTCCGAGGTGGCGCCCACCACCAGCCCGCCGGGGCACATGCAGAAGCTGTAGGCCGTGCGCCCGGCTAGCTCCGGCGCCCGGCAGTGGTGCACCAGCTTGTATTCGGCCGCCCCCAGCCGGGGGTGGCCCGCCTGCTCGCCCCAGCGGGCGCGATCGATCAGCTGCTGGGGGTGCTCGATGCGCAGCCCCACCGCGAACGGCTTGGCCTCCATCGCCACGCCCGCCTGCCGGAGCCAGGCGAAGGTGTCGCGGGCGCTGTGGCCCACGGCCAGCACCACCGCCCGGGCGCTCAGGCGCCGGCCATCGGCCAGCAGCACCGCCCCCACCTGGCGGCCGGCGGGATCGAGCTCCAGGCCGCTCACCCGGCAGCCGAACCACACCTCGCCGCCGAGGCTCTCGATGGCACGGCGCAGGCCGCGCACCACCGTGGCCAGTTTGAAGGTGCCGATGTGGGGCCTGTGCAGGGTGAGGATCTCGGGGTTGGCCCCGGCCGCCACCAGCTCCTCCAGCACCCGGCGCACGATCGCCCGGGCCTCGCTCACCTGGCTGTAGAGCTTGCCGTCCGAGAAGGTGCCGGCTCCGCCTTCGCCGAACTGGGCGTTCGACTCCGGATCAAACGGGCGCTGCCCCTTCCAGAAGCCGAAGGTGTCGGCGCTGCGCTGCTTCACCGGCTGGCCCCGCTCCAGCAGCAGGGGACGCAGGCCCATGCGGGCCAGCATCAGGGCGGCGAAATAGCCGCAGGGGCCGGCCCCCACCACCACCGGCCTGGGGTCCGGGGCCTCCCCCGGCTCCAGCTTCAGGGGCAGCTCGTAGTGCTCATCGGGGCTGGGGCGCAGGTGGGGATCGCTGCCGCAGCGCCGCCGCAGCCGGGCTTCAGCGGCGGGATCGAGCTCCAGATCCAGGCTGTACACCAGCTGGATCGCCCCGGCCTTGCGGGCATCGACGCTGCGCTTCACCAGCAGGTGACGGTGCAGCTGCTCCGGCCGCAGGCGCAGCCGCCGGCAGATGGCCGCCGCCAGGTCGGCTTCGGCGTGGTCGAGGGGCAGCTTCAGCTCGCTCAGCCGCAGCACAGGGGGTCTCCAACAGTGAGCGGTCCGGAGTTCATTTCAGCAGCCACCGCTGCCCTCCCGGCTCTGCCAGGGTTGGGATACATCTGCCGGGGGATCGATGTCTCTCACCCATTGCCCCCTCTGCATGCTGCTGGCGGTGGTCAGTGCCGCCCGCGGCCTCAGCTACGGCCTGCTGGTCTGGCAGCTGCTGGCGGGCCGCAGCCGCCCCTCCCTGGCAGCCGCCTGACGCCGCCCGCCCGCTGATCGTCACCCTGGTTCCCTCGTCGCTGTTCTGATGGTTGCCGCCACCTACTTCGGTGCCAACGGCTGGTTGCTCGACTTCGACGGCCTGCGCGTGCTCGTCGACCCCTGGCTGTGCGGCGACCTGGTGTTCCCCCCCGGCCGCTGGCTGTTTGCCGCCAGCCTGCCCAGGCCCTGGCCCGTGCCCCCCGACCTCGATCTGCTGCTGCTCACCCAGGGACTGCCCGACCACTGCCATCCCCCCAGCCTGGAGCTGCTCGACCGGGATCTCCCGGTGGTGGGTTCTGCCACGGCCGCCAGCCGGGTGCGCGAGCTCGGCTTCCGTCACGTCACCGCGCTGACCCCGGGCCAGAGCCACCTGCTGGGGGAGCTCAGGATCCGGGCCACGGCCGGCGCGCCTGTGCCCCAGGTGGAGAACGGCTATCGCCTCGACCACCCCGGCGGAAGCCTCTACCTCGAACCCCACGGCTATCTCGATCCCGATCTGCCGGCCGATCCCCTCGATGCGGTGATCACCCCGGTGGTGGATCTCTCCCTGCCCCTGGCCGGGGCCTTCGTGCGCGGCCGCCAGGTGCTGCCCCAGCTGCTGGAGCGCTTCCATCCCTCGCTGGTGCTGGCCAGCACCGCGGGTGGCGAGGCCCGCTATGAAGGCCTGCTCACCCGCGCGCTGAGCCAGCAGGGCAGCACCGAAGACGCGGCCGCTGTGGCAGCCGCCGCCGGGGCCGGTGGCCGGGCCACTCCTCGCCTCATCGATCCGGTGCCAGGGCAGGCCTACCGGATCGCCGCCTGAGGCTGCTTCTGCAGACGTTCCTCCAGCTTCGCCACGGCGATGCGGGTGGGGATCACCGCATCGGGGTTGAGGCTGATGGAGTCGATCCCCTCAGCCAGCAGGAACTCGGCGAATTCCGGATAGTCGCTGGGGGCCTGGCCGCAGATGCCCACCTTGCGGCCGCAGCGCCGGGCCGTGGTGATGGCCATGGCGATCATCGCCTTCACGCTGGCGTCGCGCTCGTCGAACAGCTCGGCCACCAGGGTTGAGTCGCGGTCCAGCCCCAGGGTGAGCTGGGTGAGGTCGTTGGAGCCGATCGAAAAGCCGTCGAAGCGCTCGGCGAAGGCCTCGGCGCTGATCACGTTGCTGGGCAGTTCACACATCACATACACCTCCAGCCCGTCACGCCCCCGCTCCAGCCCCTGGCGGGCCATCTCCGCCAGCACCCTGTCGCCTTCCTCGGGAGTGCGGCAGAAGGGCACCATCGGGATTACGTTGGTGAGACCCATCACCTGGCGCACCCGCTTGAGGGCCTGGCATTCCAGGGCGAAGGCCTCCCGGAAGGCGGGGGCGGTGTAGCGGGAGGCGCCCCGCCAGCCGATCATCGGGTTTTCCTCTCTGGGCTCGAAGTGGCGCCCGCCCAGCAATTTGGCGTACTCGTTGCTCTTGAAGTCGGAGAAGCGCAGGATCACCGGCTTGGGGAAGAAGGCGGCGGCGATCCGACCCATCCCCTGGGCCAGCAGATCCACGTAGTACTCCGCTGGGGTGTCGTAACCGCGGGTGAGTTCGGCGATGGCGTGCCGCTCGCTGGCGTCGCTCACCCGCCCGGGCTCCAGCAGGGCCAGGGGGTGGACGCGGATGTGGTTGGCGATGATGAATTCAAGCCGGGCTAGGCCAACGCCGTCGCAGGGGATGGCGGCCAGCTTGAAGGCCTCCTCCGGATTGCCCACATTCATCAGGATGCGGGTGCGGGTGTCGGGCAGGTCGCCGAGTTCCTGCTCCTCCAGCCGGAAGGGCAGCTCGCCGCGGTACACGCGGCCTTCATCGCCTTCGCAGCAGCTGGCGGTGATCAGATCGCCATCGGCGATGCACTCGGTGGCATCTCCGGCGCCCACGATCGCGGTGATCCCCATCTCCCGGGCGATGATCGCCGCGTGGCAGGTACGTCCCCCCTGGTTGGTGATCACGCCGCTGGCGCGCTTGAGGATCGGCTCCCAGTCGGGATCGGTGCGCTCGGTCACCAGCAGATCGCCCGGTTGGAAGCGCTGGATTTCGCCGGGGTCGCGGATGATCCGGGCCCGGCCGCTGCTCACGGACGCGCCGATGGCCCGGCCGCGCGCGATCGGCTTCTCCTGATGGGGTTCCAGGTGCCAGCTACGCAGCACCGTGGCCGAACGCCGTGACTCCACGGTCTCGGGCCGGGCCTGGAGGATGAACAGCTCACCGCTCTGCCCGTCCTTGGCCCACTCGATGTCCATCGGTGTGGGGCTGCCGCGGCGCTGGCTGTAGTGACGCTCGATCGTGCAGGCCCAGCGGGCCAGCTGCAGGGCCTCATCGTTGCTGATGGCGAAGCGCCCCTGCTCCTCGAGGGGCACCGGCACATTGCGGGTGGCCCCCTGCCCGGGCTCGTGGTTCCGGCGGCCGCCTTGGCTGGCGTCGGCATAGACCATGCGGATCGCCTTGCTGCCCAGCCGCCGATGGATGATCGGCTCGAAGCCCTCCTCCAGCGTGGGCTTGAAGATCAGGTATTCGTCGGGGTTTACGGCCCCCTGCACCACGTTCTCCCCCAGCCCCCAGGCGGCGGTGAGCAGCACGGCGTCACGGAAGCCGGTTTCGGTGTCGATGCTGAACATCACTCCGGAGGCGGCCAGGTCGGCGCGCACCATCCGCTGCACGCCGATCGAGAGGGCCACATCGAAGTGATCGAAGCCGTTGATCTGGCGGTAGGAGATCGCCCGGTCGGTGAACAGTGAGGCGAAGCAGCGCCGGCAGGCCGCCAGCAGGGCCGCCTCGCCCTGCACGTTCAGAAACGTTTCCTGCTGGCCGGCGAAGGAGGCATCGGGCAGGTCTTCGGCGGTGGCACTGGAACGCACCGCCACCGACAGCTGGGCCCCGTCCGCCACCCCGCTGCCGGCGGCCAGCTGGCGGTAGGCCGTCAGGATCTGCTCCTGCAGGTCGTCCGGCAGCGGGGCGTTCAGCAGCAGGGAGCGGGCCGAGGCGCCAGCCGACTGCAGGGCGGCGATGTCATCGCTGTCGAGGCCGTCGAGCAGCTCATGCAGCCGCTCAGCCAGGCCGCTGTCGGTGATGAAGTGGCGGTAGGCCGCGGCGGTGGTGGCGAAGCCATCCGGCACCCGCACGCCCTTGCTGCCGAGTTCGCGGATCATCTCCCCCAGCGATGCGTTCTTGCCGCCCACCCGGTCGATGGCCTCGATGCCCACGGCGCTGAAAGGCAGCACCAGAGGGCTGGACCCGGAGCTCTGGGGTGTGGACATGCTCAGCTGGCGACCATTCCCACTCTTGCCGCGCCCTGCCCCGGGTGGCCGCAACTGTGAACGGCACGACGCACTGGGACAGACCGGAGACAGGTGGCACAGTGGAGAGGCTTCTCCCATGCCCCCGTTCGTGCTCCGCCCCACCCACGCCTGGATTGCCTCAGCCGCTCTCGCCCTCTCGGCAGTCCTGCCCCTGCCCGCGGCGGCTCAGGCCCAGGGCGGCCCGACCGGCCCGATCCCCCAGCAGGGGATGAACGACATGGCCCTGGCGGCGGCAGTGAACGTGTGCGAGCTGGCCGTGGAGGAGAAGGTGCCGGTGCAGAAGTCGGTGCTATCCAACGCAAAGGCCATGACCTACGTGGTCACCAACGTCTACGGATCCCAGGTCGCCGGGGCCGGTCGCCTGACGGCCGAGCAGATCGCCAACGGCAGCATCGTCCAGGTGGTGGGCCGGGTTCGGCAGGGCTGCTACGACAAGCTCACGGCGGCCGACAAGAAGTTCATCGACGACATCCTCGCGGAAGTCAACCGGGCCGTGCAGAGCCAGGGCCGCTGAACCGACCCCGAACACCCCACCCCTGAGCAGTGTCTTCAGGTTTCATCCGGGGGGCTGTCTGGTTGCTCCGGCCCCTGCTCGGGCAGCAGCTGGGCCAGCACTCCCCCGCCGATCAGCACCCCACCCAGGCTGAGGGCCAGGGTGCGATTGGCGGCGACGGGGCCTTCGCCCCCCCAGGCAGCGGCGGCCAGGAAGGCGCCGCCGAGCAGCAGGCAGGGCACGAGCACGATGCCCTTGGCGGTGCGGTTGAGGCCCATGGTCAGGAGCGGCTCAGGAGCGGGTGAGGTCTTCAGCTTGGCGGTCGCTGCAGGCCAGCGGATCGGCGTCCGCCAGCGGTGTGGCCAGTCCCTCGGCCATCAGGCCCCGGCCCAGGTCGAGGGCCGGCCCGCCGCGCTCGGTCTGGGTGCGCACCCGTGCCAGCAGCACCCCATCCCGCTGCCCCACCGGCCGCAGGTTCACCCGCGTGCCCCGCGGGGCCTGCTGGCGCAACCAGTCGGTGGCTGCGGTCTCCTGGGCGGGATCCACCGCCACGCAGGCCAGCAGCACCGCGTAGCTGCGGTTGCTGTCGCCCACCTGCAGCAGGGTGGCGCCACGCACCTGGCGCACCTCGGCCGCCCCGGCGGCGGCGGGGCTCAGCAGCAGGGGCTGCAGCAGCAGGAGGCCGATCAGCACGGCCCGCAGCAGCTGGGTCAGAAGGCGTGACAGCAGGGCGGCGGTGGGGTTCAGAGCTTGGCCCCGCAGTTGGGACAGAACAGGTGGCTGCTGGCGGTGGTGGTGCCGCAGTGGCCGCAGGTGCGGGTGGTGTCGATCGCCAGTTCCGGGTGGCTGGGCAGCCCCACCATCTGGGCATTGCTGGCGCCGGGGGGCACCATCGGGTAGCAGTTCTCGTTGCGGCGCACCTTCACATCGATGAAGGCCGGACCGGGGTGGTCGAGGGCGTCGCGCAGTTGCTGATGCAGGCTGGCCCGCTCGCTGATCAGCACCCCCCGAACCCCGAACGATTCGGCCAGACGCTTGAAATCGGGCATGCCGCTGTTCATCTCCGAGGCCGAGTAGCGCTCGCCGTAGAAGCTCTCCTGCCACTGGCGCACCATCCCCTGCCAGCCGTTGTTGATCACCACCACCTTCACGGGCAGGCCGTACTGGGCCAGGGTGCCCAGTTCCTGGATGTTCATCAGGATGCTGGCGTCGCCCGCCACGCAGATCACCTGCTCAGCCGGGAAGGCCGTCTGCACCCCCATGGCGGCCGGCAGGCCGAAGCCCATCGTGCCGAGGCCGGCGGAACTGATCCAGCGCCGCGGCCCGTTGTGCAGGAACTGGGCGGCCCACATCTGGTGCTGCCCCACATCGGTGGTGTAGAAGGCGTCGGGCGCCAGCTCCCGCAGGGCCACGATCACCTCCTGGGGAGCGATCTCACCCTCCGCCGCGGGCACCACCAGGGGGTAGTAGCGCTTCCAGGAGGCGATGCGCTCCAGCCAGGCCTCGGTGCGGCCCTCGGCGCTGTCGCCCCTGCTGGCGACCAGCAGGGCCTCGACGGCCTGCTTCACATCGCCCACCACCGGCACGTCGGGCACGCGGGTCTTGCCCACCTCGGCGGCGTCGATGTCGATGTGGATCACCTGGGCCCGGGGGGCGAAGCCGTCCAGGCGCCCGGTGACGCGGTCGTCGAAGCGGGCGCCGGTGGCGATCAGTAGGTCACAGTCGGTGACCGCGAAGTTGGCGTAGGCGGTGCCATGCATCCCCAGCATCCCCAGGGCCAGGGGGTGCTTTTCATCGAAGGCGCCCTTGCCCATCAAGGTGGTGGTGACCGGCAGCTGGAACCGCTCCGCCAGCTGCAGGATGGCCTCGTGGGCACCGCTGCTGATCGCCCCGCCGCCCACGTAGAGCAGGGGCCGGCGGGCCTGGCGGATCAGTTCGAGGGCCGCCTGGATCGCCCCGTCAGAGGCTGGCGTCGGCAGCCGGAAGCCCTTGGGCACCGACGAGCCCGGCCCCACCGGCACGTAGTCGAACTCCTCGAGACCCACATCCTTGGGCACGTCGATCAACACCGGGCCTGGCCGGCCGCTGGCGGCGATCAGGAAGGCCTCGGCCACGATCCGGCCGATGTCGCGGGGATCACGCACCACCCAGGAGTGCTTCACGATCGGCAGGGTGATGCCGAAGATGTCGGTTTCCTGGAAGGCGTCCGTGCCGATGGAGGCCCGCGGCACCTGGCCGCTGATCACCACCATCGGCACCGAATCCATGTGGGCGGTGGCGATGCCGGTGACCAGGTTGGTGGCGCCCGGGCCGGAGGTGCCGAAACACACCCCCACCTGGCCGGTGGCGCGGGCGTAGGCGTCGGCGGCGTGGGTGCCGCCCTGCTCGTGGCGCACCAGGATGTGCTTCAGCCAGCCTCGGGCTTCGGCCTTGTGCAGCTCGTCGTAGATGGGCAGGATCGCCCCACCCGGGTAGCCGAAGATGTGCTTCACCCCATGCAGGCGCAGGGCGTCCATCAGGGCATAGCCGCCATTGACGCGCTGGCTCAGGCCGACGGTGGCAGCGGGGGTGGGCACGCCCAGATCAAGTTCAGGGGTGGTCGTCTGGGCGGCAGAGGTGAGGGGCGAAAGCGTCACGGCTGCGGCGGCCAAGCACCCTGGCCAGGTTGGATGTCAGGCCAACACTAGGTGTTGAGCGCGCGTCTGGGGTTCAGGTCAGGGTCGGCAGCTGGCTGCTCAGCCGGCACCGCCGCGGGCCCGGGCCATCGCCCGCAGCACCAGGGCCGGGTCGACCCATTCGTTGCGGAAGCGCATGCCCCAGTGCAGGTGCGGGCCGGTGCTGCGGCCGGTCACCCCCACGTGGCCGATCAGTTCGCCGGTGCGCAGCCGCTGGCCGGTGCTGATCGCCACCGGACCGCTGCGGTAGACCCCGCCGGAGACCGAGCCGGAGAGGTGGCAGTAGATGTGCTCGTACTCGCCCGAGCGGATCACCAGCCCGAGGCCGCAGGTGCCGTCGTTGATCACGCTCTCCACCACACCGCCCCACCAGTTGCGGATCGGCGAGTGCATCGGGGCCGCGATGTCCAGGCCGTAGTGGGGCTCCACCGCGCCCCAGGGGCCGGTGCGGGTGCCGAAGTGGCTGGTGTAGCCGGCGAAGTTCACCACCGGAAACACGCCGCGGCTCCACAGGCTGCTGGCCTGAGCGGGCTGGGGATCGAGAACGCCGCCCTGCAGGGCGATGGCGATGGCACCCGCCGCTCCCAGGCAGGCGCCCAGCAGGAGGTTGGGGCGGCTGCGACGGCCCGCTGGCATGGACTCAGAGCAGTCCCAGCGCGTGGAGCGGTCCTCGGCCACTGATGAGTTCGAGCAGAAAAGCAGAAAATCCCACCATCGCCAAGCGTCCGTTCCACACCTCGGAACTGTTGTTCCAGCCCCAGGCCCAGCGGTCCTGGGGATACAGCTTCACCTTGGTGGCCAGGGCGGCGGCCTGATCGAGGTTCACTTCCGGCCCTTCCAGGGCCCGCTCCACCAGATGAGCCAGGCCCTCGATGAACGACGGGGTGGTGTCGAGGGCCGGCACCCGACGGAAATTGGTGATTCCCGCCTCGGTGGCGATCTCGCGGTACTCGATGTCGATCTCCTCGAGGGTCTCGATGTGCTCGCTCACAAAGCTGATCGGCACCACCACCAGGTCCTTCACCCCCTGGTGACCGAGCTCCTCAAGCGCTTCATCGGTGTAGGGCCGCAACCACTCCACCGGCCCCACCCGGCTCTGATAGGCGAGGGTGTGGGGGTTGGCGTGACCCAGGTCTCGCTCCAGCCGCTCCATAATTAGGCGGCTGCAGTCTTCGATCTCCCGCTGGTAGGGATCGCCCGCTTCCTCCACGTAGCTCTTGGGCACCCCGTGGGCGCTGAAGAACACGTGGGCCGACGCCGGGTCGGGGCAGGCCTGGATTTCGCGGGCGATCAGCTCCGCCATGGCGCCGATGTAGCCGGGGTCGTCGTGGTAACTGCGGATGCAGCGGATCGGCAGGGCGGCGAAGGCGGGATCGGCCTGGCGCAGGCGCTGCAATTCCCGGAAGCTGGAGCCGCTGGTGCTGATCGAGAAGTGGGGGTAGAGGGGCAGCACCACCACCTCATCCACGGCGTCGGCCTTGATGTCGGCCACAGCCGATTCAGTGAAGGGGTGCCAGTAGCGCATGGCCACGTAGCTGGTGGCCTCGATGCCGCGCTGGCGCAGCACGCTCTGCAGCTCCCGCGCCTGCTGCTCGGTGATGCGGCGCAGGGGCGAGCCGCCGCCGATGGAGCGGTAGGCCGCCTGGGATTTGCCCGCCCGCAGGCTGCTGATCAGCCAGGCCAGGGGCTTTTGCAGGGCCGGATTCGGCAGCCGGATGATCTCCGGATCGGAGAACAGGTTGTAGAGGAAGGGGCCAACGTCCTGAATCCGCTCGGGACCCCCGAGGTTCAGCAGCAGCACGCCCACCTTGGCCATGCCTTCCTTGGCCATCCCTGGTTCCGCACGGCACACCATCCGAGAGCGTAACGCTGTCCGGCCGGCCCTAGCCGCGCCGGGCAGCCATCGATACCTTCGGGCTGCCTCCACCCGCCGGGCGATCGCCTCCATCCCCGTTCCTGGCCCCACCCCTCGCGTCGACCTCGGCCCCGCCCCAGCCGATGCCATCGATGCCGCCCTGGCGGAGCACAACGCCCGGCTGGCGGCCATCGGCATCACCCTGAGGATCGAGCGCCGGGGGGGCAAGCTGGTGCTGCGTGGCCCCCTGCCCTGCCGCCGCGGCGGTGAGTCGCGGCCGGTGCAACGCCTCAGCCTGGGGGTCCCCGCCACCACGGCCGGCCTGGAGCAGGCCCGCCAGCGGCAGCTGCAGGTGCTGCGCCAGCTGGAGCAGGGCAGTTTCCGCTGGCCCGCAGCCCGCCGGGCGCCAGCGGGTGGGCCGGCGGCGCTCGATTCGGCCCCGCTGGATCCCGGGGGGTCGGCACCGGGGATAGGCGATCTGGCGGCGCTGCTGGAGAGCTTCGAGCAGGCGTTCTTTCTCGATCCCCAGCGCCGCCGTAACCCCGCAGGCAGCCGCAGCACCTGGAGCGCCGCCTACCGGCCCTATCTGCGCCGGCTGCTGAGCCTGGCCGACAGCGGTGAGAGCAGCGGCGCCGGCGAAGAGCCCTGGAGCCGCCTTTGGGAGCGTGTGTTGGAGAGCTATGAGCCCGGCAGCAGCAGCCGCCAGCAGTGCGGCATCGCCGTGGCTGCACTGGCCCGCCACGGCGGGTTGCCACTGCCCCCCGACTGGGCCGCCCGCGCCGGGGGCTACGGCCTGCACGCCGCCCGCTTCCGCCAGCTGCCCAGTGACGCCCAGATCCTGCAGTTGCTGGAGTTGATCCCCAACCCCGCCTGGCGGCTGGCCTACGGCCTGATGGCCACCTACGGCCTGCGCAACCACGAGGTGTTCTTCTGCGATCTCTCCAGCCTGGCGCCGGGCGGTGACCGGGTGATCCGGGTGCTGCCCAGCAGCAAGACCGGCGAGCACCAGGTGTGGCCCTTCCAGCCCAGCTGGGTGGAGCGGTTTGGGCTTGAGCGGCTGGGGGAGACCCCGGAGCTGCTGCCGGCGGTGCGCACCGACCTGCGCCGCACCACCCTGCAGCAGGTCGGCAGGCGGGTGGCGGAGCAGTTCCGGCGCTACCGGCTGCCGATCACTCCCTACGACCTGCGCCACGCCTGGGCCGTGCGCACCATCCACATCGGTCTGCCCGACACGGTGGCGGCCCGGATGATGGGCCACTCGGTGGCCATCCACACGCGCACCTATCACCACTGGATCACGCGCCGCGACCAGCAGCAGGCCGTGGACGCCGCCCTGGCCCGGCAGCGCCCGGCCTGAGGCCGCCAGAGTGCGGCGACGTCTGACCTGTTGGCCGTGAGCGCTGTGCCCCCGAGTGAAACCTCCCCCCCACCGCTCGCCGGCGCCGGTGCGCTCCCCCAGGAGCTCGACCGGCTCGCCGCGGAGCTCGGCCCGGGTGGTGAGCTGGCCCCCGAGCACGACCAGGAGGCCTATCGCAAGCGCATGGCCCGGCGCCGGGAGGTGCAGCAGCAGCGCGTGGAGGAGCGCAACCTGGAGAAGGGCCTGGTGCTGGTGTTCACCGGCAACGGCAAGGGCAAGACCACCGCGGCCCTGGGGCTGGTGTTGCGCAGCCTCGGCCACGGCGAGCGGGTTGCGGTGGTGCAGTTCATCAAGGGCGGCTGGCAGCCGGGCGAGGCCAAGGCCCTGGAGCTGTTCGGCGATGCCCTGGCCTGGCACGCCCTGGGCGAGGGCTTCACCTGGGAAACCCAGGACCGCGAGCGCGACCGCGCCCTGGTGCAGAGCGCCTGGGAGCGTTCCTGCGCCTACCTGGCCGACCCCGGCCGCCATCTGGTGGTGCTCGATGAGGTGAATGTGGCCCTCAAGCTCGGCTACCTGGCGGTGGAGCAGGTGCTGGAGGGTCTGGCCCTGCGGCCGCCGCTCACCCACGTGGCCCTGACCGGCCGCGGCGCGCCGGCGGCCCTGCTGGAGCGGGCCGACCTGGTGACGGAGATGACGCTGGTGCGCCATCCCTTCCGCGAGCAGGGGGTGAAGGCCCAGCACGGCATCGAATTCTGAATTGCCTCGGCAGGACGGGCCCTGGGGCCTGGCCTGGGGCCATTGCTACGGTGCCGCAGATCAACGGGGGGCGATGGGGTTCACGCGTGTGCTGCTCAAGCTCAGCGGCGAGGCGCTGATGGGGGAGCAGGGCTACGGCATCGACCCGGCCATCGTGCAGTCGATCGCCGCTGACGTGGCCGCCTGCGTGGCCGACGGCACCCAGCTGGCGATTGTGGTGGGCGGCGGCAACATCTTTCGTGGCCTCAAAGGCAGCGCCGCCGGCATGGACCGGGCCACCGCCGACTACGTGGGCATGCTGGCCACGGTGATGAATGCCATCACCCTCCAGGACGGCCTGGAGCGGGCCGGCGTGCCCACCCGCGTGCAGAGCGCCATCTCCATGCAGGAGGTGGCCGAGCCTTACATCCGCCGCCGGGCGATCCGCCACATGGAGAAGGGCCGGGTGGTGATCTTCGCCGCCGGCACCGGCAACCCCTTCTTCACCACCGACACCACGGCCGCCCTGCGGGCCGCCGAGATCAACGCCGACGTGGTGTTCAAGGCCACCAAGGTGGATGGGGTCTACGACCGCGATCCGGCCAAGCACGCCGATGCCCGCCGCTATGAAACCCTCTCCTTCCTGGAGGTGCTCAGCGGTGAGCTGGAGGTGATGGACGGCGCCGCCATTGCCCTCTGCAAGGACAACGCCATCCCCATCGTGGTGTTTGATCTGTTCGGTCCCGGCAACATCGGCCGGGCCGTGCGCGGTGAGCCGATCGGCACCCGCATTCACCCCTGAGCCCCCCGCCCGAGCGATCGTCATGGATCTGGAAGCCGCGATGCGCAAGTCGGTGGACGCCGCCCTGCGCAACTTCAACACCATCCGCACGGGGCGGGCCAACACCTCCCTGCTCGACAAGATCAGCGTGGAGTACTACGGCGCTGAGACCCAGCTGAAATCTCTCGCCAGCCTCAGCACGCCCGACTCCCAGACGATCCAGATCCAGCCCTTCGATCAGGGCTCCCTGGGTCTGATCGAGAAGGCGATCGCCATGAGTGATCTGGGCCTTACCTGCAACAACGACGGCAGGGTGATCCGCATCAACATTCCGCCCCTCACCGAGGATCGCCGCAAGGAGCTGTGCAAGATCGCCGCCCGCTACGCCGAAGAGGGCAAGGTGGCCCTGCGCAACAACCGCCGGGACGGCATCGATCGCATCAAGAAACGCGAGAAGGATGGCGAGCTCTCCGAAGACCAGAGCCGCGATGAACAGGAGCAGGTGCAGAAACTCACCGATCGCTTCATCGCCGAGCTCGACAAGCACCTGAGCGAGAAGGAGGCTGAGATCCTCAAGGTGTGACCACTCCGTCGGGCCCATGGGAGGTGATCGTGGTGGGGGCCGGGGCGGCCGGGGCCGCGGCCGCCGCCCACCTGGCCCGGGCCGGACGCCGTGTGCTGCTGCTGGATCAGGCGGCGTCCTTCCCCCGGGCCAAGGCCTGCGGTGGCGGCATGGCCGCCTCGGTGCAGGCCTGGTTCCCCTTCGACCTCAGGCCGGTGGTGGAGACGGTGATCGAGCGGGTGCGCTTCACCTGGGACCTGGGGGATCCGGTGGTGGCCGAGCTGCCGGGTGAGGCGCCGTTCTGGATCGTGCAGCGCGCCAACCTCGACGCCTTTCTGGTGGAGCAGGCCCGGGCCTCCGGTGCCTGCTTCCTGCCCGGGTGTTCGGTGCAGGCGCTGCAGCGCCGCGATGGCCGCTGGCGGCTGCAGCTGGGCTCCTCCGTCGGCAGCCCGGAGGAGGAGGGGCTGGAGGCCCTGGCCGTGGTGGTTGCCGACGGCTCCGGGTCACGGCTGGCGGCTGGCCTTGGGCTGGGTCCCAGCCGGCCCCGCTTCGCCACCACCGTTTCGGTGGAGGTGGAGGGGGGCGTGGCCGATCCGACCACAGCCCATTTCGGCTTCGGACTGGTGCCCAAGGGGTTCTGCTGGGCCTTCCCCCGGCGTGGGGGGATGAGCATCGGCCTTGGCAGCTTCATCGGCCGGCCCGCCGATGCGGCCACGGCCCGCTCCGAGGCTGACGCCGTGCTGGCCCGGCTGCTGCCCAGCCTCGGCTTTGCCGCCGGTGCGGGCCAGCGCACGGTGAATCGCCTGCGGGTGTGGGACGGCCACCACCCCCTCCATGGCGAGGGGGTGGTGGTGGCCGGTGATGCCGCCTCGCTGTGTGATCCCTTCCTGGCCGAGGGTCTGCGGCCGGCACTGCTGAGCGGCTGCCGGGCCGCCAGCGCAATCGACCTCTGGCTGGCGGGCGAGGCCGGTGCCCTGGCGGGCTACAGCGACGGGCTGCGCCGCGACTGGGGCGACTCGATGGCCTGGGGACGGCGCATCGCCAGCGTGTTCTACCGGGTGCCCGGGGTGGGCTATCAGCTGGGCATCAAGCGCCCCACCGCGCCCCAGCGCATCGCCCAGATCCTCTCGGGGGAGATGGGCTATGGCGACATCGCCCAGCGGGCGATCCGCCGGCTGCTGCTGCAGCGGGGCTGAGTACCTGTCAGGCGATGCGGGTGCAGTCCTTGAGCTGGCGCAGGCGCTGATCGATCGAGCCCAGCAGCTCGATTGCGAACATCGGCGATTCCTGCACGGCGAACAGGAACTTCTCCCGGTTCATCACCAGCAGCCGGCAGGCTGTGGCCGCTCTGGCATCGCCGTAGCGACGGTGCTCGCTGGTGACCAGGGCGCCGGCGCCGAACACGTCGCCGGCCCGGATCTGCTCATGGCCGGCATCGCTGTTCCAGCTCAGCTGCACCTCGCCCTCCAGCACCCCGAACATGCAGTCGCCGCTCTCGCCGGAGCGGAAGATCAGCTCACCCGGCTCCACCGTGATCACTTCGCCCTCACTGGCAAGGGCGCGCATGGTGTCGAGTGCGTTCACGGCGGGGGCAGGACGGGTCAGCGGCCCAGTGTGGACCAGCCAGGTCAAGAGCGGATTAAGGCAGCGGCTGCTGCCGTGGTTTCAGCTCCCGCTCACCGCCAGGGCGGCCCCCAGCCCGCCGCGCACGTCGTCGGGGGCGAGCCGGCCGTCGTTGTCGGTGTCGAGGGCATCGAACACCGCATCGCTTCCCAGCCACTCTTCGCGGGTGATGCAGCCGTCGCCGTCGAGGTCGTTGAGCAGAAAGATCTCGTGCACGGCATGGCCGAAGGCGGCCCCCCCCTCCAGCACCGCCAGGCGATGGGCCAGCTGGGCTTCGAGGGTTTCGATCGCCTTGCAGAAGCCCCGGATGCCCTCATCCAGTTTTTCGGTAGCCATTGGGTCGGCCCCGTGCATGGCACGGAATCCGGCCTCATCCAGGTGGATCTGGGCTTCGGTGGGGGCAGGATCGAAGGGGTTGAGCTTGCGCTCCAGCACCCCCTCGGTGCTGTGGAGCTCCTGCAGCAGGGCCGGGGAGATGGTGAGCAGGTCGCAGCCTGCCAGTTCGATGATCTCGTCGGTGTTGCGGAAGCTGGCCCCCATCACCTCGGTCTTGTAGCCGTAGGTCTTGTAGTAGTTGAAGATCTGCGTCACCGACACCACTCCAGGATCCTCTGGCCCCGGATAGCTCTCCCGACCGGTGCTTTTCTTGTACCAGTCGAGGATGCGGCCCACGAACGGGGAGATCAGGGTGACGCCGGCCTCGGCGGCCGCCACGGCCTGGGCAAAGGAGAACAGCAGGGTGAGGTTGCAGTGGATGCCGTCCTTCTCCAGCTGCTCGGCGGCGCGGAGGCCCTCCCAGGTGGAGGCCACCTTGATCAGCACCCGGTCGTTGCTGATGCCGGCTTGGTTGTAGAGCTGGATCAGGCGCCGGGCCTTGGTGATCGTGGCTTCAGTGTCGAAGCTCAGGCGCGCATCCACTTCGGTGGACACCCGGCCCGGCACGATCTTGAGGATCTCCTTGCCGAAGGTGACGCAGATTTCATCGAGGGCTTCCCGCACCACCGCATCGGCCCCGGCGCCTGCGCCCATCTCGGCGCGTGACTCACGCAGGGAGCGATCGATCAGTTCCTGGTAGGCGGGAATCTGGGCCGCCGCCAGGATCAATGAGGGGTTGGTGGTGGCGTCCCGCGGCGTGAACTGCTTGATCGCGTCGATGTCGCCGGTATCGGCGACAACCACGGTCATGGCGGCGAGTTGATCGAGCAGGTTGGCCATCGCTGGCGGAAATCCCGGTTGCCTGAACGCTAGCCAGGGCTGTTGCCGCTCCCCAGCTTCGGGGGTGGTGCTTGCGCGAATGGCCACATGGGAACGTCGGCGGCCGGCCGGCCGGCCGGTGGGCGATCGGCGCTGCCATGGGCTCAGGCCGGAGGACTGGCGGGCTCGGGCGCCTGGGCTGGTGCGGCCACAGGAGTGGAGGGGGGGATCTGCTCAAGCACCAGCAGGGCGTCGATGATCTGGCGGGCCACAGGCGCGGCCACGGTGGAGCCGTAGGTGTTGCCGCCCTGGGGTTCATCCACCACCACCAGCACCACGTAGCGGGGGTCTTCGATCGGCAGCACCGCCACGAAGCTGGTGATCAGGGCCCCGGGGATGTACACGCCGCGCTCAGCCTTCTGGGCGGTGCCCGTCTTGCCGCCGATGCGGTAGCCGGGCACTTTCACGCCCAGGCTGTCGCTGCGGGCCACCGTCTGCTCCATCCACTCCAGCACCGTGGCCGTCACCTGCGGATCGAGCAGCTGGAGACCGGTATGACCGGTGCTGCTGGCCAGGGCCTCGCCGGAGCGCAGGCCGCGGGTGATGTGGGGGCTCACCAGCCGGCCACCATTGGCCAGCATCGCGTGCAGCTGGGCCAGCTTCAGGGGGGTGAGCGAGAAGCCCTGGCCGAAGGCCGCCACCGCCGGCTCGATCGCGTGACCGGTGAACACCCCGCGCGGCTTCAGCTCCCCGGCCACGGCACCGGGCAGGTCGGTGTCGGGCCTGGTGTCGATGCCGATCTTGTTCAGCCACTCCCAGAAGCGCTCCCGCTTCACCTGGGCCATGGCATTCACCATGCCCACGTTGCTGGACACCTCCAGAACGGTGGCGAAATCGATCACGCCGTTGCCCTGGCGGTTGGCGTTGAAGATCGGCCAGCCACCGATGCTCAGCTGCCCCGGGTCGCTCACCGTCCCCTTGGGGTCGATCGCCTTCTCCTGCAGGGCGATGGCTAGGTTGATGGGTTTGAAGGTGGATCCGGGTTCGTAGAGATCCTGCACCGACCATTCGCGGAACAGTCCGGGATTGAATTTCCAGAACTGGTTGGGGTCGTAGGTGGGATAGGAGGTGAGGGCCAGCATCTCGCCGTTGCGCACATCCATCACCAGGGCCGCGCCGCGCTTGGCCTTCCATTTCGCCACCTGATTGGCCAGGGCCTGCTGACTCACCTGCTGCAGGCGCGCGTCCAGGGTGAGCTGCAGGCGCAGATCGTCGCCGTAGAGCGAGCCCGCCGTGAGGCCCTCTGGGAGGGGGGTGCCATCGGCCCCCCGACGCATGCTGATGGTGTTCTCCTGGCGCTGGAGGTCGCTGTTGCGGCTTTGCTCCAGCCCCGCCTGGGGCACCCGCTCCAGGTTGAGGAAGCCCACCACGTTGGCGAACAGCGAGCCCTGGGGGTAGACGCGCTGGGGATAGCCCTCCAGGTCGAGGCCGCTGATGCCCAGCCGACGGATGCGCTCGGCGGTTTCCGGGTCGATATTGGTGCCCAGCCTCACGCCGCTTGGGCGGCCCACCATGCGCTCGTGCAGCAGCTCCGCAGGCTGGGCGAGCACGGGCGCCAGGCGGGAGGCCACCTCCTCCCGGCTGCGCAGCTTCTGGGGGTCGTCACCGGGGAAGTTGAAGAAGCGGGGGTGGGCCCAGAGGGTGAAGCGCTCCTCGTCGAGGGCCACCAGGCGGCCGTTGCGATCAACGATCGTGCGGCGCTTGCCCAGGGGGGTCTGCGACTGGGTCTGAATCGCCCGGGCCTTGGCCTCCAGATTGGCGGTGTCGAACACCTGCAGCCAGGCCAGGCGGCCGGCCAGGCCCACCAGGCTGAGGCAGAGGAGGCCGTAGACGGCGAGCAGGCGTCCGGGGCTGAGGGGCTGAATCGACACCACCGGTCGTTGGCGGCTGGATCCCGCTGGGCGAGCTGTCGTAGGACGTCGGGAGCGTGGAAGCGACGTTGGGGTCATGGATCCCGCAAAGGGGTGGGCGACTCAGTAGCCGATGGCGGCCGGTTGCCAGTTCAGGGAGGCCAGGGGCAGGCCTGAGGAGGATTGGGGGAGGGCCGGCGGCGGCGGCATGAAGATCAACCGGTCGCTGCTGGTGGGCACCAGCTGGCCAGGTTGGCCCGCGCGGCTGAGGTGGTGGCGCTCCAGCTGGGCGGCCGATTCCTGCAGCCGGTGTTCGAGCACCTGGGCGGATTCCAGGGCCTGAAAGCTCTGCCCCCACTCGTTCTGCCAGTGCAGCGTGAGACCGCTGAGGGTGAGCATGCAGAGACCGAGGCCGGCCAGGGTGCCGTCGGTGGCCCGGTGCAGGCCCATCAGCCAGGGAGCCCGGCGGCCGCCGGCACGGCCACTGAGTGAACCCTGGACCAGCTGCAGGGGCCGCTGGGGCTGGAGGCTGTTGGCGGCCGGCCCGGGATATTTGGAGGCGACCACGGGGTGTGACCAACGCCCTGCAAGTGAACCACCCGTGCAGCCCCGAAGCAAGGCCAGAACGGGGCTTTCACACCGCCAGCAGCACCAGGTTGGTGAAGGTGAAGCCGTTCCAGAGCCCATGCATGAGCACACAGGGCCCCAGCCGTCCGCTGTGCAGCCGCAACCAGCCCAGGCCGGCCCCCAGCACCACCAGGGGCAGCAGTTCGCCGAGGCTGAGGTGGGCCAGGCCGAACACCAGGGCGCTCACCAGCACCCCTGCCGTGTCTCCCCAGCGCTGTCCAAGGGCCGGCAGCAGCACCCCCCGGAACAGCGTCTCCTCGAACAGGGGCGCCAGCACCATGGCCGTGACCCCGAAGCACAGCAGGGCCGCAGGGTCGCGGGCGGTGAGCACCAGATCCAGCAGCGGGTTGCTGCCTCCGGGGTCGCCCAGCAGGCGCTCCACCAGCCAGCCGGCGAAGGTCACCAGGGGCAGCACCATCAGCAGCTGGCCCAGGGCGCCGCGGATGGCCGAGCCGGCGGGCCGCCAGCGCCACTGCAACCAGCCGTTGGCCGGTTCCCGCCCCGCCAGGGGCCGCAGTTGGGTCGCCAGGATCAGCAGGGGCGGCACCATCAAGCCCAGGTAGAGCAGCAGCACCTGCAGGCCCTGCTGCAGCGCCGGCGTGGCGTCGAGGGGTGCGAGCAGCGGCCTCAGCGCCGGGGCCAGCAGCAGCGGCACGCTCAGTTCCCCGAGCACCACGAAGCCGCCGGCGATCAGCAGGGTCACGTCCACCAGATCGAGGGGCGGGCCCACCAGTGCCGGGGATGCCGGGTGGCGGCGGCGGATCCGCAGCCAGAGCTGCCGCAGCAGCAGGGCCACGCCAAGCAGGAGCAGCAGTGCGGGCAGCCAGCTCACCGCCAGCAGCCGCGCCAGGGCACCCCCCTGCCGCCGCGGGTCGCCGCAGTCGGCTTGTCCGGGCTCGAGGGCCTGGCAGAGCAGCTGGCTGGTCAGGGGGCTGAGATCGTCCTGCCAGGGGGCCGTGAGGGCGGCGGCCCGCTGGCGATCCACGCTCGGGGGGTCTGGGCTGCTCTCGAGCAGGACCACCAGTTCGTGCCTCTCGGGGGGCACCTGGGCGCGCAGGCGCTCCAGCAGGCCAGCGCCGGCTTCGGCCCTCTCGCCGCGACGCTGCAGCAGGGCCAGTTGCAGCAGCTGGTCTGGACTGCCTGGACCGGGACCGGCGGCCAGGGACTCCTCCAGGGCGATGGTGAGCTGCTCGAGGACGTCAGGCCCGGCGAGCAGGGGCTTCAGCCGGTCCGGCAGGGCTGGAGCGGCCAGCATCTGGAGCTGCCGCTGGCGCAGCTCCAGGGCGTTGCCCACCGAGGGGCGATCCAGGCTCTGGAGCAGACCGTTGAGCCAGAGCAGGCTGCACAGCAGCAGGCTGACGGCGGCGAGCAGGAGCTTCCAGCGCGGCGGCGCGGTGGAGGAGGGGGCCAAGCGCTGTGGGACGGGGAGGCAATGGCGTGGATTCTCCCCCCTTCTTGCTCCCATACCTGCTCCCATACGATGCCCAGGCGCAGCCCTGGGTCCGTGTCCCTCCGGATTGTGCTGGTCCGTCACGGGCTCAGCAGCTTCAACGTCGAGCACCGGATCCAGGGCCGCGACGACCTCTCAGCCCTCACCCATGAGGGCGTGAAACAGGCCTCTGCCGCCGGCGCCGCCCTCGCCGCCGTGCCCCTGGACGCGGCCTACAGCTCCCCCCTCCAACGGGCCCGCGATACGGCTGCCCATCTCCTCAGCGGCCACGGCCAGGGCCTGGAGCCCGTGTTGGAGAGCGACCTTCTGGAGATCGATCTCGCCCCCTGGAGCGGGTTGCTGCGCCGTGAGCTGCGCGAGCGCTTTCCCAGCCAGGAGGCCGTATGGCGCACCGCTCCCCACACCCTGGAGCTGCAGCGCAGTGATGGCAGCAGCTACCGCCCTCTCCCTGAGCTGATGGCCCAGGCGGCCCGGTTCCGTGCCCTGCTGCTCGAGCGCCACGGGGCCGCCCTGGAGGGCAGCGATCAGAGCGTGCTGGTGGTGGCCCACAACGCCATCCTGCGCTGCCTGATGCTCACCCTGCTGGGTCTCGATGCTGGTGGCTTCCGGCGTCTGCGCGTGGATAACGGTTCGATCTCCGTGCTCAACCTCAACCGTGGCCCCGGCGCTGGGCCCGCCGTGCAGGTGGAGTCCCTCAATGGCACTGCCCACCTGGGCGAGCCACTGCCCCCCCGGGGAGGGGGAGCGCGGCTGCTGCTGGTGCGCCACGGCGAAACCGACTGGAACCGCCAGGGCCGTTTTCAGGGTCAGATCGATATTCCCCTGAATGCCAATGGCCTGGCCCAGGCCGACGCCGCCGGCGCCTTCCTGGCCACAGTGAGCATCCACCGGGCCTACACCAGCTCGATGGCCCGTCCGCGCCAGACCGCCGAACGGATTCTTGCCGCCCACCCGGGGGTGCCGCTGACCGCCACCAAGGGCCTGGTGGAGATTGGTCATGGCCTCTGGGAGGGGCGGCTGGAGCAGGAGATCGCCGAGGGCTGGCCCCAGCTGCTGGCCGACTGGAAGCGGGCGCCCCACACCGTGCAGATGCCCGAGGGGGAGACCATCCACGACGTGTGGCAGCGCTCCCTGGCCACCTGGAGCACGATTGCGGCCAGCCTCGATGCCGCCGAAACGGCCCTGGTGGTGGCCCACGATGCCGTCAACAAGACGATTCTCTGTGCCCTGCTGGGGCTCACCCCCGCCGACATCTGGATGATCAAACAGGGCAATGGCGGCGTCACCGTGGTCGACTATCCCCAGGGAGCCGCCGGTACCCCGGTGGTGGCGGCCCTGAATCTCACCTCCCATCTGGGCGGCGTGCTCGACCGCACCGCCGCCGGAGCCCTGTAGGCCCGTGGTGCCCCCTCCGCTCTGGCTACGCCAGGTGCAGCTGCTCACCGCCCCGGGTGAACCCCTGCAGCGCCAGGACGCCCTGATCGATGGCGAGGGCCGCCTGCAGGCCTGGGGTGAGGCGGCGGGCCGCCAGGCCGCCGCGCTCGGTTCGGAGCCCCTGGCCGCCGATGGCTGGCTGCTCGCCCCCACCCTGGTGGATCCCCACAGTGTGCTGGAGCAGCCCTTCGACGGCACCGCCGAAACCCTCGACAGCCTGTCCCGCTCAGCGGCTGCCGGTGGCTACGGCACGGTGGCGCTGCTGCCCTGGGCCCGGCCCTGGCGCGACCGGCCCGAGCGCCTCAAGGGGCTGGCGTGGCCCGAGCCCCTGCGGCTGCTGCTGTGGGGCAGTTTCAGCCTGGAGGGCAGCGACGCCGAGCTGGCGCCCCACCGCGACCAGCTCAACGCCGGGGCGATCGGGGTGGCGGTCGGGGAGCAGACCCCGCCCCTGCCGCTGCTGGAACGGGGACTGCTGCTGGCGGAGCTGGAGGACCGGCCGGTGCTGGTGCCGGCGCGCAGTTCTGCCCTCTGCGCCGGCGGCTTCGTGCGCGAGGGGGTGGAGACCCTGCGGGCGGGCTGGCCGCCCGATCCGCTGCTCAGCGAACTCCTGCCCCTGCAGTCGCTGCTGGCCCTGGCCGCCGCCCGCCCGGACAGCCGCCTCACCCTGATGAACCTCTCCACCGCCGCCGCCGTGGAGCAGCTGCGGGCCCAGCGCCCCCCCCTGGCCTGCACGGTGAACTGGTGGCACCTGCTGGCCGACAGCGGCAACCTCGCCCCCGCCCAGGTGGGCTGGCGTCTGCTGCCCTCCCTCGGCACCCCGCGCGATCGCCGGGCCCTGCGGACGGCGGCGCTGGAGGGGCTGATCAGCGCCGTTGCGGTGCACCATCTGCCCCTCGACGCGGAGGAGCAGTTGCTGCCCCTGGACCAGCGGCGCCCCGGTGTCGCCGGCCATGGAGCCCCCCATGGCCTGGTGCTGCCCCTGCTGTGGCAGGAGCTGGTGGAGGGCCAGGGCTGCCCGGTGGAGCGGCTCTGGGAGCTGCTCAGCTGGGGGGGCTCGGCGGTGCTGGGCCTGGATCCTGAACGCCTGGAGGCAGGCAGCCGCCGCTGGCTGCTGTTCGACCCCGGCCGCGTCTGGCGCTGGAACGCCGCCACATCTCTGTCGCTGGCGGCCAATCAGCCCCGGCTGGGGGAGTCGATCCGCGGGGCGGTGCTGGCCACTGGCCTCACGGAGCCGGCCAGCTGGGCGCTCACGGCTGGCTGCTGAGGGGCACCAGGGAGCCCATCTGATTGAAGGGGTAGAAGCGCCAGAAGGCCCGCCCGATGATCTCCTGGCGGGGGATGAACGGGCCGCCGGGCCAGAAGCGGCCGTCCCAGCTGTTGGCGCGGTTGTCCCCCAGCGCCAGCACGTGATCGGGGGGCACCACGGCGTTGATGGTGCGGCACGGCCCCATCCCCTGGGCATCCACCGGGCAGAGGTTCTGGACGTAGGGCTCCTGGAGCCGGCGGCCGTTGATGCTGATCTGGCCGAGGGGGTCCACCACCACCCGCTCCCCGGGCAGGGCCACCACCCGTTTGATGTAGGCGTCGCAGGCCGGGCTGGACAGACCCGGCAGGTTGCCCACCACTGGCAGGTTCACCAGCAGGCAGCGCAGAGGGTTCTGGTCGCTGCTTCCGGCCAGCACAGGATCGAAACGATGGGGGGAGCGGAACACCACGATCTCGCCCCGCTGGGGGGGGCGTCGACGGTAGGTGAGCTTCTCCACCAGTAGCCGGTCCTGGATCTGCAGGGCCGGCAGCATTGATCCCGAGGGGATGTAGCGGGCCTCCACCAGCACGTGCCGGATGCCCAGGGCCACGGCCAGGGTGATCAGCACGCTGCGCCAGAAGCTCCAGGCACTGTCGGCGTGGCGGGAAGACTCGGGGGACCCTGCCTTCTGCTCCCGCGCCAATTCGGCGTTCTTCAGCTCGGGTCCAGGCAAGGGCACTGTCGTCTCCAGGGGCCACCGCCTGCAACGGCGGCCAGGGCAGATTAGGCAGGCCTCCACCACGCCCCGGCCGATGGTCCGCCCCCGCTGGCAGCGCCCCCGCCCGCCCTCGCGAAGCGTGCTGGACCGCGGCTGGGCCCGTTTCGTGGCGGTGTGGGCCAGCCTCAACCTGGTGTGGGTGGCCTTCGATCTCACCTATGTGGCCCTGCGGCCGTTCTGGCTGCAGCGCAATCTCCAGCCGATTCCCGGCGTGCCGCTCACCGTGCCCCTGCAGGTGCTGCCCGACATCACCCCCTGGGTGGATCCGATCAAGGGCATCGAGCCCCACCGCGAAACCCAGGCCTATCTCGACCAGTTCCAGCGCCTGGACGCGGCCCTGACCGGGGCCTCCGCCCCCTTCAGCCCCGGTCAGCAGCTGCTGCTGGAGCAGCAGGTGGAGCTCACCGAACAGATGATCGACACCAATCCCTTCCAGGGGTCGGGCCAGAGCGGCACGCTGGAGAAGATCAAGAACCGCCTGCGCGACAGGGCCGACCAGGACTCCTCCAAGCAGGCCGCCGCCCAGCTGCTCAGCCCGGCCTGGCTGGAGCGGAGCCCCTGGCAGCAGGAGCGGCTGTTCTGGCGAAGTCAGGTGCTGCCGCTGGTGGAAACCAACTACTGGCGCTCGATCGACGAGAACGCCCAGCCCACCAACCATGGCTGGCGCATCGATCTGCTGGTGTTCCAGTGGGTGTTCCTGATCGACATCCTGGTGCGGGTGGTGCGGCTGCGGCGCCGCATCCCCGGCCTGAGCTGGCGGGATGCGCTGCTGCGGCGCTGGATCGACCTGCCCCTGCTGCTGCCCTTTTGGCGCTGGCTGCGGATCGTGCCGGTGGTGGAGCGCCTGCAGACCTCCGATCTGGTGAACTTCGAGCCCCTGCGGGCGGTGGTGAGCCGTGGGGTGGTGGCCCTGCTGGCCCTGGAGCTGTTCGAGGTGCTGGCCCTTCAGATCATTGATGGTGTGCAGGGCCTGGTGCGCTCGCCTCACTGGCCGCAGCGGATCCGTTCCCTGCGCAGCCATCAGGCGGTGAGCCGCAGCGAGGATGAGCGCCAGTTGCTCGAGCTGCTGCGCATCTGGGGGCCGTTGCTGCTGGGGGATGTGGCGCCGCGGCTGGCGCCCGAGCTGCAGAGCCTGCTGGGCTACAGCCTGCGCCAGAGCCTTGATCGCACCGTCGTGCCAGCGCCCCTGCGGCAACTGAAGCCCCTGCTGCAGCTGGAATCGGGCCTCAGCACCCAGCTGGCGGGGGGCATGGTGGACAGCCTGCTCGACCTATCGCGCAGCACTGGCGACCGCCTGGGCCGCACCGATGATGCCCAGCTGGAGATGCTGCAGCGTTGCATCGACCGCTTCTGGGACGAACTGGCCCTGAGCTTGCAGACCGGACCGGCCCTGGAGCGCTCCCAGGAGCTCATCTGCGCCCTGATCGAGGGGCTCAAGAGCACCTACCTCAGCCAGATCAGCCGCGCCCGCATCACCTCACTGATCGAAGAACTCGATCAGCTGATGGCCTCGGTGCCGCCGCCGGCGTCGTCATCCGACGAGGCGCCAGCGGCGTAGTAGCGGTGGTTTAAGCACCGGGGAATCCCTAGGCGGGTGCACTGGACTACGTCCCCCTCAGCTCAGCAACAGCTGATGCCACTCCTCCGGGCGGAAGCCGCTGAGCACCCGGCCACCGTCGCTGACCAGAAACGGCCGGCGGATCAGCTTGCCGTCAGCGGCCAGGGCCGCCAGAGCCTGCTCATCATCCATGGCCTGGACCGCCTCCGCGCCGAGGGCCCGGTAACTGGCGCCGCTGGTGTTGAACAGGCGCTTGCGGCCCAGCTGAGCCAGGGCCAAGGCCAGCTCCTCCCGGTTTGGGGGCTGGAGGGTGATGTCGATGGGCTCCACCGCCAGGCCGTGGGCCTGCAACCAGCCGACGGCCTTGCGGCAGGTGCTGCAGCGGGGATAGCTGTAGAGCTTCACGGCCGAGCGTCAGGCGCGCCTCACAGGGGCCCTCCGCTCACTTTCTGCCCACCAGAGCCTTGAGGGCCCCCAGCAGGCTGTTGGAGCCCTTGCCCACGCCCTCCTCAGGCCGGGTGCGCACCGTGACGTCGCCATTGACGCTGGTGCGGCAGCTGAGGCGGTAGTTGGCGGGGCGGTCGGCCAGGTAGACCTCCTCCACGTCGCTGCGGGGCGAGAGGTTCTGCATGCCGTCCAGGACCTCCATCACGCAGGTGCCGCACTGGCCCAGACCGCCGCAGTTGTTGAGGTTGTTGAGGCCCTTGTAGGGGTTGATGCCGGCGTCGAGGGCCGCCTTGCGCAGGTTGGCGCCCTCGATGCATCCGACCTGCTGGCCTTCCTGTTCAAAACGGATGGTGGGCACGGCCGGCAGGGGATGAACACGAGCTCGAACTTAGGCCCTCACAGGGGTCTATGCCTAGCATCGCCTCCAGTTGTTGCGGGTCTGTGGGGGAACATCAGCCAGCCGTCTCCGGTCAGCCACTCGGGGGCCAGCCAGGCACCGGCCAACCAGGGGGAGCCCAGCTCAGCGACTCCCAGGGCTACGACCTGGTGGTGCAGCAGCTGATCCCCGGCTACGCCAGCCTGGCCCGCCTCGCCGTGGCTCTGCTGGCGGCGTCGCCGAAGGCCGGAGAGGTCGGGGCTGAGGTCCTGGTGGCGGGATGCGGCACCGGGGCGGAACTGGTGGAGGCCCGGGCCCAGCGTCCCGACTGGCGGATCACCGCCATCGACCCCTCGCTGGACATGCTGGAGGCAGCGCAGTGCCGTCTGGGCCGTGATGGCATCCAATGGCGGCAAACGCGGGTGGAGGAGCTTGAGGCCGAGGCCTGTTTCTCTGGGGCACTGTCGGTGCTGGTGCTGCAGGCGCTGCCGGATGACGGCACCAAGCTGGCCTTTCTCACCGCCCTGGCGCGCAGCCTGCAACCGGGAGGCCAGCTGGTGCTGGTGGACCTGATGGCGCCTGAGCGCTCGCCCCTTCAGCCCCAGGTCCAGGCGGCCTGGCTCGGCTTCCAGCGCGCCAGTGGCTTGAGTGAGCAGCAGAGCCGAGAAGCGGCCCTTGCCCAGGGGCTGTACCCGATCGGTGTGTCCCGGCTCACGGCCCTGGTGAATGCGGCCGGCTTCGGCGATCCGGCCCGCATCTTTCAGGCCCTGAGCTACGAGGGATTTCTGCTGCAGCGGCCTGCCTAGGCGGCGGCATCGATGCAGCGCTGCAGCAGGGCCGGCACCGCCTTCTCGTCGAGCCAGCCGAGGATGTCGGTGCTCAGGCCTTCGATGCTCTTGTAGGTGCGGAAGAATTCGGCCACCTCCTCCAGCTGGTCGTTGGCGATCTGGCGGATGGAGGTGACCCTGCGGTTGCTGAGGTCGGCCTCCGGCACGCACAGCAACTTGCCGTCATGGGCACCGCTGTCCACCATGTCGAGGATGCCGATCGGCCGGGCGCGGATCAGGCAGCCCGCAAACGTGGGCTCCTCGAGGATCACCATGGCGTCGAGCGGGGAGCCGTCCTCCGCCAGGGTGTTGGGCACGAAGCCGTAGTCGAACGGGTAGCGCACCGAGGAGTGCAGGATCCGGTCGAGGGCCATCACCCCGGAGAGGGAGTTGTACTCGTATTTATTGCGCGAGCCAGCGGGGATCTCCACGACCAGGTTCACGAGCCCGGGCGCTGGGGATGCCGGCAGCTGGCTCAGATCCATGGAGGCCTGGCGGATCCGGGGACGGGGGGCGGGCCACCAGCACGGTGGCGAGAGGAAGAAGAATGGCCACGAAGCCGATAAGGCCGCCAATGGCATCGAGCAGGGTGAGCAGGCCCGGACTGTAGGGGTCGTCGTCGTTGGGCTCGCCTGCCGCGCTTTGCCGGTCGTCCGCGGAGGACTGCCCCGACGGACTCGGCCCTGGAGCGCGGAGCGGTTCAGGGGTGGTGGTCATGGAGTGGATGCCGGACTGCCGCTGAACGGGGCAGCCGTGGTGACACCGGGAGATGCCGGATCTGTCCGGCCAGAGATGGTTGCCCACATTCTGGCATCAACACAGCGTCCGCGTCGATGCGGCTGGTTCAGCAGGTCAGGCGGCGGGACGGTTCTGCTGGTCGAAACGCAGGCCATTGCCTGTCGACCTGAGGGAGTCCTCAGGTCGTGGTTCGCGGCTGGGTGGATCAAGGTGATCAAGTCGCCGGTTGATGGTCTGCAACTCGGCCAGGATCGCGCTGAGCAGCTGCTGGGTGGCCGTGGAGGGTGAATTGAGCACCTCCACCGTCACTTCCTTGATCCGCAGGACGTCTCGGGCGAAGCGGGCAACCTCGTGGGGGTGGAACAGCAGCGGGTCCTTCTGATCGCTGCGGTATTCGGGATTGAGCCGGCGGGGATTGAAGGGGGGATTGAGCTGGCGGGGATCGGTGTTGGTGTAGCGGTAGACCGAGGCGCGGGAGCGGTTGAGGGCTTTCTGCACGTCGTCGATGCCGATCAGGCCCGAGCCCGGCTCGCTGCCGGCACCGGCTTCGCCGCCCGCTTCGTGGGCCGGGGAGATGGCGGGTGAGAGGGAGGCCGGGGGCATGGCGGAACGGCCCAGGGGGTCGGAACTGCCTGGGCTGAAAGCCATGAGACTCAAATGAGACAACTGGGAACTCTGAGAAGCTAGCAGGCCCCCCAGGCTCGTGCTGTGTCTTTGGTCACCAGTGGTTGCAGGCCGGCTGGCGCGCTGGCGCAGGCGGGCATCAGACACAGTGGTAGCTTCCCGCCACCCCCGCCGCAAGAGGCCATGCGCGTCTCCCGCCTGATGCTGGTGACGCTGCGGGACGATCCGGCCGAAGCCGAGATCCCCTCCCACAAACTGCTTCTGCGGGCCGGCTACATCCGCCGCCTGGCGCCCGGAATCTTCGCCTACCTGCCGCTGATGTGGCGGGTGCTGCGCAAGGTGTCACAGGTGGTGCGCGAGGAGATGGACGCCGCCGGCGCCCTCGAGACCCTGCTGCCCCAGCTGCAGCCGGCCGACCTCTGGCGCCACAGCGGCCGCTGGGCTGGTTACACCGCCGGCGAGGGGATCATGTTCCACCTCCACGACCGCCAGAACAGGGAGCTGGGGCTGGGTCCCACCCACGAGGAAGTGGTCACCTCCCTGGCTGCCGATCTGCTGCGCTCCTACCGGCAGCTGCCGGTGAACCTCTACCAGATCCAGACCAAGTTTCGCGATGAGATCCGCCCCCGCTTCGGCTTGATGCGCGGGCGTGAATTCATCATGAAGGACGCCTACTCCTTCCATGCTGATGAGGCCTGCCTGGCGCAGACCTATGCGGCCATGGACCGGGCCTACCGGCGGATCTTTGCGCGCTGCGGCCTGCGGGCCTTGGCCGTGGAGGCCGACAGTGGCGCCATCGGCGGCTCCGCCAGCCAGGAGTTCATGGTCACCGCCGACGCCGGTGAAGATCTGATCCTGGCCAGCCCCGACGGCCACTACGCGGCCAACCAGGAGCGGGCCCAGTCGCTGGCGGAGCCGGCCGTTCCCCTGGCCGTGGGGCTCCGGGCCGGTGGCGCCGGCGAACCCCTGGCCACCCCCGGCCAGGCCACGATCGAGCAGCTATGCGCCGGCCATGGCCTACACGCCAGCCAGGTGGTGAAGGTGCTGCTGTTGCTGGCCCGCTTCGAAGATGGCCACGACCAGCCTCTGCTGGTGGCCCTGCGCGGGGATCAGCAGCTCAACGAGGTTAAGCTTGCTAACGCAGTGAGCGGCCGGCTGGGCGCCAAGCACGGGGCCCTGCTGGAGGTTGCCGCCCTCACGCCGGATTCGCTCACGCGAGCGGGCCTCGACCCGTTGCCCTTCGGCTTCCTCGGCCCCCAGCTCGGCGACGAACCGCTGGCCGGCGGCGGCGGGACCCGCTCCTTCCTGCGCCTGGTGGACCACACCGCCGCGGAGCTGGAGACCTTCGTGTGCGGCGCCAACCAGCCGGACCGGCATCTGCTCGGTGCCAGCTGGAGCGGCCTGGGCCTGAACGTGGAGGGCCTCGATCTGCGTACCGCCCAGCGGGGTGAGCGCTGCCTCCACGACCCCCAGCAGCGGCTGGAGGCCAGCCGCGGCATCGAGGTGGGCCACATCTTTCAGCTGGGCCGCAAGTACTCCACGGCCATGGAGGCCTGTTTCACCACCGAGGCCGGCAGCAGTGAACCGTTCTGGATGGGCTGCTACGGCATCGGCGTCTCGCGACTGGCCCAGGCGGCCGTGGAGCAGCATCACGATGGCAACGGCATCTGCTGGCCCCTGGCCATCGCCCCCTTCGAGGTGCTGGTGGTGCCGGCCAACATCGCCGATGCGGGCCAGGCGGCCCTGGCCGAGCGCCTCTACGACGATCTCCAGCAGGCCGGCGTGGAGGCCCTGCTCGACGATCGTTCCGAGCGCGCCGGGGTGAAGTTCAAGGACGGTGATCTGCTTGGCATTCCCTGGCGAGCGGTGGTGGGTCGTGGTGCCGCCGAGGGGCGCGTCGAGCTGGTGGAGCGCAGCTGTGCCGGCAGCCAGGAGCTGCCCGCCGACGGCCTGCTGGCCCATCTGCTGCCGCTCCTCGAGCGGCAGCGCCGGGGTCTGCTCGATGGCTGAGGGCCGAGCTGGGTGCCTGAAGGCTCAATCGAGCCCATCCTTAAGATTCAGGACCCCGCGATCGCCCCATGGCCCCAGCACTCCCCCTCTCGTTGCAGCGGTGGCGTGAGCGCTGGGGCCGCACCCTGGCGGCCCTGGCCCTGGTGGGCTGTCTGCTGCTCGGCGCCTGCAGCGCCAGCAGCTCCAGCCTGAGCGGCAACTACGTGGACGACACCGTGGCGGTGGCTGACAGCCTGATCGCCACCATCACCCTGGCGGCCGACGATCCTGGGCGCAGCGAGGCGGAGACCGAGGCGCGTAGCCTGATCAACGACTACATGGCCCGCTACCGCCCACGCGCGGCCGTCAATGGGCTGGCCTCCTTCACCACCATGCAGACGGCGGTGAACTCCCTGGCCGGCCACTACGCCAACTACCCCAATCGGCCACTTCCTGAGGCCCTGCGTGAGCGTCTCACCAAGGAGCTGCAGAAGGCCGAGCGCAGCGTGACCCGGGGCGCCTGAGGCCCCCCTCCCCCGGATGCCGAGCTGGCCGGCCTTTACGGATTCCCCCGCCGGATGAGAGGCTCTTCGCTTGTGCTCACAAGCGGCTTCCGGCCGCCGTGTCCTTGGCCAACGTCGTCGTCATCGGTGCGCAGTGGGGTGACGAGGGCAAGGGAAAGATCACCGATCTGCTCAGCCGGTCCGCCGACGTGGTGGTGCGCTACCAGGGCGGTGTGAATGCCGGCCACACGATCGTGGTGGACGGCCGGGTGCTGAAGCTGCACCTGATCCCCTCGGGAATTCTCTACGCCGACACCGTCTGCCTGATCGGCTCCGGCACGGTGGTGGATCCCAAGGTCATGCTCAGTGAGCTGGACATGCTCCTGGAGCTGGGCATCGCCGTGGATGGCCTCAAGCTGGCCTCCACCGCCCACGTGACGATGCCCTACCACCGCCTGCTGGATCAGGCGATGGAGCAGCGCCGGGGCTCACGGCGCATCGGCACCACCGGCCGGGGCATCGGCCCCACCTACGCCGATAAATCGGAGCGCAACGGCATCCGCATCATCGATCTCCTCGATGAGCAGCGGCTGCGCGAGCGTCTGGCCGGTCCGCTGGCGGAGAAGAACGAGATTCTCCAGAAGCTCTACGGCCTGGAGCCGATCGACTTCGAGGCGGTGGTGGCTGAGTATGTGGGCTACGGCCAGCGGCTGGCCCCCCACGTGGTGGATTGCACCCGTGCCATCCACAAGGCGGCCCGGGCCCGCCAGAACATCCTGTTCGAGGGGGCCCAGGGCACCCTGCTCGATCTCGATCACGGCACCTATCCCTACGTCACCTCGTCCAACCCGGTGAGCGGCGGCGCCTGCATCGGCGCAGGGGTGGGTCCCACCCTGATCGACCGGGTGATCGGCGTGGCCAAGGCCTACACCACCCGGGTGGGGGAAGGCCCCTTCCCCACCGAACTGGAGGGCAGCATCAACGATCACCTTTGCGACCGTGGCGGTGAGTACGGCACCACCACCGGCCGCCGCCGCCGCTGCGGCTGGTTTGACGGGGTGATCGGCCGCTATGCGGTGGAGGTGAACGGGCTCGACTGTCTGGCCATCACCAAGCTGGATGTGCTCGACGAACTCGATGAGATCCAGGTGTGCGTGGCCTACGAGCTCGACGGCCGCCGCATCGAGTATTTCCCCAGCAGCGCCGAGGACTTCGCCCGCTGCCGGCCGATCTACGACACCCTGCCAGGCTGGCAGACCTCCACGGCCCACTGCCGCCGGCTGGAGGAGTTGCCGGCGGCGGCCATGAGTTACCTGCGCTTTCTCGCCGAGCTGATGGAGGTGCCGATCGCGATCGTGTCGCTCGGGGCCGGCCGCGACCAGACGATCGTGGTGGAGGATCCCATCCACGGCCCCAAGCGGGCCCTGCTGAGCGCCTGATGACCATCACTGGATCGCCCACCGGCGTGGATCACGGCCTGGCTGGGGATGAAACCCTGGATGTGGTGGCCATCGGCAACGCCATCGTCGATGTGCTCGTGCAGGCCGACGACCGCTTCCTCGACGACCAGGGCCTCACAAAGGGCACCATGGCCCTGGTGGATGAGGCCCAGGCCCAGCGTCTCTACGGGAGTGTGGGGGCGGGGCTGGAGAGCTCCGGCGGCTCGGCGGCCAACACCGTGGCCGGCCTGGCCCAACTGGGCAGCCGGGCCGGCTTCATCGGCCGGGTGCGGGACGACCAGCTGGGGGCCATCTTCAGCCACGACATCCGAGCCGTGGGGGCCTGCTTCGCCACGCCCGCGGCCACGGCCGGAGCCTCCACGGCCCGCTGCCTGATCCTGGTGACGCCCGATGCCCAGCGCACCATGTGCACCTATCTCGGGGCATCGGTGGGGCTGGATCCGGTCGATCTTGACCTGGAGATGGTGTCCCGGGCGCGGGTGCTCTACCTGGAGGGCTACTTGTGGGACAGCGAGCCGGCCAAGCGCGCCTTCATCGCCGCCGCCGAGGTGGCCCGGGCTCACGGCGGCGAGGTGGCCCTGAGCCTCTCCGACGCCTTCTGCGTGGAACGCCACCGCGACAGCTTCCTGGAGCTGGTGGATGGCCATGTGGATCTGCTGTTCGCCAACGAGATCGAGATCACCGCCCTCTACCGGGCGAACACCTTTGCCGAGGCCGTGGAGCAGGTGCGCGGCCGCTGCCGGGTGGCGGCCCTGACCCGCAGCGAGGCGGGTTCGCTGGTGCTCGGGGGCGGCGACAGCCACCTGATCGAGCCGGTGACCCTGGGGCCGCTGGTGGACACCACCGGCGCCGGTGATCTCTACGCCGCCGGCTTCCTGCATGCCTACACCCGGGGGCTCGATCTGCAGACCTGCGGCCGGCTGGGCTCCCTCTGCGCCGGCCAGGTGGTGACCCAGCTCGGGCCCCGCTGCCAGGTGGACCTGCGGGAGCTGGCCCGGCGTCAGCTGGCGTTGGAACCACTCTCCAGCAACCAGGCGCCGTAGCCGGCTCCGCAGCGGGCCGGCCAGTGGATCCACTCCGGCGTGCAGTAGCTGTGCCGCTCCCGCACCGCCGCCTCCAGGGCGTCGAGCTGGTGGGCCAGGGTCTTGATCAGCAGCTGCACCTCCCTGCCGCGCTCCAGCCGGCCCTGCCAGTGGTAGAGGGACAGCACCGGATGCAGGCTCACGCAGGCCGCCAGGCGGCGTTCCAGCAGCACCCGGGCCAGGGCCTCGGCGCGCTCCTGATCGGCCTCGGTGGTGAGCACCAGCACCAGGTCGGCGTCCGTCGGCATGGGCTGTGGTGAGCGTCAGCCAGTCCAGGCTGCCAGGTGCCGCAGCAGGGCGTCCCCATCGAGGCTGAGCACGGCCGGGCTGGGCTCAGGCCGGCGCAGCAGCAGCAAGCGGCAGCCGTGGGCCGCCGCCAGGCGGCGCCAGAGGGATTCGGTGGGGGGACCCGAGGCCCGCGCCAGCACCGCCTCGATGCGCCAGCGCCGCAGCAGCGCCGCCTCCACCGCCCCCGCCGGCAGCTCCGGTTCGAGCCGCGGGTGCAGGGGGGCCAGGCGCTCGGCGGCTAGGCCCGCCGCCAGGGCCTGGCGCAGGGCCTGGGGCGTTGGCAGCACCCGGGCGTGGTGCAGGGCGGCGGGGGTGCAGCGCAGCGCTTCGCCCAGCTGCCGCGAGCCGATCGCCAGCAGCAGCCGCGTGCCGGCCAGGGGCAGGCTCCGCAGGGCGTCCAGATCCGCCAGCTCGTGGCTGTCGCCCGCGCCCGCTGCCCGGGCCCGGATTGGTGCTGGTGCCAGCGGGCGCTCCAGGCGCAGCAGCGGCACACCGGCGGCGGCGCTGCCCTGCTCCAGCTCCCCGTGGATGGTGCGGGCGAAGGGGTGGGTGGCATCCACCACGGCGGTGAAGGGCGCCCCCCGGCCGCGGGCCTCCAGCAGCTCCCGGGTGAGGCTGCCAGCACCGCCCAGCATTCCCACCCGCAGCTCCAGGGCCGGATCAGGGCCATAGGCCCGGGCGGCGCCGGCGGTGACCACGCTCACCCGCACCCGCCAGCCCTGGGCCAGCAGCTGGCTTGCCAGCGGCGGCCCATCGCCGGTACCGGTGAACAGCCACAGCCGCCGGATGGGCTGCTGAGCCGGGGTGTCGTGCATCAGGATGAGCGGCGTTGCGTGGGTCTGCGGCTGTGAATCACTGTCTTCTGGAGGTCGACGTGCTGGAGGCCCCCCAGGTGCGGTACACCCAGGACAACCAGACGCCGGTGGCCGAGATGCTGGTGCAGGTGGAGGGTCTGCGTCCCGATGATCCCCCCGGCCAGCTGAAGGTGGTGGGCTGGGGCAACCTGGCCCAGGACCTCCAGAACCGGGTGCAGCCCGGACAACGCCTGGTGCTCGAAGGCCGGCTGCGGATGAGCACCTTCACCCGTCAGGACGGCATCAAGGAGAAGCGGGCCGAATTCACCCTCGCCCGCCTGCACCCTCTCGCTCCCGGCGGGTCTCCCCAGCCGGCCGCCGCCGCCACGGCTGCCGCTGCCCCAGCTGCAGCCGCTCCAGGCAGGCCCCCGGCTGCGCCAGCCCGTGCGGCCCAGGCCGCCCCGGTGAGCGCCACCCCGAGCTGGAACGCCGCTCCGCTGGTGCCCGACCTGGCCGACGGCGACGACGACATCCCCTTCTGAACCCCGCTCTGGGGGTCCGCGCCTCAGTCCTGGGCTTCAGAGCGTTCGCCCACCCGGTCGAGCAGCTCTCCGAGCTCCCGCTCCAGCGCCGCCAGATCCAGACGCCAGCGCGGCCAGGCGCCACTGTCGATGTGGCGCAGCAGCCACAGGCGGTCGGCCTGGAGCTGGCGCACCAGCTCAGCCACGCTGGACGGCGCCTCCGCGCTCGCGTCGGACATGGTCGTGCAGGAAGATGGCCCCCATGCAAGCACTTCTCTCTCCGGGCAGCCTGGTGACGATCGCGGGGGCGTCGCTCTCGGTGATCGGCTGGCTGGGTTACGCCAGCGGCAATCCCAACCTCAGCCTGCCGACGATTTTCTACGGCATTCCGATCCTGCTCGGGGGGCTGGCCCTCAAGTCGTCGGAGCTGCCGCCGGCCAGGCGGCTCACACCCCCCGAGCGCTTCCGGGAGCTGCGCGAGCGCCCCGAGAGCGAGCCCCTGCGCAAGCTGCTGGCCGATGTGCTGCGCTGGCGCTACGGCCAGAAGGCCCATCTGGAGAGCTCGCTGGAGGTGCTCAAGCTCTGGGATGAGGACAACCCCCCCGAGCTGCTCAGCGTGGAGGAGCTGGACCATGACGGCGGCTATGGCCTGTGTCTGCGCTTTCGCAGCGGCGCGGTGCCCTTCGCGCGCTGGCAGGAGCGCCGTGAGCGTCTCGGCCGCTTCTTCGGCAGCGGTCTGATCGCCGAGCTGGAGGCCCGCGATCCAGACGGCATCCAGCTCACCCTCCTGCCCGGCACCGGCACCGGCGCTGGTGCCGGCACCAATGCCGACTCCAGCGCAGCCCCCGCCTGACCTCCCCCGCCTCCGGCCAACACCAGGCCACTGTCCGGTCCATCCGGTCACCGCTCCGATCGCCCCCTTCGCCTTGAGCTCCGATCCCGCCATCAGCCACACCGACGCCCTGCGCGTGTCGGTGCTCAGTGAGGCCCTGCCCTACATCCAGCGCTTCTCGGGCCGCCGGGTGGTGGTGAAGTACGGCGGGGCGGCCATGGCCCGCGCCGACCTGCGCGATGCGGTGTACCGCGACCTGGTGCTGCTCGCTTCGGTGGGGGTGCGGCCGGTGGTGGTGCACGGCGGCGGTCCGGAGATCAACGACTGGCTGGGGCGGCTGAACATCCAGCCCGAGTTCAAGGCGGGCCTGCGGGTCACCACTCCGGAAACCATGGACGTGGTGGAGATGGTGCTGGTGGGGCGGGTCAACAAGCACATCGTCAACGGCCTCAACACCGTGGGGGGACGGGCGGTGGGCCTCTGCGGCAGCGATGGCTCCCTGGTGGTGGCCCGCCCCTACGCCGATGGCGATCACGGCCTGGTGGGCGAGGTGCAGGCGGTGGATCCCGCCCTGCTCTTTCCCCTGCTGGAGGCCGGCTACATCCCGGTGATTTCCAGCGTGGCCGCCGATCGCGACGGCCAGGCCCACAACATTAACGCCGACACGGTGGCGGGCGAACTGGCCGCTGCCCTGCAGGCCGAGAAGCTGATCCTGCTCACCGACACCCCCGGCATCCTGCGCGACCGCGACGATCCGGGCTCGCTGATCCGCCAGCTGAGCCTGGCCGGTGCCCGCGAGCTGATCGCTGCCGGGGTGGTGGAGGGGGGCATGACCCCCAAGACCGAATGCTGCATCCGGGCCCTGGCCCAGGGGGTCGGGGCCGCCCACATCGTTGATGGCCGCGTGCCCCATGCCCTGCTGCTGGAGGTGTTCACCGATTCCGGCATCGGCACGATGGTGGTGGGCAGTGACCGGCAACTGCGCCCCTGAGCGCCGACGACCCCTTGAGCGATCCCTTCCCCGACCCCCTGGCCCCCGCCCGTCGGGCCCTCGATCGCGGCGACTACGGCCAGGTGCTGCGCCTGTTGGAGCCACTCGAGAACCGCTACCCGCCCACCACGCCCGAGGGCGGGCGGCTGCAGCTGCTGCGGGCCACCGCCTGCATGGGCCAGGGCGACACCGCGGCGGCCCTGGCGTGCTGCCGCCAGGCCCGGCGCTGCGCCGATGCCACCTTGCGCCAGCAGGCCGGCGAGCTGGTGGAGGTGCTGGAGGCGCCGGCCCTCAGCCGTCCGCGGGAGTGGTCGCTGACCCTGCCGGAGCTGGGTGGGGTGGAGCCGGTGAGCGGCAGCCTGCGGCGCCGCGCCCGGCGGGCCGGGGCCGCCACCCCGCCCGGCCCGCCGCCGCCGCCGCCGGTGGGTCCCACCCGGGCGCCCCTGGGCCTGGCGGTGCTGGTGACGATCCTGCTGCTGCTCACCCTGCTGCTGGGCGGCTGCGTGCAGGTGCGGTCCGAGCTCCACTTCGGTGCGCCCGGCCGCCTGCAGCTGGTGCAGCAGCTCAGCCCCAGCCAGGGCCAGCCCCCGGGTCCCTGGCAGCGCCAGTTCGCCGCAGCGCTGCAGGACCTGGGCCTGCGGCCGCGGCCAGCCCCTGGCCAGGGCTCTGGCGTGGTGCGGCTGGAGGGGCCGATGCAACCGGCGGCCTCCACCTTGAACACGCTCGCCGTCAGTGCCCGGCAGGCCGCTCGGCTGGCGGGGGTGTCGCTGCCTCCGGCACAGCTGCACTGGCAGGAGCGCAACTGGCTGGTGGGGGTGCGCCAGGAGCTAGCCCTGGAGTTCGATCTGCGGGCGGCCGGTGGGGTGCCGGGGGTGGAGGTGAGCCTTGATCTGCAGCCCCTGCGCCCGCGGGCTGTGCGGCGCTCCCTGCCCGAGCCGGTGCAGGTGCGGGCCAGCCGGCGCGGGGATGGCGGCCCGCGCCTGCGCTGGCCCCTGCGCCTGGGAGAGCGCAACCGCCTGGAGCTGCGCTGCTGGCGCTGGAGCCCCCTGGGGCTGGGCGCGGTGGCGATTGGCGCTGCGCTCGTGCTGGTGCTGGTGCTCGCCGGCCTGCGGCAGCGGCTGGGCTTCGGCTGGCCCCAGCTGCCTGCCTGAGCCCGGGCGGATCCGCGCTTCGGGCCCCTCAGAGCATCTGGGGATCGGGATCGATCGCCAGGCCGACAGCGGCCGGCAGCATCCGCCGCAGCTCCGCCTCCGGTGGCAGCGGCAGGGCCGTGGCGGCGGGGCCGTGCAGCAGCAGCTGCCAGCGGCTGCGGCCCGCCACCCGGGCCACGGGCGCCGGCGCCGGTCCGATCACCACCCAGCCCTGCAGCTGGGCCGCCGGCAGGATCCGCGCCGCCACGGCCGTGGCGGCGGTGGCCGTGGCGGCGGCACTGGGCCCGCTGAAGCGCAGCAGGCAGGCCCGGCTGAAGGGCACCAGGCCGCCGTGGCGGCGGAGCTCCCCCTCCTCGGCCAGAAAGCGGTCGTAGCGGCCGTCCACCAGGTGGCGGATCACCGGGTGGTCGGGGATGTAGGTCTGCACCAGCACCTCCCCGGGCCGTTCGCCCCTGCCCGCCCTGCCGGCAAGCTGCAGCAGCAACTGCAGGCTCTGTTCAGCGGCCCGCAGATCCGGCCGGTGCAGCAGGCCGTCGGCGGCCAGCACCGCCGCCAGGGTCACGCGCGGCAGGTCCATTCCCTTGGCGAGCATCTGGGTGCCCACCAGCACGTCGGCCTGGCCGGAGGCGAAGCGCTCCAGCAGGCGGCGGTGGCCATCGCGGCCACGGGTGGTGTCTCGGTCGAAGCGCAGCACCTGCAGCCCCTCCAGCTCCCGCTCCAGCTGCTCCAGTACCCGCTGGGTGCCGGCCCCGAAGGGCTTGAAGGCGGTGGAGCCGCAGTGGCCACAGCGCTCCCCCAGTTCGGCCCGGTGGTCGCACCAGTGGCAGCGCAGCCACTCCCGCCCCCCCCGGCTGCGGTGCACCGTCATGGCCACATCGCAGTGGGGGCAGAGCACCGCCTCGCCGCAGCTGCGGCAGCTCATGAAGGCGTGGTAGCCGCGTCTGGGCACCAGCACCACTGCCTGCTCTCCCCGCTCGCGCAGCAGCGCCAGGCGGTCCATCAGCGGCCGGCTGAGCAGCCGCCGGTGCCCCTCGGCCAGCTCCTGGCGCATGTCCACCACCCGCACCGGCGGCAGTGGACGGCCACCGATGCGCTCGGGCAGGCGCAGCAGGCGGGTGTGGGCCTGCGGGCCATGGCAGGCCTGCCAGCTCTCCAGCGACGGCGTGGCACTGCCCAGCAGCAGGCGGGCACCACTGAGCTCGGCCCGCCTTCTGGCCACATCGCGGGCGTGGTAGCAGGGCATCGGGCTCTCCTGCTTGTAGGAGCTGTCGTGTTCCTCGTCGAGCACGATCAGCCCCAGGTCCGGCAGGGGCAGGAACACGGCGGAGCGGGTGCCCACGGCCAGCAGCGGCTGGCCCTGCAGACAGCGGCGCCAGATGGCCACCCGCTCGCCATCCCCCAGGCCGCTGTGGAACTCCACCACCTGTTCGCCGAAGCGGTCCCGGCAGCGGTCGAGCAGCTGGGGGATCAGGCCGATTTCGGGTGCCAGGAGCAGCACACTGCGGCCGCGCTCCAGGCAGCGGGCTGCCGCCTGCAGGTACACCTCTGTCTTGCCCGCGCCGGTGACGCCCCACAACAGCAGGGTCTGAGCGGGCGCCGCCGCCTCAATGGCCTCCAGGGCCTGGCGCTGGGCGTCCGTGAGCTCTCGAGCACACGCGATCGCTGCCGGGCTGAGGCTAGCGGGGGGGCCGGCAGCGACCCGTCTGTGGCCGCCGCCGGCCGCTGCCAGGCCACGTTCGCGGCACACCAGGCCCCGTCGCTCCAGGGCCAGCAGCACGGAGCGGCTGTAGCCCCCCTGGCCGCACACCTGGCGCAGGGGCAGCGGCGCGCCGGCCTGGTGCAGGTGCTCGAGCAGCTGCCGCTGCAGCTCACTGAGTTCGCCGGCGCCAGGGGCCGGGCGCTGGGTGCTGGGGCGCACAAACCAGATCGGCGCCGGTCCACCACCGCCAGCCTGCCGCCGCTGCCCCAGCCATCCTGGTGGCAGAGCGCTTTTCAGCGTTTTGAAGCGGCTGGTGTGGCAGTCCTCCGCCACCAGCTCGATGAGCTGGTGCCAGGCCCCATCCACGGCCGCTGCCTGCAGCTGCCGCAGCACCGGCTGTAGCGGACGACCGGCCAGTTCCGCTGGTGGGGCGCTCAGCAGCTCCACCACCAGCCCGCCGTGGCGCCGGCCCTGCAGCTGCACCTCCACCAGGTCGCCGATGGCCAGAGCCAGCCCGGCGCTGTTGGCGTAGGTGAACACCTGCCCCTCACGCCCCGCCTCCAGCCACACCTGCAGCCAGCCGGGGATGGATTTACTTGCGGAGCTCACCTCGGCTTCATAGGATTGGTGGGTTGGGCAGCTCCATGGCTGCCGTCGGGACCCAACAGAGTTCCGTCCAGAGGGAAGACTTGAAGAGTCCACAGCGGTTTCGTTGCTCGTGGCACTGCTGCTTCCGGCAGTGCGATCTGCAGCTCCCCCACCCTGTGACCCGGCTCCGGTCTGCGACCACCCCTGTCGACCCTGTTGCGGCCTCGGCCACCCCGGTTTCCAGCACCCCATTCCTGGCTTGCCTCTCCGGCCTGTTCACCGCGTCACCGCCGATTCCCTCGGCAGCATGACGCCCTGAACATCCCGCGCGGGTCCCCCGCCGGGGGACCTCCGGCTGGTCCAGCACCCGCCGCGTGCTGCGGTCGTCCTTTTCGGCGATCTTCCACGCCTGTTTTCTCTCCTTCTGTTTTTCCATACCGCGATGAGCCCAGCCGCTGCCAAGTCCAAGCCCGCTGTCGAGATCCTGAAGGTGGCCACGGCGGCCGGTGAGGAGACGGCCGTGGTGGCAGCGAGCACGGCCAAGGCTCCCCCTGCCAAGGCTGCCCCTGCCAAGGCTTCAGCTGCGAAGGCTTCCCCGGCCAAGGGGAAAACCGCCAAGACCTCTGCCGCCGCTGGCACCAAATCCACCGCCAAGACCAAGGCCAAGCCGTCCAGCAAGGGCTCAAAGGCGGGCGCCGATCTGCAGCAGACGGCCGACCAGCTGCTGGCTGCTGCCGAGGCCAACGACAGCCAGGCCGGCGCCGAGGCCAAGGCGGATCCGGCGGCCAAGGAGAGCAAGGCTCTGCCCGGGGTGAAGGTGGGGCCGAAGGGCGTCTACACCGAGGATTCGATTCGCGTCTATCTGCAGGAGATCGGCCGCATTCGCCTGCTGAGGCCTGATGAGGAGATCGAACTGGCCCGCAAGATCGCCGACCTGCTGCATCTGGAGGACCTGGCGGCCCAGTTCGAGAGCGACCATGGCCGCCAGCCCGACAACAAGGAGTGGGCGGCACTCGTGGAGATGCCCACGATCAAGTTCCGCCGCCGCCTGATGCTGGGCCGCCGGGCCAAGGAAAAGATGGTGCAGTCCAATCTGCGCCTGGTGGTGTCGATCGCCAAGAAGTACATGAACCGGGGCCTGAGCTTCCAGGACCTGATCCAGGAGGGCAGCCTCGGCCTGATCCGCGCCGCCGAGAAGTTCGACCACGAGAAGGGTTACAAGTTCTCCACCTACGCCACCTGGTGGATCCGCCAGGCAATCACCCGCGCCATCGCCGATCAGAGCCGCACCATCCGCCTGCCGGTGCACCTCTACGAGACAATCTCGCGGATCAAGAAAACCACCAAGACCCTCTCCCAGGAGTTCGGCCGTAAACCCACCGAGGAGGAGATCGCCGAGTCGATGGAGATGACCATCGAGAAGCTGCGCTTCATCGCCAAGAGCGCCCAGCTGCCGATCTCCCTGGAAACCCCCATCGGCAAGGAGGAGGATTCCCGCCTGGGTGACTTCATCGAAGCCGACATCGAGAACCCCGAGCAGGACGTGGCCAAGAACCTCCTGCGCGAAGACCTCGAAGGCGTGCTCTCCACCCTGAGCCCGCGCGAGCGCGATGTGCTGCGGTTGCGCTATGGCCTCGATGACGGCCGCATGAAAACGCTGGAGGAAATCGGCCAGATCTTCGATGTCACCCGCGAGCGCATCCGCCAGATCGAGGCCAAGGCCCTGCGCAAGCTGCGTCACCCCAACCGCAACGGGGTGCTCAAGGAGTACATCAAGTGAATCTGGATGGTCTGCGGGGACTGCGCAGCGCCCCCGATCTCGATGACTCCGGGCGCGCCGCCCTGTTGGCAGAATTGCAACCCCGTCTGGCCGCCTGTGACTGGTTCACGCTCGGGGTGATGGCCCCCAGTGCCGCTGCAGCCCTGGGCTGTCTGCGGCAGCTGGAGGCGACGCTCGGCTGGCCTCCCCTGGAACTCGATGGCGCCTGTGAGGATCCTGCGGCCATTGAGGGGCCTGTGTTTCTCAAGGGCAACCAGAACAGCGGCCGCTTCCTGCTGCGCCGCGAGACGGGGCTCGGCACCGGGCTGCTGATCACCGGCCACAGCCCCGCCGATCCGGCCGCCGAGGACACCTGGGGTCCACTGCCGTTGGACCTGTTCGCGGCTCAGCCCCAGGCCGTCCCCGCCGCCGGTTTGTGACAGCCACGGCCGGTGGGGAGCCAGCGGCTCCTTAGGCTGGCCCGCTGTGAATCGCCTGCCATGGCCTCCACCCTGCGCATCGCCTCCCGCCGCAGCCAGCTGGCCATGGTCCAGACCCACTGGGTGCGCGATGAACTGGCCAGGGCCCACGCCGATCTGGGGATCACGATCGAGGCCATGGCCACCCAGGGCGACAAGATCCTCGATGTGGCCCTGGCCAAGATCGGCGACAAGGGCCTGTTCACCAAGGAACTAGAGGCCCAGATGCTCGTGAACCGGGCCGACATCGCCGTTCACAGCCTCAAGGACCTGCCCACCAACCTGCCTGAAGGCCTGATGCTGGGCTGCATCACCGAGCGGGAGGATCCGGCCGACGCCCTGGTGGTTCACCAGAAGCACAGCGACAAAACCCTCGCCACCCTGCCCGCTGGCTCGGTGGTGGGCACCAGTTCGCTGCGGCGTTTGGCCCAGCTGCGCCACCACTTCCCGCATCTCCAGTTCAAGGACGTGCGCGGCAACGTCATCACCCGGCTGCAGAAACTGGATGACGGCGAATACGACTGTCTGATCCTGGCCGCCGCCGGGCTGGGGCGCCTGGGGCTGGGCGATCGCATCCACGAGCTGATCGACCCCGCCATCTCCCTGCACGCTGTGGGTCAGGGGGCCCTGGGCATCGAGTGCCGCGACGGGGACACGGCGGTGCTGGAGCAGATCCAGGTGCTCGAGCACACCCCCACAGCGCGCCGCTGTCTGGCCGAGCGCGCCTTCCTGCGGGAGCTGGAAGGGGGCTGCCAGGTGCCGATCGGTGTGAACACCCGCTTCGCCGACAGTGGCGAGCTGATCCTCACCGGCATGGTGGCCAGCCTTGATGGCGGCCGCCTGCTGCGCGATGCGGTGCAGGGTCCCCAGGAGGATCCCGAAGCCCTCGGCATTGATCTGGCCCAGCGCCTGCGGGGGCAGGGGGCGGGCGAGATCCTGGAGGAGATCTTTGCCAGCGTTCGGTCCCAGGCCTGAGCCGCCCCCGGCGCAGGCCCAACCCCTGCCGCCGCCCGATCCCGGCACCCTGTCGTTCCAGTGGGGCCTGCTGGCCTGGGCCGCTCTGGTGGGTCTGGTCACCGGAGTGGCGGTGGTGGCCTTTCACGAGCTCGTGGGCCTGATCAACAGTGCCCTGTTCGGCCCGCTGGTGGAGGGTCTGCTGAGCCTCGGCCGGGGGCCGCTGCCGCCGCCGCCGCCGCTGCCCCCACCATCTCCCGAGCAGAGCACCCCGCTGGCGGCGTTGCTGCAGATCGGCCTGGGCGGCCTGGGCAACCTGCCGGCGCCGGCCATCTCCGAACTGCCGCCCCCGCCCGCCGCCGGCTTGCCAGGGTGGCTGCAGCTCTGGCCGGTGCTGGTGGTGCCCTGCCTGGGCGGACTGGCGGTGGGCCTGTTGCGGCGCTGGCGCGACGATTCCGGCCCAGGCCTGCCCAGCCTGATGGCCATGGCCGATGGCAGCGTGCCCGCCGCCCCGCGGCTGCCGTTCCAGCGCCTGCTGGCGGCCTCCCTGAGCCTGGGCAGCGGGGCCTCCCTGGGCCCCGAGGGCCCGAGCGTGGAGAGTGGGGGCAACCTCGGCCTGTGGCTGGCGCTGCGGGCCCGCCTGCCCCCCCAGAGCCAGAAGGCCCTGGTGGCCGCCGGCGTGGCCGCCGGCCTGGCGGCCGGATTCAAGGCCCCGATAGCCGGGGTGTTCTTCGCCTTCGAGGGCAGCTTCAGCACCGTCCAGGGGCGTCCCAGCCTGAGGGCGGTGCTGGTGGCGGCGGTGAGCGCCACCCTGGTGGTGCAGCTCCTGCTGGGGGACGCGCCGATCCTGCGGCTGCCGGCCTACGAGGTTCGCTCCCCGTTGGAGCTGCCCCTCTACCTGGGGCTGGGTCTGCTGGCCAGTGGCCTTTCGCTGCTGTTGCTGCAGGTGCTCGCCCTGGGCCGCAGCGCCCGCCTGCAGAGCTGGCTGGGTGCGCTGCCCGCCGGCCTGGCCACCGCCCTGGGCGGTGGGGCGGTGGGGGTGGTGGCCCTGGCCTTTCCCCAGGTGCTGGGGGTGGGCTACGACACGATCGAGGCGCTGCTGGGCCGTGACGGTGGCGTGCCCCTGCTGGTGTTGCTGCTGCTGCTGGGGGCCAAGCTGCTGGCCACAGGGATCAGCGCCGCCAGCGGCTTTGTGGGCGGCGGCTTCGCCCCGGCCCTGGTGCTGGGGGCCGTGCTGGGCAACTGCTACGGCCAGCTGCTGGGGGATGGGGGGCTGGGGCTGCCGGTGGCGGAGCCGCCGGCCTACGCCATGGTGGGCATGGCGGCGGTGCTCGCCGGCAGCGCCCGCGCACCGCTCACAGCCCTGCTGCTGCTGTTCGAGCTCACCCGCGACATCCGTATCGTGCTGCCACTGATGGCCGCCGCCGGCCTCAGCGCCGTGCTGGTGGAGCGCTGGCAGGGCCTCGCCGATCCCGGCCTGCTGGGGCCGGATCCGGCCGAGGAGCGTCGCCGCCGGCAGTTGGCCGCGGTGCCGCTGCAGGAGGCCATCGATCCGGAGCCACCCCTGGTGTTGTCTGCCGATTGCCCGGCCCTGGACGCTCTCGAGCAGCTGCTGCACTCCCGCGGCCACTGCGTGCTGATGAGCGAGGCCGGGCGGGTGGTGGGCCTGGTGACCCTGCCCGACCTTCAACGCCTGCTCAGCGCCCGCAGCCACCAGCCCGATTCCGGCACCCTGGCTGACATCCGCCTGGCCGACTGCCTTCGCGGTGAACTGGTGTGGTTGCCCCTGGCCAGCCAGCTGGCCCGGTTGGAGGATCAGCTGCGGCCCAGCGG
>REEV01000116.1 GCA_007694915.1 Cyanobium sp. PLM2.Bin73 | reverse complement strand
CCGAGAAGCGATCGCTCACCACAATCCCGCCAAAGGCGTTGCCCAGCAGCTCGATCGCAGCGGCCGTCGATCGATTCAGGCCTTAGATAAACACCGTCACCATGGCGGTCACCATCACCCACTGCCAGCCGCGCTTGCGATCGGGATTGCATCCGTCGGCGTTGCCGGTGGGGGCGTGCTCCAGCAGCGCCTGGGTCTTGCTGAAACTCAGCGGGAAGGCACTGCCCAGCAGACCTACAAGGGCACTGAGGGCAGCGGCCGTCATGGCTCGCTTCCACATCCGCCGGCAACACCGCGCAGGTGTTAGTGGAACAGCTGGCATTCGCTGGCCACGACAACCAGTCCGCTTCTGAAATACCGGCAGGGGGTACGGACACAGGCGATCTCTGCCTGAGATAGAACCGGGAATCAAGCAGCCGTCGAGGGTTCAGCAGGGCCGATGTTCGAAACGGCCCATCCCGCCCCCTTAACTGTTACTCCTGGATGGCCGCCCCGGTTTCACCTATGCCCTGTTGCAGAGCATCTACGAGGCCATGATCGTTCTCAAGGTTCGGGAGCTTGAGATCCAAGATGCAGTTGGCTGACTTTGCTGGCTTTGTGGAATAGTGTTCTTGCTGGCTTATTTCATCCTGTTTTGCACAAATAGCCCCTCAGATGGCTTGTGAGCGGTTGTGCCAGGGCTTCTTCAGGCAATAGCCAATGGCATCCCACAATCTCCAATCCATCCACGCGCACCGCGGGTTCTTGCTCCACATGCAGCGCAAAGATCGTCACCGTGTTCCGTCCTCCCGCTGAGTTCTCAGTGATCTGCCATGGATCCAGCAGTTCCTCCGGCGTCACCTGGATCCCCAGTTCCTCCGCCAGCTCCCGCCCCGCGGCCTGCCGCGGCGTCTCCCCGGCTGCGATCCCGCCACCGGGCAGCGACAACGCCCTGCGATAACTGCATTGCACCAGCAGCAGCCGTTGCTCCCACCAGATCGCCACCAGGGCACCGTGGGTGTGCGGCTTTGCTATCAGCCGGTAGAGCTCATACACCCCGGAGGCCAGCCGGTAGAGCCGCAGCCTGGCAACGGCCTTTTTCAGCAACGGCCGCATGACCTGCACCTTCACGCTCTCGCCCGCCATGCTGCCGCACGCTGTCGACTGGACCACCTGTCCCACCGCGCCGATGGCCTGGTTCTCGCTGCGTGGCAGCCTGCTTCACCTGCTCACCACCCCGGCCCTGCTGCTTCCTTTGGTGGCAGGCCTGGCGTTCCTGCTCTCCACCGCCGCACGCCTCCGCTGGGGCACCAGAGCCCTGTTCACTGGCCTGGCGGTGGTGCTGGTTTCGCTGCTGTATAGCCCACTCACCACCGCAGGCCTCAGCGCCTGGCTCAGCAGCCAGCTGCCTCACCCCCCATCCATTGTTCCTGCGAGCGCCCCGGCACTGGCCGTGCTGGTGGGCCGGGGCCCCGCCATCGCCTCGGCCACCACCGCCCAGGCTGAACGCATGCTCGCTGAGGGCCGGGTGCAGAAGATCTACGTGTCGGGCGACAGCCCCGCCACCGCCCAACGGCTGCTCGATCTCGGCGTCGCGCCCGAGCGCATCGCCGGCGACAGCTGCGCCCGCACCACCTGGGAGAACGCCACCCTCACCAGCGCCTGGATCCACGACCACTCCCCCTTCAGCGCAACCCCCGCGATTGTGCTGATCACCGATCCCTGGCAGCTGCCCCGGGCCAGCCGGGCCTTCCAGCGCCAGCAGCTGGTGGTGTCTGCCGTGGCTACCGAGCCCGAGCTGCCGCCCGATCAGCGCAACCGCCTGGCCCTGCGGGAAACGGCTGCCACCCTGCTCTACGGCCTGCAAGGGCGGATGTGACCTGCTTCAGACAGGCTTGATCACCTCTAGGTTGACTGTATAACTCCCGTGGTGTGGCAATGACCCTGGCTGCCCCGCCTGAAGCCCTCGCGCCGCTTCAGCTTCCCTGGCACCTGCGGCTCACGCCCGAGCAGTTCGAGCAGGTCTGCCAGGCCAACCCCGACGCTGTGCTCGAACTGGCTGCCGATGGTCAGCTGATCGCCATGACGCCCACCGGAGGAGAGACCGGGCAGCGCAATCTCGCCCTCGGCGCCATGCTCTGGTTGGCGGTGCGCCAGAGCGGCTTACCCCTGAGGCTGTTCGACAGTTCCACGGGCTTTCGCCTTCCCGACGGCTCCGTGCTCAGCCCCGATGCCTCGCTGGTGCACCAAGACCGCTGGGTGGCTCTGACGCCCGAGCAGCGGCGGAGCTTCCCACCGCTCTGCCCCGATCTGGTGGTGGAGCTCGCCAGCCCCTCCGACCAGGGGCCGCGCGGCGTGAGCGCCCTGCGCGAGAAAATGGAGCTCTACCGCCGCAATGGCGCCCAGCTCGGCTGGCTGCTGCTTCCCGCGGAGCGGGCCGTCGAGATCTGGTCTGCTGGTGCAGACACCGCTCCCCAGCGCGTGAAACCTGCCCTTCTGCTCGATGGCGGCAACCAGTTCCCCGGACTCCGCCTCGAGCTTGCCGAGGTGTGGCAGGTGTGAGATCACGCCGCCCGCAGCCGCTCCAGTTCCGCCTCCAGTTGGGTCAGCACCGCCTCCTGCCCGTAGCGCTGCTCCACCAGCTGCCGGGCCTGGGCCCCCAGCCGCTGCCGCAGGGCCCCATCGGCCACCAGCCGCCGCAGCGCAGCCGCAAAACCCTTCGGATCCTCCGGCTCCACCCGCAGGCCAGCCTGTTCGGCCACTTGGCCCAGTTCGCTTCCCGCCGGTGAGCTGGCCACAACCGGCCGACCACTGGCCAGGATGCCCAGCAGTTTCGAGGGCAGCACCAGATCGGCCGCGCCGGCCTTCTGGGGGAGCAGATGCACATCGGCGAGATTGAGCCAGTCGTTCAACCGTTCCAGCGGCTGCAGCGGCAGAATCCGCACGTTGGCCATGCCCGCCGTCGACGCCACCAGGTCCCTCTTGCTGGGCCCCTCTCCGGCAAGCAGCCACACCAGGTTTGGCACCCCCGCCATCAGGTGGATCACCTCCACCAGCAACTCCAGGCCCTGCTTTTTGTTCATGGATCCGGAATAGAGCAGCACCTGGGCGTCATCGGCGATCCCAAGCTCCGCTCGATAGGGGTTGCCGGTGTGCTCGTCAGCACACTGAGGCTGAATGGCCTGCAGATTCACCCAGTTCGCCAGCAGGACGGCTCGATCACGCGCCACCCCCTTTTGCACCGCCCGCTCCAGCATCGCCCCGCTGATCGTGCTCACACGATCAAAGCCCCGCAGGGTGCTGCGCTCCCAGCGCTCCGCCAGGCCGCGCAGCAGCTGGCCTTTCAACATCCCCAGCTCGAAGGCCGCATCCAGCTCGAAGTCTTGAATGTGCAGCCAGCAGAGCGTGCGACGGCCGCACAGCCGGCCCAGCAGCAGAGCCCCGGGGGCGCAGAAGAAAGCCGGCGCCACGGTGATCACCACATCCGGCCGCCAGCGCCGTTGCGCCAGCAGTACCGGCAGGCTGCTGAGGGCAAAACTGGCCAGATGAAGCAGCCGCGTGAGCCCGCTGGGACGCCGTGGCACCCATAGGGGGCAGCGCCACACCGCCACACCTTGCAGCACCTCCCGCCGGTAGCGGTTGCCCCGAGCCTGCCACTCAGGGAAGTAGGGCGGTGCGGTGATCACGCGCACCACATGGCCCCGGCCCGCCAGCCAGGTGGCCATTTCAACACTGAACTTGCCGATGCCCACTGGTTGCGGCGCATAGTTCAGTCCGTAGACGAGCACCTTCAGGGCCACGTTTCAGCCCGAACCGCAGGCCTACCGCTCCCCAAATGGCGCCCCGCCAGCGAGTATCTCCCGCCAATGGCCACTCACTCTCGACCGCCTGCCTCGCCACGGGGCGGGATGCTGCGGCTGCACTCCGGTGATCTCAACCGCCTGCTGCGGCTGTTGGATCCCCTGTTGGTGATGGGGCTGTTCGTGCTGCTGGTGTCTGGCCCCATGGGCCCAGATCGCTTTGGGCAGAACGCACTGCTCTCCACCTTGCTGGTGGGCCTGGTCACCGCCCTGATCCTGCCCCAGTTCAAGCTCTACCAGAGCTACCGCCAGAGCTCTCTGCTCACCTTGATGCGCCGGCTCACCACCAGCTGGCTGCTGGTGGTAGGTGGCCTGCTGGCGCTGGCCTTTGGCGCCAAGGTGTCAGAAACATTTTCGCGTGTGAATGTCACCGCCTGGGCCACCCTGAGCTGGGCTGTGCTGTTTGCCATTCATGTGGGCGGGCGCAAGCTGCTGCGCTGGCATCGCATCCGGGGCCGCAACAGCCGCACCATCCTCTACTGGGGCCTGGCGGAGGCCGCCATCGAGTTCCACCAGCGACTGCAGGTGGCGCCATACCTGGGCCTGCGCCTGGCAGCCTGGTTCAGCCCCCAGCCTCCACGCATCAGCGCCCACCTGCCCGCCGGCATGCCCCGCTGCGGCGGCAACCTCTCGGATCTGCGCCGCTGGCTGAACAGCCACCAGGTTGATCAGATCGTGTTCAGCTTCGTGTCGCAGAGTGACATGTCGATGCACGACCTGATCCGCTTCTTCGGCGACACCTGCATCCCCGTGGCGTATGCCCCAACTTGGGTGGCGCCAGGGATGACCTTCCATCCCGAGATGGTGGGCGGCCAACCCTGCCTTGAGCTGTGGCGGCCGATGGATTCCGTGCTTGATCGCCAGCTCAAGCGCTCGTTTGATCTGGCGCTGGCGGGCACCGCGGTGCTGCTGCTCAGCCCACTGCTGCTGCTGATCGCCCTGGCCATTCGCCTCACCAGCCCCGGGCCCGTGCTCTTCCTGCAGGATCGCTACGGCCTGGATGGCCGCCGCTTCCGCATCTACAAGTTCCGCACCATGCGGGTGGTTGAGGCCGGTGACCAGAAAGGGCTGCGCCAGGCAACGCGCAACGATCCACGCATTACGCCGGTGGGGGCTGTGCTGAGGCGCTGGAGCCTCGATGAACTACCACAGCTCCTCAATGTGGTTCAGGGGAACATGAGCCTGGTGGGCCCCCGGCCCCATGCGGTCGACCACAACGAGCAATACCGCCGCCTGATCCCTGGCTACATGCAGCGCCATCTGTTCAAGCCCGGGATCACCGGGCTGGCCCAGGTGAATGGATTCCGCGGTGAAACCGCCACCCTCGAGGCCATGGCCCAGAGAGTGGCGGCGGATCTGGAATATCAGCGCGAGTGGTCGCTGGGACGGGATCTGAAGATCCTGATCAAGACGGTGCTGCACATCCGCTCACCCAACGCCTATTAAACACGCCATTCAACTCTCAAGACACAGGGTCCACACTCAGCGGTCCAGCCAGGTGGTGACCTGAGTGCCGAGACGCTTGAGGCGACGCTTGCTACCAGACGTGCGGCCATCGGTATCAGCATCATCGTCATCGAGTCCAGTGTAGTGGCCATAGACCGTGCCTATGCCGTATGGGGCGTACTCAAGGTCTTGTTCGCTGCTCCTGCGGCGCGCATTGGTCACCACACCCAGCAGCGGTGCGCCGGAGGCCCGGATCCGCTCCAGCGACCGGGCCGGCAGATCCCGATTCACATGGTCGAGGCTCACCACCAGCACCATCCCCTCGAGATGCTGGGCGATCAGCGCCGCGTCGGCCAGGCCCTGGGCCGCTGGCGTGTCATAGAGGATGAGATCAAATCCGCCACTGGTGGCCAGATCCTGCACGATCTGAGCCATGCGCTCCGATGCCAGCAGCCGGGGAGGATCGGGAGGCAGCTGGCCGGCGGAGAGCACGGTCCACCCGGGATAGTTGGGCACTGGCTGCACCACGTCGCGCCAGTCAGCGGCTTCATCGGTCAGCAAATTGCTGAGTCCGTTCCCGTTGTCGAGACCAAGACGCGAGTGGATGTGGGGCTTGCGCAGGTCGGCATCCACCAGCAGCACCCGCTGGCCCATTTCGCTCAGGGTTTTGGCAAGCAACACGATCAGCAGGCTCTTGCCCTCCGACGGCAACGAGCTGGTGATGCCCACCGAGCGCATGGGCTTGTTTGTGCTGAGAAAGCGCAGATTGGTGTAGAGATTCCGCAGTGATTCCTTGTAGGTGAAGTGCTGATTGGACGCTTTGATTTCCCTTGGCTGGTCGAGTTCACTGAGCAGAAAGCGCTTGTCGCGACGCACACCATCGAAGAACTCCACGTAGGGGATGTGCCCGAGCAGGGGCAGGTTCAGCTCCTGGCCCACCTCCTGGGGGCTGTGGAACACGTGGTCGAAACGCTCACGCAGCAGGGCAAGCGCGAACCCTCCCACCAGGCCAAACAACAAACCCTGGGTGAGACCAGCCCGCAACGATGGCTCAACAGGGATATTGCCCACCTCGGTTGGAGAAATCACTTTCCAGGGCGTGCTCTGCTGGGCCACTTCCAGCTGAAATTGCTCCCTGGTGCGCAGGTAGCTCTCGAGATTGCCATCAGCGATCTGGAGCTGTTGCTGCAGCCCTTCAAACTGGCGCAGCAACTCCGGCTGCTGGCGGAATTGGTTCGCGATCCGGCCGATCTGGGCTCGGGTGGTCACCATGGCATTGGCGTTCTGGCGCAGGGCCGCGTCCACCACATCCAACTCGCCACGGCGCAGCTGGGGCAGCAATTTGTCGCGGGATGCCTTCAACGACACCAGCACCGGGGCATTGGGCTGAAAATTGGCTTCCGCCTGAGCGATTTCCTGCTCCAGCCGCTGCAGTTCGTCCAGCAGAGCTTGGTTGGGCAGGTTGGCGGACACTTCTCCGCCTCCGGTGGCGGTGCTGCCGACACCACCCACGGGAATTCCTCGAGGCCCTTCAGCACCGGCGATGCGGAAATCGCGGGCCGACAGGCGGCCACTGCTCACATCGGCCCGCAGTTCCTGCAAGCGCAGCTGCTCACCTTCCTGGGCCTTGAGTTGCCCGTCGAGCTGCTCGATCTGGTTGAGCAGCGCCTGGGCTTCTGCGGTGGGCTCCACCAAGGTGTTGGCTTCGCGGAAGCGCTGGAGATTGCGCTGCAGATCGTCGGTGGTGGCCCTCAGGCGTGGTTCCTGTTCCGCCAGAAACTCCAGTCCGTCGCGAAGGCGTTCCTGACGCTGGCGCGTGGACCAGTTCAGAAAGGCCTGCTCGGTGAGGTTCAAGCCACGTCCCAGGAGCTGGGGGTCGGACCCACGACCGGCCACACGCAGGATGCCATTGGCCATCGTGGTTACGCCTCGGGCGCTGTCATCAGCCCGCACCATCTCCACAGACAGCTGTGGAAGATCTGACTCCTCGACTCCCTCTGCGAGCAGCTGCTCATAGACCGGCCCAATCACAGACTGGCTTTGCAGCACCCTCAAAAGGGTGGGCACATCGATGGATGCGGTGTTGCGAGCCAGCGACTCGAAGGCCCCACCCAGTTGTTGACCGGCTTCATTCCCGGGGCGGTCGTTGATTGGATCGGTGATCATCAGGGTGAATTCACCTTCGTACACCGGCGACGTTGCCCGTTCATGCAGTGTGCGGGCCACCTGCAGGCCCGTGATCAAAATCAGGCCGATCAAAAAGGGCTTGCGTCGCCTGCGCAACATCCGCCCAAGGCCTTTGATGTCGAAACCCCCACCGTCCTCCTGCTGGCCCATGGCTGGCATCACCAAACCATTGGGTGTGGCCATCGCAGCCTCGCCCGCCTGTGCGGGCACTCCGGAAGGCTGTAGGCCTGAGTTCTGAGGCGGCATCGTGGGCCTGTCAACGTCTATTGCCATCCACTCTACTGGCGTTTGCCGGTGGGGCACGGCCAGCGCCGACCTGAATCCGGTGCTTCAATTGGCGCCATGCGACTGTCAGCGTGCCATTTGCGGCATGTGGCAATGCAGAGGTTCACCGTTTTGGAATCCCATGGTCCGCCTGCCATTTGGTGGCTTGCCACTGGCCGCAGTACTGCCGCCCCTGGCGCTGCTGGTTTTGCTGATGCCCAAGGCGGGCCACGCCTACGAGCCCACGGCTGAGCACGAGCCCAGCAGGGCTGGATTGCGCTGGGTGGCCGACGACAAGCCCACGCCACCCGCCGCCAGGGCGGTCACCGAGCCGGTGACCGCTGCCCCGGGATTGCTTCCTGATGCCACTGCTGAGGCACAACAGGCCGTTCGGCAGGCCGGTCGACCCAATAGAGACACGCCAACGCCACAACCTCCCACGCCCTCCCGGCCTCGCTCGCCGGTGTCCTCAAGCCTTGTATGGATTGCTGAGGACGAACCCACCCCTGTCGTGGCGTCCGATCCTCAACCTGGGCCCCAGCCTGAAGCTCAGTCGCAGACCGCCCAGACCCATCCCACCGAGGAGCTGCCGCCTGTAGTACCGATTGCCTCA
>REEV01000118.1 GCA_007694915.1 Cyanobium sp. PLM2.Bin73 | reverse complement strand
TTCTCGGTGCTCCAGGCCCTACGCCCTCTCGGGCGCAGCTCATTACTGTAGCACCTCTTCCTGTTCTCATCGCATCAACGCCTCACCCCAGGGCAAAAAGCGGTCCAGCGTTGCTGGACGATCGGCCGCCAGCACCGGAAAGTCGACCTGGGACAGGTCCGCTCCAGGGATCAGCTGCGTCGGCGAGAGCTGCAGCCAGCGCAGGGGGCAATCCAGTTCGGTGAGCACCAGCCAGGCGGCTGCCAGGTCCCAGATCTTCGGGGTGGCCTCCAGGGCCGCCACGGTCTGCCCAGTGGCCACACTGACGAGATTGAGGCTGGCCACGCCGAGCAGGCGGATCTTGCCGGGAAAGCGGCGATCTGGAAGCTTCTGCAACACGCCGATCGAGCGGCTGCAGAGGGACGCGCAGCCGGAGCTGGGAGCGTGGCTGGAGGGTGGCTGCAAGGGCTTGCCGTTGCGCCAGGCACCCTGACCCCGCACAGCCACGATCCGCTGGCGCAGTGGGGGCACATCCAGCACCGCCAACACCGGCCTGCCAGCTTCGAAACGCGCCAGGGAAATGGCCCAGTAGGGGATCCCAGCGGCGAAGTTGGTGGTGCCATCAAGGGGGTCCACTACCCAGTAGGCCGGGGTAGCGGGCACCAGGCGCTCCCCCTCCTCGCTGAGCACACCGTCACCGGGGAACAGGGCCGACAGCCCCGCCACCAGCTCGGCATCGCTCCAACGATCGCAGGCGGTGATCAGGCTGCCGTCGGGTTTGAGGTCTGACACCACGTGACCGAAGTCGTGGCGCTGGCGCTCGCCGACGCGATCCAGCAACAACGCCAGACCAGGGTGAAGTGACGGGGAGGCGGGGGCCGCAGTCATCCGATCTCGAGGGCCAGCACCCGGCTCAGACTGCGGCCCGTATCCTCGCGGAACTGACGCAGGTTGACACGGCCCAGGAGCACCAGCGCGGCCGCCGCCACCAGCAATTCCACACTGAGCACCAGGGCATAGGCGGGAAAAGGATCGGAGCCCCCGGTGAACTGCAGGTGCAGGAACCGTCCCAGATCCAGCAGACCGCCGCCGAACACCTTGCCCAGCGCCCTGGACAGGGCCTGGGCCAGGCCCCAGACGCCCACGAAGGTGCCTGCGGCCTGGGGCAGGGTGAGATCGAGCATCAGCACCAGGGCACTGTTGGTGCCGATGCCTGCCGCCAGGCCGAACAGCACCATCACCACCTGCAACACGGGCACCTGGGCCGTGAACCCCGAGAGCAGCAGCAGGGCAAGGCTGGCCACGATCAACTGACAGCCCAGGCGAGCGGTGGCGAACTTGCCGAGCCACGGGGTGATCCAGAGGCCCGCCACCAGCAGCCCCACCAGAGTGCCGATGCCCCAGAGGGCGTTCAGGGAGGCGGTGGCGGCGATGGACATGCCGAACACCTCGGCGCCGTAACTCTCCAGCACGGGGTCCTGCAGGAACAGTCCAAGGGTGAACAGGATCAGGAACAGAAAGAACACCATCACCTGCCGGCTGGAGGTGACCAGGGCCCAGCTCTGACGCAGGGTGATGGCCTCGTCGCGGGCGGAGGTCGCCTCGGCGCCGGCCTGAAGGGATCCGGTCCTGGGTCTCTCGATGCCCAGGGTCGCAGTCACGGTGAGCACCAGCACCACCACGGCCACCCGCACCATGAAACCCATCAGGGCGGGTTGCAGGACGGAGGGATCGGTGACCCCGTCAAGGTTGCCCAGGGCGATGGCGATGGCGATGGCCCCCACCACGATCCCCACCGTGAGCAGGCACCAGATGATGCCCACCGCCCGGGGGCGTTCCTGTTCGCTGGTGCTGTCGATCAGCAGGGCCAGGTAGGGGGTGGAGGCCATGGAGATGGCCAGGCCATAGGCGGCAAACAGCCCGCAGAGGGCGGCGATGGCCGCCAGCAGAGCACCGCCGCCGCTGTCGAGCAGCCGAGCCACCTGGAAGATCAGTGGCACGGACAGCACCGCCAGGGTGCAGAACAGCAGGGCCCCGAGCCAGATGTAGGGCGTGCGGTGGCGACCCGCGAGCGGATGGCTGTCAGAGAGCTGGCCGAACAGAACACGGGCCGGGGCCACGAACTGTTCGCAGGCCAGGGCTACGCCCACCAGCAGGGCGGGAAAGCCCAGCTCACTGATCATCACCCTGTTCAAGAGACCGGCGAAGATCACCGCCAGGCAGCCCAGGCAGCCCTGAAACAGCCCCAGTCTCAAGGTGCTGGGAAGGCCGAGCTTGATGCCCGGCGCACCTGGGGACGAGTCGCTCATCGGCTGCGAGAGTTCATAGCAGGCCTGGTTCAGAAGCCTGACAGGCGGGCAGCAGTGGAGTGGGTTCCACGGGGATGTCGGTGTCGAGCCGTGGCTTTTCGGCGGGCAGGCTGCGGACTGGACAGCTGACGATCACGTCCAGGCCGGTGCGGCGGCGCAGCTCGGCCAGGCGGATGTTGTAGTCGGTGATGGCAGCGGAGTAGCGAACCTCGGCCTGGGTGAGGTCGCGCTGGTTGTCCACCACCTCCCGCTGGGTGGTGACCCCCGCCTGGAGCCGCAGGCGGGCAAGGCGCAGGGATTCGCGGGACTGGATGACTTCGCGGGCCGTGGTGGCGATGTTGCGGTTGTTCTTCTCCAGTTCGTAGAAGCTTTCCTCCACCTGCCGGCGAATGTTGTCGCGCCGTTCGGCGAAGCGGAAGCTGCTTTCCTCGGCGCGCTGCCGGTTGCTGCGGGCCTCGGCGCTGGCGCGGCCCCCATCGAACAGGCGCCAGTTGAAGTTGAGGCCCACGGAGGCGTCGATGTTGCCGGTGGACTTGACCCTGTTCTCGTTGGTTCCGAAGAAATCGGTCCAGGCCGTGTCCAGGCCGGCGAAGACATTCAGGAAGGGCCGGACCTGGCCCAGGGCCGCATCGGCCTGGCTGTTGGCGATGGCGATGTCCAGCAGGGTCTGGTCGAGTTCCTCCCGGAAGGCGAAGGCGGCCACGATGCTCTCCTGCAGGGAGGGCTGCCACATGCCCAGCACCCGTGGGGGGTCGGCGGCGGTGGGGGTCACGTCCTGGGGCAGATCCAGCAGCTCGGCCAGGGCGCGACGGTTGATCGCCTGGGCCGCGAGGCCGTTGGTGAGCAGCTGCTGGTCGCGGGCGAGCTGGGTTTCGGCTTCCAGCACGTCCAGGCGGGTGGCCACGCCGGCCTGGAAGCGGGCCCGGGTGTCGCGCAGGCTCACCAACGAGGCCCGCACGGACTGCTGGCCGATGCGCACCCCGTCATCGGCCCGCTGGAGCTCAAAGTAAGCCTGGTTGGCCTGCAGGCGCAGGTCCCGCAGGGCCACAATGTACTCAAACTTGGCCCTCTCAAACTGGTCGCGGGCGGCGGCGATGGAGGGATCCCGGGTGGGATCGATCACGGCCCACTGGGCCAGCAGCGAGGCGGCAACCCGCCAGCGCTCGTCGCTGCTGGTGCGATTCGGGGCGCCGGCCAACTCCGTGCGGGTTCGCGAGGCGCCAAAGACGGGCACAGAGTCGGCCCTGAGGTCGATAGTGGGGTACCGCTGGGCGATCTGGGCCCTGAGATTGCTCTGGGCCTGATCCACCTGGGACGCGATCGCCTTCAGGTTGGGATTGTTCACTTCTACCAGGGTTTCCACCTGGGACAGCGTGAGCGGACGCAGCTCACGGATCTGCACCTGCTCAGGGCGCGTGGGCAGGGCCAGGGAATCCGGTGCCGGCAGATCCTCAAGGTCTGGGCCCAGCTCCGTGGCGGCAGGCGCCACCAGACGCGGATTCACCCGGGGCCGCTCACCCTTGACGTCGATCGCATCGGGCAGGGCAGAGGGGCGATACACAGGCGGGCCCGTGGACTCCTGAGCGGCCGGGGCAGGCTCAGCTTCCAGCGCCTGACCATCGCCATCCGCAGCGGAGCGCTCTTCGGCAATCACAGCCCCACTGGCCAGGGGCAGACCCAGCGCTCCAAGAAGAACCAGTCGAAGAGCGGAGTGGGTCACGCCGGCGCGCACGGTGCAGCGGGAGTTTAAGGATCCTGGCGGGTTGCACCCGTGCAGGCAGCCACCAGATCAGCGGCTCCATGCACCAGCTGCACCGGCACCGGCAGGCGGGCTTCCAGGTCGTCGAGGCGCAGGTCGTCGAGAAACACCGGCTCGCCCTGGCGCAGCATCACCGCAGGCAGCAGCAGCCCCTCGCCCAGATCCCGCCCGGCAAGGCCGCTGAGCAGGTCGGAGCCGGTGAGCAGTCCGGTGACCACCTGCTGCTGGCCCCAGTAGGGGCTGGGCAGGCCGTGGAGCATCAGCTCCAGACCCTCCACCCGGTTGAGACGCTCCACCACGGGCTGGAGGGCTTCGGCCACCAGAGCCCCCACCACCCAGCTCAGCCGGCGGGGGCGATGCAGACGGGCCGGCAGGGAAACAGTGGCCTGATCGAGCGACTCCAGGAAGGCGCGGATGCTGCCCACACCGTTTTCCTGTTGCGGCAGGTCTTCGTACTGGCGCCGGGGGGGCAGGGGCAGGCCGGCCAGCAGGTACCACTCATCGGACAACCAGGCGAAGCGGCTGCCGAGCCGGTGGCGGAAACGCTCCTGAAGCGGTTCCACCTGGGCAATCACCCGGCGGGCGCAGTCGCGATCCACCGGCACCAGGGCGTCGCCGGCCGGCCGGAAGCGGGTGAGCCCCAGCGGCACCACCGCGGCGGAGAGCACCGCGGGCCACTCCCCCGCGGCGAACCTGGCCAGATCCGTGAGCGTGCGCGCCAGGGCCGGGCCATCGTTGAGGCCGGGGCACACCACCACCTGGGCATGGATCTGCAGGTTGCGCTTGGAGAACCAGGCGAGCTGATCGAGCAGCAGCCCCGCCCGCGGGTTCACCAGCAGACGGCTGCGCAGCTCGGGGTCGGTGGCATGGACGGAAACATAGAGCGGTGAGAGCCGCTGCTGCTCGATCCGCCGCCAGTCGGCCTCGGTGAGGTTGGTGAGGGTGAGGTAGGAGCCGTAGAGAAAGCTCAGGCGGTAATCGTCGTCCTTGAGGTAGAGGCTGCGGCGGCGGCCTGGGGGCTGCTGATCGATGAAGCAGAACGGGCAGGCGTTGTTGCACTGCTTGAGGCCGTCAAAGAGGGCCTCGGTGAAGCCCAGCCCAAGGGTCTGGTCGGCATCCTTTTCCAGCTCGATCGTGTGCTGGCTGCCGTCGGGATCCTGCACCACCAGCACCAGCTCCTCGTCACCCGCGAGCAGCTGCAGATCGATCAGGTCGCGGGGCCGCTGGCCATTGATGCTGAGCAGGCGGTCGCCGGGCTGAAAGCCCAGCTCCTCGCCGATCGAACCCGGCTCCACCGTGGCCACCACGGCCGGCTGGGGCAGGCGGCTGGGCCGTTGACCCGCCAGTGCCTGCTCGGCCTGGGCATTGACGGCCACCGCAATCCCGGCGGAGGGTTCGTTCCACATGGCGGGGAGTCGGGCTGATGGGCAGGCGTCAGCCGCCCACTGTGGCGCGCAGCCAGAGCAGGATGGCGATCCCGAACACCAGCCGGTAGATCACGAAAACCCAGGTGCTGTGGTGCTGCAGGAAGCGCAGCAGCCAGGCGATCGACAGCCACGACACCAGGGCGGAGACGACAATCCCCAGCAGCATGGGCATGGGGCCGATAGCAGCCATGGTGGTGGCGCCGTCCGGGCTTGCCGGCGTGCTGAAGGCATCGCGCAGTTCCACCACCCCGGCCAGGGTGATGGCGGGGATTCCCATCAGAAACGAGAACCGCGCCGCGGCGGTGCGCTCCCAGCCGTCGAACAGGGAGGCGGTGAGGGTGCTGCCGGCCCTGGACACGCCGGGAATCACCGCCAGGGCCTGGGCCAGGCCGACGATCCAGCCATCGCGGGTCTGCACGTCGTCGAGATGGCGCCGCCGGCTGCCCACCAGTTCCGCCAGGCCGAGCAACAGGGCCATCACGATCGACACGATCGCCACGGCGGGGAGGCTGCGCAGGGGGGAGTTGTCGTAGTCGGGAACCCAGAGCTTGATCGCCATCCCGGCCAGCACGATTGGGATGGTGCCGACGGCGATGGCGATGCCCATGCGGGCATCGGTGGAGCCCCAGCGGCCCTCGCGCAACGCCCGGCTGACCCCCCTGAGCACCTGGCCGAGGTCGTGCCAAAAATAGGCCAGGATCGCGGCGATGCTGCCGAGCTGGATCACCGCGATCGCCGACACCCCCGGGTCACCCCAGCCCAACAGCATCGGTACCACCTGAACGTGGGCGGTGCTGCTGATGGGCAGAAATTCGGTGAAACCCTGCACCACGCCAAGTACCAGGGCGCGCCAGCAGGCCTCGGCGAAGCCCAGCTCAGCGCCACCGCCCAGGGCCACACCTGAGCCCCCATCAGCTGGGCCAGCGGCCGCCAGCACCGGCATGGCGTGCGACCAGAGGTGGAGCAACAAATCCATGAAAAATCTGAATCCCCCAGACCCTATGGCGGTGGCGCGCCCGATAACCCTTAAGGTTGCACATCTTTCTTCACAGACCTGGTGATCGCGGGCACCCCCAGCGCAGCGAGCAGGCCCCTACCCCGGGGAGTCGCCGTGGGGCCCAGGACTGCGGCCATGGCAGCGGTCCGCGCCTTGCCCCTGCTCAGCGCAGTACTGGTGACCCTGCCGGTGTTTCTCCAGGCCCCCTGGGTTCGGCACAGCCCCTTCACGGCCGCGGCCTTCACCGCACCGCTGCTCACGGTGGCCCTGCTGCTGGCCCACAGCGGTGATCCCCGCCGAAGGCGGGCTGGGGAGCTGCTGGTGGGCTTCTGCGGCAGCTGGCTGGCGGGGTCCCTCTTCTGGGGCTGGGAACGGCTGCACCCCATCTACCACCTGCCCCTGGAGGCCTTCGCCCTGCCCCTGGCCCTGGCCGGCCTGGACAGCCGCTGGCGGCTCGCCTGCGGGTTTTATCTGGGCTCCCTGCTGGGCACCGCCGCCACCGATGCCGCCATCGCCCTCACCGGCCTGATGCCGCTCTGGCCCCAGGCCTTGGCCGCCGAACCGGATCAGGCCGGCGCGCTGCTCCAGAGCGGAGCAGAGGCAGTGCTGCGGCCAGGGTCGCTGCTGGTGATTGCCGGCCTGGGGGGGATCCTGATTCAGCTCAGCCGCTGGTGCTGGCGCCAGGGCGACAGCGGAAGGGTGGCCGGGGCTGCCCTGGCCACCACCCTGGCCGTGGATGGTCTGTTCGTTCTGCTGGCCCTGCTGGCCCCCCGGCTCAGCGGCCTGGTGTGAAGCCTGGCTGCATCTGAAGAAACGCGAAGCGCCACCGCCACGGCCGGGGGGCCGATCAGACCGTTCGGTAACGTTGCCATGGGTGGACCTGACCACCCGAACTCCCTTCCCGATCTCGGTGTTTCGCGATGAAAAGGCTGGTGGCCTGGCTGATGAGTGGAGTGCTTCTAGTGGGTCTGCTGGTGGGGCTTGCACTCGCGCCCTCCGCTCAGGCAGCCGAACTCCGCAACCGCGCCGATGACAAGCTCGCCGAGCGGGGCGACAAGGTGGATCTCAACAACAGCTCCGTGCGGCGCTTTCAGTCGTTCCCCGGGATGTATCCCACCCTGGCCGGAAAAATCGTGCTGGGCGGCCCCTACGACAGCGTGGATGATGTGCTGAATCTCGACCTCACGGATCGCCAGCGCGAACTGTTCAACAAATACAAGGACAATTTCACGGTGACTCCCGCTGAAATCGCTCTCAACGAGGGCTTTGATCGCATCAACGACGGCCAGTACCGCTGATCACCTTCCAGGAGCCCTTGAGCCCGCTGAACAGGTCTCCCTACACTCACCAAACCGTTGACAGCCGTCGGGCCTGCCGGCGGCTTTTTCATGCCGGCTGCTGCCGGGGAGCCACCTGCGGCCATGGTCGATCACCTCGCGCAGCAGCAGCGATCCCAACAGCACCGCGATGACCTCCAGCGGGTGTGGGACGTGGTGGTGGTGGGTGGGGGCGCCGCCGGCCTGATGGCCTGCCTGGAACTCCCCCGGCAGCTGAGCGTGCTGCTGCTCAACAAGGAGCGGCAACCGCGATCAGCCAGTCGCTGGGCCCAGGGGGGCATTGCCGCCGTGACCGCGGCGGAGGACAGCTTCGCCAGCCACCGGGATGACACCCTGCGGGCCGGAGCGGGCCTGTGCGACCACGACGCGGTGGAGCTGCTGGTGCATCAGGCCCCGGCCTGCGTGCAGCGGCTGCTGGAACTGGGCATGGCCTTCGACCGCGACGGCGGCCGGCTGAGCACCACACTGGAAGCCGCCCACAGCCACCGCCGGGTGCTCCATGCCCAGGACCGCACCGGCGGCGCCCTGGTGGATGCACTGGAGCGGGAGGTGCGGCAACGGCCCGGGCTGCGGCAGCTCGATCACAGTGTGGCTCTGCAGCTGTGGGTGGAGGCGGGGCGCTGCCGGGGCCTGCAGGTGCTCTGCGAAGGGCGGGTGGGCTGGCTGCGGGCCCGGGCGGTGGTGCTGGCCACCGGTGGCGGCGGCCACCTGTTCGCCCACACCACCAATCCCTCGCAGTCCAGCGGGGATGGGGTGGCCATGGCCTGGCAGGCCGGCGCGGCGGTGCGCGACCTGGAGTTCGTGCAGTTCCATCCCACCGCCCTGATGCTTCCCGGCGCCCCCCACTTCCTGATTTCGGAGGCGGTGCGGGGAGAGGGGGCCCGGCTGCGGGACCGCCAGGGGAACAGCCCGGTGAGCCGACTGAAGGGGGGTGATCTGGCCCCCCGCGACCAGGTGAGCCGGGCCCTGGCGCGGACGATGCAGGCGCAGGGGGTGGATCACCTCTGGCTCGACCTGCGGCCCGTGGGGGAGACGCGACTGGAACACCAGTTCCCCACGATCCTGGGACGCTGCAGGGCCCTGGGCCTGGAGCCGCTGCAGGAGCCGCTGCCGGTGGCGCCGGCCGCCCATTACTGGATGGGCGGTGTGGCCACCGATCTCGATGCGGCCACCAGCGTGGCCGGCCTCTACGCCGTGGGGGAGGTGGCCTGCACGGGCGTGCACGGAGCCAACCGCCTGGCCAGCAACTCCCTGATGGAGTGCCTGGTGTTTGCCGGCCAGCTGCGCCACATCCGGCTGCAGCCCCCCATCCAGGAGCCGGCCCCAGCTCCCGAGTACCAGGGGAGGGGGCTGCCGGGGCCGCTGCCCGATCCATTCACTCTCGAATGGCGGATCGCCAATCTTCGCGATCTCTGCTGGCGGGTGGCCGGCGTGGAACGCCGCGGCCACGACCTGGGCCAGGCCCTCTCGCGTGTACGCCGTGAGCGGCAGGAGGTGGAGGCCGATCCCAGCTGGCGTTGGCTGCGGCAGCTGCCCCGCAGGATCTGGCTGGACCTGAACGGAAACGAGGGCCTGAGACTGGCCAGCCTGCAGGAGTGGCATCAACGCCTCACCCTGGCAGAGCTGCTGATCGAGGCGGCCCTGTTCCGGCAGGAGAGCCGCGGCGGCCATTTCCGCACCGATGCCCCGTGCCCGGTGCCCTACTGGCAAAGGCATTCGCTGCAGCAGCGCCATTGCGGCATCCGCACCGCCGCCGTCAGGACGGCCTGAGACTCAGGAGGGCCCGAAGCCGCTGAGCTCGGCCAGGCGTTCCAAGGGCTTGGCACCAGCTTCCAGCCGGCCATCAATCTCCCAGCTGGGGAAGCCCTCGATGTTTTTGCTCTTGCAGAGCTCGGCCTGGTTGTCGCGGCCATCAGCGGCGCACTCGATCACCCTGAGACGCTCGGTGGCCTCCTTGCCGAAAAGCTTCTTCTGGTCGAGGCAGTGGGGGCACCAGTAGGCGGAATACATCACGGCACCGGTGGCGGTGAGGTGCTCGGCCAGGGCGATCGTCTCCGGAGTGCTGGTGGTGGTGACCGGTGGGGCGGCGCGGCCGTCGGCGATGGAGGCGTCGGAGGGGTCGGCGGCCGCTGCCCAGCCCAGGCCGCCAAGGGACACCACCAGCGCCACCACCACGAGGCGGAACAGCAGCTGACCGCGGTCGGGCCAGTCACCACCAATCAGGCTGAGCACGAACAGGGCCAGGCTCAGCAGCGCCGAGAGCACGCAGAAGAAGCAGAAGGCCTGGATCTTGAACACCATCACGCCCATCAGCACGAGGCTGAACACCGCCATGCCGGTGCTGAGCAGCAGCAGACCCCACCAGCTCAGAGGGGCCAGCCGGGTCCGCGACTCACCCCGCAGCAGCAGCGGCAGCAGAGCCAGCAGCAGCACGGCGCCGTAGGCCAGAAAACCAAACAGCGACAGGGGCTGACCCAGCACCGAGCCCCAGGGGCTGGCCAGCACCATGTCGCAACCGTCGCCACCACCGGGGCAGCTGAGATTGCCGAACAGGCCCCAGCGCTCCAGGGTGATCGTGCCGGTGTCGACCAGACCCACGGTGGCCAGCACCGCCATCACCACCCGCACCCAGCGGTTGCCGGAGTCACTGCGGCGGCGGCTGGAGCTGAGGCGTTCGCTGAGGCGGCTGGAGGTCACGGGCATCGGGCAGTGGGGGCATTCTCGCAGCCATCGCCGCGACTCCGCCCCTGGCCCATAGGGTGGGGGATCGGCCCAGAACGCCCATGACCGCCAGCCGCCCCACGCGATCCGCCGCCGCCCGAGCGGGCGGCGCGCCCCGCCAGACCGTGGCTTTCACCCATCTCGGCTGCGAGAAGAACCGGGTGGACACCGAGCACATGCTCGGACTGCTGGCGGAGGCCGGCTACGGCGTCAGCGCCGACGAGAGCGAGGCCTCGGTGGTGGTGGTGAACACCTGCAGCTTCATCCAGGACGCCCGCGAGGAGTCGGTGCGCACACTGGTGGAACTGGCGGAGCAGGGCAAGGAGCTGATCATCGCCGGCTGCCTGGCCCAGCACTTCCAGGAGGAACTGCTCGAGAGCCTGCCGGAGGCCCGGGCGATCGTGGGCACCGGCGACTACCAGCACATCGTGTCGGTGCTGGAGCGGGTGGAGGCCGGCGAGCGGGTCAACCAGGTGAGCGCCATGCCCACCTTCGTGGGCGATGAGCACCTGCCCCGCTACCGCACCACCACCGAAGCGGTGGCCTACCTGAAGGTGGCGGAGGGCTGCGACTACCGCTGCGCCTTCTGCATCATTCCCCACCTGCGCGGCGACCAGCGCTCGCGGCCGATCGAGAGCATCGTGGCTGAGGCCCGCCAACTGGCCGCGCAGGGGGTGCAGGAGCTGGTGCTGATCAGCCAGATCACCACCAACTACGGCCTCGACCTCTATGGCAAACCCCAGCTGGCCGAGCTGCTGCGGGCGCTGGGGGAGGTGGAGATCCCCTGGATCCGGGTGCACTACGCCTACCCCACCGGACTCACCGCCGAGGTGCTGGCGGCCTACCGGGACGTGCCCAACGTGCTGCCCTATCTCGATCTGCCGCTGCAGCACAGCCATCCGGAGGTGCTGCGGGGCATGAACCGCCCCTGGCAGGCCGACGTGACCGCTGGTGTGCTGCGCCGTATCCGCGAGCAACTGCCCGACGCCGTGCTGCGCACCACATTCATCGTGGGCTTCCCCGGCGAGACCGAGGAGCAGTTCCAGCACCTGCTGGAGTTCGTGGCCGAGCAGCGCTTCGACCACGTGGGCGTGTTCACCTTCTCGAGCGAGGAGGGCACGCCAGCCGCCGCGCTGCCCAACCAGGTGCCAGCCGAGGTGGCCCGGGAACGCAAGGACCGGTTGATGGCCCTGCAGCAGCCGATCGCCGCCGCGCGCAACGCCAGCTGGGTTGGGCGGATCGTGGATGTGCTGATCGAGCAGGAGAACCCGAGCAGCGGCGAGATGCTGGGCCGCTGCGCCCGATTCGCCCCCGAGGTGGATGGCGAGGTGCGCGTCCTGCCCGGCGAGGGTGGCCTCTGCGCCGCACCGGGCACGATGGTGCCGGTGCGCATCACGGCCACCGACACCTACGACCTGATCGGCCAGGTGGTGGGCGCCGGGGCGATGGTGGATGACGCCCTGGCGGCGATCAGATCAGCTTGATGCCACGCAGCACGAAGGAGGCGGCGATGGCGGCCACCAGCCCGCCGCCCACCAGTGCCAGATAGATCGCCGCGCCCATGGCCGTTGCCGTCAGAGGAATGAGGCCATTACAGCAGAGCTCCGGCACACCAGGCCCGGCCCTCGGGGGCTTCGGGCCGGAGATCCACTACTGGATGTGGTCCACCTGAGGAATCCGGTCAATCCCACTAGCGTTAGCGGCACGAGTGCTCCAGCGCCGCGCCAGCGATCGTGCTGCTCCCCCCTGCCAGAGCTGTTCATGCGCACCCTCCTCATCTACCCCGAGTTTCCGAAGACGTTCTGGAGCTACGAAAAGATCCTGGAGCTGATCAACCGCAAGGTGCTGCTACCGCCGCTGGGCCTTGTCACCGTTGCCGCCCTGCTTCCCCAGAGCTGGGAGATGAAGCTGGTGGATCGGAATGTGCGCGAGGTCACGGCGGCCGACTGGGACTGGGCGGAGCTGGTGGTGATTTCCGGGATGATCGTGCAGAAGGCCGACATGGCCGAGCAGATCGCCCGCGCCAAGGCCCGCGGCCTGCCGGTGGCGGTGGGTGGCCCGTTTGCCAGCTCCACCCCGGACGCCCCCGAGCTTGAGCTGGCCGACTTCAAGGTGCTGGATGAAGGCGAGATCACCCTGCCGCTGTTCGTGGAGGCCCTGGAGCGGGGCGACACCAGCGGCCGCTTCACGGCCAATGGGGAGAAGCCCGATGTGACGTCCACCCCGGTGCCGCGCTTCGACCTGCTCGAGCTCGACGCCTATTCGGAGATGTCGGTGCAATTCTCGCGAGGGTGCCCGTTCAACTGCGAGTTCTGCGACATCATCGTGCTCTACGGCCGCAAACCCCGAACCAAGACTCCCGAGCAACTGGTAGCCGAACTGCAATGCCTCTATGAGCTGGGCTGGCGACGCTCGGTGTTTCTCGTGGACGACAATTTCATCGGCAACAAGCGCAACGTGAAGCTGCTGCTGCCGGCCCTGCGCCAGTGGCAGATCGAGCACGGCTATCCGTTCAGCTTCGCCACCGAGGCCTCGGTGGATCTGGCGGCCGACCAGGAGCTGATGGACCAGATGGTGGAATGCCGCTTCGAGAGCGTGTTCCTGGGGATCGAAACGCCGGATGCGGCGAGCCTGGAGACGGCCCGCAAGCTGCAGAACACCCGCAGCTCCCTGGAGGAGTCGGTGGAGAAGATCACCGCCAGCGGCCTGCGGGTGATGGCAGGCTTCATCGTGGGCTTCGACGGCGAACAGCGCGGGGCCGGCAACCGGATCGTGGAGTTCGTGACCCGCACCGGTATCCCCCACGCGATGATGGGCATGCTGCAGGCCCTGCCCAACACCGCCATGTGGACGCGGCTGGAGCAGGAGGGGCGGCTGATCCAGGACTCCGCCGCCGCCAAGGGGGTGAACCAGACCAACCTGCTCAATTTCGTGCCCACCAGGCCGATCCGCGACATCGCCAGCGAATACATGGAGGCGTTCGCGGCGCTCTATGAGCCCCACGCCTACATCGAGCGCGTGTATCACTACTTCCTGAAGCTGCCGCCCCAGCGCTACAGGCAGATTCGCCAGGAGAACTCCCCCAGCGTCCAGACCAGCTCCTCTGAGAGAGGGATCTCCTGGATAGATCTGCGCGCCCTGGCGATCGTCGTGTGGCGCCAGGGGATCCGCCGCAGCACCCGCTGGCGGTTCTGGCGTGCCCTGCTGGGCATGGCACTCCACAACCCAGCCCGCTTCACCGGCTTTGTTTCCATCCTGGCCCACAACGAACACTTCCTCGAATACCGCGGCATCGTGCGGCGGGAGATCGAGGAGCAGCTGGCCCTGCTGCCACCCGAACCGCCGGAGACCGCCCGGGTGACGGCCGAGCCGGTGCTCGTGCCCAACTGAGCCACCCGCCCCTCAGTCCTGCACGTAATCGGTGCCGGAGTCCAGGGCCGCTTCCGCCTTCTGCAATTCGCGCCCCAGGTAGAGGGCGTGGTCGACGCGGCTGAGGGGATGGGGGCCCGGCCCTTCGGTGAGGGCGATGCCCAGTTCCTTGGCGCTGCGGGCCCGGTAGGTGGCCAGGGGGGTGCGCGGGCCGGCGCCGCGGCAACTGATCACCTCGCCAGTGGCCGGATCGGTGGCCAGACCCCGCTCATCGATGCCATTGCCGAAGTGCTCGGCGATCAGCTCACCGGCCCGGCGGTCGAGCTTGATCAGGAAATAGCCCGCCGGATCGAGGTCGATGAAGCGCTGGGAGAGGCGCTCGTCGAGCTCACGTCGCTGGCTCGGATCGCAGAACTGGGGCATGGGGTGGATCGTAGGCAGCGGTGAACGGCAGCTCGGCGTTGATGGCCTCGATCTCGCGCGCCATCGCGGCGTTGGCCCCCGGCAGCCAGTCGCGCAGGATGGCAGCGAAGCGGGGATCGCTCCAACGGTGCAGGCTGGAACGGGGCTGGGCCACGAAACCGCGGCGGCGCTTGTGGCTGCCGCCGGCGCCGGGATCGAAATGGCGGATGCCGTTGGCAATCGCCCACTCGATCGGGGCGTAGTAACACACCTCGAAGTGCAGGCAGTCGATCTCCACCTCACTGCCCCAGTAGCGGCCCCAGAGGTGGTCACCACCGCGCACACACAGCGACATGGCCACCGGGTCGGCTGGATCGCCGTGGTGAGCACTGAACAGCACCAGATGGGAGCGCAGCTCACGGTCGTGGGCCAGGGCCTCGAAGAAGGCCTCACTCAGATACTTGCTGCCCCAGGGGCCCCAGCGGGCGCAGTGCTGGGCGTAGAAGTCGTGCATGCGGCCCACCAGCTCCGGCGCGATCCCCTCCCCCTCCAGGGGGGTGACGCTGAGGCCGGCTGCGGCCACGGCCTTGCGTTCGCGCTTGATGTTGCGGCGCTGATTGGCGTTGAAGCTGGCCAGGTAGTCGCTGAAATCAGCATGACCGGGGTTGCTCCACTGGCTCTGCTGGTTGATCCAGGTGGCGCAGCCCGCGGCCTCCGCCAGCGCCCGCCAGGTTGGATCCACGTAGAGAAAGTTGCAGCTGAGGATGCCGTTGCGCTGGCAGAAGCCGTCGATCAGCTCCAGCATCAAGGCTGTGAGCTCAACTCCGTCCTCGCCGGCGGCGATCAGAAAGCGGTAGCCCTGCACCGGGCTCACCGGGCTCATGCCCACCAGCTTGGGGTAGTAGCGCAGCCCCAGCTGGCCGGCCAGCTGGGCGAAGCTCTGATCGAACACGAACTCCCCATAGCTGTGCCCCTTGAGGTAGAGGGGGGCCAGGGCCACCAGCTCGTCGCCGCGCCAGAGGCCCAGATGGCAGGGCTTCCAGCCCTGGCGGGGCACGATGCTGCCGCTGGCCTCCAGTTCCCTGAGCCAACGCCAGCGGTAAAACGGCAGGTGGTCGGGCTGCAACAGGCCATCCCAGGCCGCTGCAGGAACCTCAGCGGTGGACTGATGCCAGCGGGCTTGCAGCTCGGCCACGGCCGCGGCGGCGGGTCCAGGCAAAACTAACCATCTCCGCCCCGGCCATGCCGCCCGTGCCCCTGCTCCATCCCCGTCTGCTGCTGCTGGCGGCGCTGGCCGCCCTGCAGCCCAGCCCAGCCCAGGCCAGCCTGATGAAACCCGTGCTGGACCTGATGCGCCCCCAGCTGGAAACCCGCATCACCCGGACCTGTGTGGATGCCCTGGCGGGCAGCATCCCTGAACTGACCAAACAACTGGAGCAGCCTTGCCGCGGGCTTGCCGCCCCCACCAGCCGCTGCCTGGTGCGGGAAACAGCGACAAGCGGCAAGGAACTGACGGTGCTGGGGGAGCTGCTGCGGCAGGAGCTGGGACCGGAGAGTGAGCGCATCGTGAAACGCTGCATCGCCCAGCTGGTAGGTCTGCCGGCGGCAAGCCTGGAGGGCCTGTCGCTGCAGCAACTGGCCGAGCGCTTCAGGTCAACCCGCCGCTAATCGCCTGGCAGTGGACGCCGGCAATAGCGCAGCAGCAGTTCATCGTCTCCCAGGGACCGTTGCTCCAGGAGCTGCCACTGGCCTGGAGGCAGGCTCTGGGATGCGGGCAGCCAGCTGTGGGGTCCACCCAGCAGCAGAGGACAGAGGCTGAGCTGCAGTTCATCCACCTGAGCGGCCGCCAGCAGCTGGCCGGCCAGTTGGGCGCCGCCCAGCAGCACCAGCCGCTGCAGCCCCTCGGCCGCCAGGGCCTGGCGCAGCTGGGGCCAGGAGCTGAACCCCAGCTGGCGGTGCCAGCCTGAACACGCCGCTGGGGGTGTGGGCGGCATGGGGGCGGCCGGCGTCAGCCACCAGCGCTGCAACGGTTGGCACCAGAAGGGAAGATCTCCCGGGATCTGACCGCTGCGACTCAGCACCAGGGCTGGCGGCTGGGCATGGCGGCCTTGCCGGACTCGCTCGGCAAGCAGGTCGGGGGCATGGATCAGGCAGGTGCTGCCATGGCGGCGCAGGGTTTCAGCACCGAGTAGGGCGGCATCGGCCCAGGCCAGGGCCTCTTCCAGGGCCCGGCGGTCACCCCTGCCCCCGAGCTGGGCAGCACCGCCGGCGGGAGGGGCCAGGCGTCCGTCGAGGCTGACGGCCAGCACCAGCCGCAGCCAGGGGCCAGCGGGGCCGACTTCAGACAGCGGCCAGGGCCTCCAGGGCGGCGGGGCGCATCTCCAGCTGGGGCACCTCGGCAAACACCTCGGCGGCGTTGTTGGGGCTCTCCTGCAGGCGCACCTTGTGCAGGCTGGCGCCGAGTCCAGCGATCGGAGCGCTGAGCAGATCGGAAATGTGCAGGGCGATGTTCTCCGCCGTGGGCACGGTGGTGGCGAAGTGGGCCACGTCCTTGTTCAGGAAGGTGTGGTCGAAGGGTTCCACCACCAGGTCGTCCACCAGCTGCTGCAGGGCCGCCAGATCGCACACCATGCCGGTGCGGGGATCGACGCGCCCGCGCACGGTGACATCGAGCAGGTAGTTGTGGCCGTGGCCGTGGGGCCGGGCGCACTTGCCGTAGATGGCCTCGTTCTCGCTCTGGCTGAGCTCGGGGCGGGCCAGCCGGTGGGCCGCGGCGAAGTGGGTGCGGATCGAGAGGAAGGCTTCCATCGGGGCGGCGAGGTTGGGAGTGCTGGGGGCTGGGGCGCTGGAGGTGGCGGCTGGAGGCAGCAGATCCACCCAGAGGTTGGCCTGTTCGTAGAGGCGCAGACCCACCAGGGGGATCAGGGGAGCCAGGCGGGTCCAGATGGCCTGGCCAAGGGCCTCGGTGGTGGGCAGCAGCCCCTCGGGCCGGGACACATCGAATTCCGGCCAGACCTCATTGAGGCAGCGGAAATCGAGCTGGGCACTCACCTGGGAGCGGATGGCGTGCTTCACCTCCGAGAGGTTGAGCACCATGCCGTCGGCATCCAGACCACCACCCATGGCCACGACCAGCTCGTAGTTGTGGCCATGGCCGGGGGCGAGGCTGCAGACACCGAAGCGGGCTTCGTTCTGCTCGAGGCTGAGCTCGGGCAGCCAGTAGCGGTGGCTGGAGCTGAAGGTGGCCCGCCGTGTGATCACGCAGGGGCGGCCCTGGCCGTGGGGACGGGCTGAACGGCCCTCGCCCCCGTAGAGGTAGGGCTCAGGCGCCGGATGGGGGGCCGTTGCGCTTGCCGGCATGGCCTCGCGATCAGGTGCTCCATCCTAGAAACGCCTTCCCATCAGCCGACGACTGGTCATGGCCGGCCCCACCCACCTTGAGCTGGCCCGGCGGCTGCAGGGGCTCAACCTCTACCTGGTGGGAATGATGGGCTCCGGCAAGAGCGCCGTCGGCCGGCCCCTGGCCGAGGCCCTGGGCTACCGCTTCCTCGATGCCGACACCGCCCTGGAAGGGGTGGCGGGACGCACGATCCCGGAGATCTTCGCCAGTGACGGCGAGGCCGGCTTCCGGGATCTGGAAACGGCGGTGCTGAGTGAGATCAGCGCCTGGCATTCCCTGGTGGTGGCCACCGGCGGAGGCGTGGTGACCCGGCCCCAGAACTGGGGGCACCTGCGCCAGGGCGTGGTGGTGTGGCTGGACGCCCCGGCTGAACGGCTGCTGGCGCGCCTGCGCCAGGACTCCAGCCAGCGGCCCCTGCTGAACAGCGAGGATCCCGAAGCGCGTCTGCGGTCTCTCCTGGCCGAGCGGCTGCCGCTCTACGGGCAGGCCGACCTGCGCATCCAGCAGGGCGACGAGCCAGTGCGGGAGGTGGCGGAACACGTGCTGGAGGCCTTGCCGGGGATCCTGCGCCAGGGTCCCCAGCCGCCCGGCGGCGGCGTGCAATTGCGCGACGGCGACGGGCGCACGACCACGTCACTCAACTGAACAGGCGGCTCAGGCCGGGCCAGGGGGCTCCAGCCGCACCGCAAACCACTGCACACTGCGGCCCGGTTCAAGCTCCAGCTGGCAGGCGGTGTCCAGCAGCCGCTCGGCCTGCTCAGCGTGGGAGGGCAGGTCGCGCAGATCGGCGGGCACCTCCGCCAGGCCGGCCAGCCGGGCCTCCAGCCAGGCCAGGGTTTCGGCAGCGGTGAGGATGCGCTCGGCGGCGCCGGGCTCCAGCACCACGTAATGATCGAGCTCCCGCAGCAGGGGATCGGACATGGCAAAGGCAGCGCCTGGTGGCATCCTGGCCCGCCTGATCCCCTGCCGGCGCCCCTGGAGCGGCCGGGGCGCCGCAACCTCCACGACCCCGACTGGTTTGCCGGCAGCTGGGAGGTGCAGGCCAGTGACGGCAGCCGCTACCAGGTGCGGTTCATCCGCGATGGCCGCGGCCGGGTGCTGGGGCGACGCACGGAGAGCCTCGCAGGGGGCTGTTTCTGGCCGATGAGCTGAGCCTGCAGATGCTGCATGGCGCCGGCGAACCGGTGGTGAGCCGGGTGGAAACCCTCAGCCGCTTCCAGCGGCTCGATCGCGACCACATCAGTGGCCAGCAGTGGCAGGCCCGCTATGCCTCGCCGGCCCTGGGGCTGTACGCCAGAGCTGAGGGGGGCGAGGAGCTGGAGATCAGCCTGGTGCGAGCTGGGCCAGCACCTGATCCCGCCAGTTGAACAGCGGCTCGAGTACAGGGTTGTCGGCGATGCCGCTCACCCCCCGCCCCGCCAGCGGCGCACCGCTGCTGGCCGGGAAGCGGAGCAGCGAGAGTTGGGCCACCACCGCCAGATCCGCCAGGCTGAGCTTGTCCCCTACCAGGTGGGGGCGGGCCGCCGTGAGCTGGGCCAGCTGCTCGAGGTTGCCCTGTAGCTGGCGGCGGTGCTGCGGGCCGACCATCTCACCGATGGCTTCGCCCATGCCTCCCATCACCCCACTGGGCAGCCCCGACACCAGCTGGCGCAGCGGGGCGGGCGTGGCATCGGGCAGCAGGGCGGTGCGCAGCACTGGATCGGCACCGGCGGCCTGCAGCAGCGCCAGGCGGCAACCGGCGGCGAGGGCGGTGTCGGCCCAGTCCTCCAGCAGCAGCACCTGCGCCCGCTCGGCGGGATCTGCCGGCAGCAGGGCCGGGAGTGGGTGGTGACGCTCGAGGTGCAGGGCGATCGCGGTGGAGTCGGCGATCACCTCGGAGCCATCCACCAGCACCGGCACCTGACGCTGGCCGGAGAGCCGGAACAGCTCGAGCTGGCCCAGACCCGGGGTAACCTCCACAACGGTGTAGTCGAGGCCCTTGGCCGCCAACACCAGTCGGACCTTCTCGCAGAAGGCGGAATGGCGGAACTGGTGCAGCTGCATCCTTCAGGCCCTGGTGCCAGGCGGCAGAGTAGCCAGCGCTAGGAGATGACATGAGGGAGTTCTTCCTGAACGTGACGCGCTATCCGCGTTACCTGGTCGCCCTGGCACTGGGGGTGGCCAATTCGGTGTTTGAGCCTCTGGCCGCCAGGGCCAGCAACCCGGTCACGGCGGTGGCCCTGATCGGCGCCGCGGTAAGCGGGCTGCTGAGCCTGGGGCTGATCCTGCGTGCGATGGTGAACGCCCAACCTCTGGCATAGCCATGGCACGGAGCCGAAGGGTGGAGCGGGTGGCGTCCCTGATCCGCCGCGAGGTGAGCCAGCTGCTTCAGGGCGGCCTGCGGGATGAGCGGGTGGGCCGGGGCCTGGTGAGCGTCACCACGGTGGAGGTGGCGGGGGACCTCCAGCACTGCCGCATCTTCGTGAGCGTGTTCGGCTCCGACGCCGACCGCGACCAGGCGATGGCGGGCCTCAACTCCGCCACCACTTTCGTGAAGGGGGAGCTGGGACGGCGCCTGCAGTTGCGCCGCACGCCCGAGGTGGTGTTCGTGCTCGACCGGGGGATCGAGCAGGGCAGCACGGTGCTGGGTCTGCTCTCCAAGCTGGAGCAGCAGCGCAGCCTCAAGGAGGAGCCCGATGACGCCACCTCCGGGCCCATCGACAGCGATCGATGAGCGCTGGGGCCACGCAGGATGCCGACCTGCAGCGGCTGATCGCCGAACTGCTGGTGGTGCGGGCCAGCGGCCACCTGGCCGATCACCAGCGCCGCTATCCCCGCTGGGAACTGACCAACAGCGAGCTGCAGGCCCTGCTGGAGGCCGGGGTGGGGGGCGTGATCCTGCTGGGCGGCAGTTCCGCTGAACTGGCCCTGCGCACCGGCCAGCTGCAGCACTGGGCCGACGGCCGGCCCCTGCTGCTCTGCGCCGACGTGGAGGAGGGCGTGGGTCAGCGCTTCGAGGGAGCCAGCTGGCTGGTGCCGCCCCTGGCCCTGGGACGCCTGCACCGCCACAGCCCCGAGGGGGCCCTGCGGCTGGCCGAGCGCTACGGGCACTGCACGGGCCGCGAGGCCCGCGCCGTGGGGCTCAACTGGGTGCTGGCGCCGGTGTGTGACGTGAACAACAACCCCGCCAATCCGGTGATCAACGTGCGCGCCTGGGGGGAGGATCCGGCCACCGCCGGCGCCCTGGCGGCGGCCTTCACCCGGGGGCTCCAGGCTGAGGGAGTGCTGGGCTGCGCCAAGCACTTTCCCGGCCACGGCGACACTGACAGCGATTCCCACCTGGAGCTGCCGGTACTGCCCCACAGCCGCTCACGGCTGGAGGCGGTGGAGCTGCCGCCCTTCCGTGACGCGATCGCCGCTGGGGTGGCGGCGGTGATGACCGCCCACCTGGGCCTGCCGGCCCTGGATCCAGACCGTCCCGCCACCCTCTCGCCGGCGGTGCTCAGCGGACTGTTGCGCCAGGAGCTGGGCTTCGCCGGGCTGGTGGTGACCGACGCCCTGGTGATGGAGGCCATCGCCGGCCGCTACGGGGCCGGGGAGGCTGCTGTGCTGGCCCTGGAGGCCGGTGCCGATCTGGTGCTGATGCCGGCCGATGCCCGCGCGGCAATCAACGCTATCGCCGAGGCCGTGGCCGAGGGGCGGCTGGAGCGCGGGCGGCTGGAGGCCAGCGTCGCCCGCCGCCGCGCCGCCCTCGCCGGCCTCCCCCGGCTGGGCCGCACGGCGGCCGATGCCGGCCAGGCGGCTGGGGCTGATGGCGGCCTGGCCCGGAAGCTGGTGAGCGCCACACTGGAGATCCGCGGCCGGATCCTGCCGCCGGAGGCGGGTGGCAGCGGGGTGAACCTGATCCGCCTCGATCAGGCCCTGCAGGCGCCGTTTCTGCCGGCGGCAGCCCCGGCCATCACGGTGGCCGCCGCCGCCGGTTTCCGCCCCTGCCTGCTGGCCGGCGACACCATCTCACCCTGGAGCGACGACCCTCAGGCCCCCCTGGCCCTGGAGCGGCTGGGGGAGGGACCTGTGCTGGTGCAACTGTTCGTGCGCGGCAATCCCTTCCGCGGCCATGCCGGCGGAAGCGAGCCCTGGCCGGCCGCCCTGGGGCAACTGCTGAAGGCCGGCCGGCTGGCGGGGCTGGTGGTGTACGGCAGCCCCTACCTCTGGGACGAGCTGCGGGAGCTGCTGCCGCCGGGGCTGCCGGCGGGCCACAGCCCGGGCCAGATGCCACTGGCCCAGGAGGAGGTGCTGGCCGGCCTGGGGCTCGGTGCCGGGGCCAGGTACCGGAGCAAGGCCATCGCTGCGGCAGCGGCCGGGTTCACCGACTGAGGCGCCCGTGAGCCACCGCCCCAGCCTGAGTCTGTCGATGATCGTGCGCAACGAGGCCGAACGGCTGGAGCGCTGCCTGGCCTCGGTGGCCGGCTTCGTGGACGAGATGGTGCTGCTGGACACCGGCTCCAGCGACGCCACCGTGGCGATCGCCGAGCGCTGCGGCGCCGTGGTGCACCAGCTGCCCTGGCCCGGGGATTTCGCACCGGCCCGCAATGCCGCCCTTGAGCTCGTGGGCGGTGACTGGGTGCTGGTGCTGGACGCCGACGAGCAGTTGCTGCCCGCAGCGCGGCAGCCGCTCCAGCAGCTGATCCGTGAACCCGATCTGCTGCTGGTGACGCTTCTGCGCCACGAGCGCGGCGCCCGCCAGTCGCCCTACTCCAGTGTCAGCCGCCTGTTCCGCCGCCATGCCGGGATCGGCTGGAGCGGGCGCTACCACGCGCAGGTGGACGACAGCGTGCTGGCGCTGATCCAGAGGGAGCCCCACTGGCGCATCGCCGACTGCCCGGAGCCAGCCCTGGTGCACGACGGCTACCGGCCGGAGCTGCTGGCCAGCGGAGAAAAGGCGCGCCGCCTGCGCCAGGCGATGGAACGGGACCTGGCGCAGCGGCCGGGGGATCCCTACGCCTGCGCCAAGCTCGGCAGCCTGGAGGTGAGCGAAGGGCGGCGCGGCCGCGGCATCGCCCTGCTGGAGCAGGGCCTGGCCCATTGCCCGGCCGCGGCGGTGGCCGAGCGCTACGAGCTGCTGCTGCATCTGGCCATCGCCCGCACGCCGGACGAGCCGGGGCGGGCCATCGCGCTCTACCGCCAGGCCCTGGCCCTGCCCCTGGCGCCGCGCATCAGCCTGGGGGCCCGCCTCAACCTGGCCGCCCTGCTGGCGGACCTCGCCGCGGCCGACGGCGGAGCGAGCGCCGCCGGGCGCAGCCTGCTGGAGGAGGGGGCGCAACTGGCCCGGGAGGCCACGGCAGCGGCACCGGAGCTGGGACTGGCCTGGGCCCGGCTGGCCCAGGTGCAGCGCCGCAGCGGGGATCTGGCAGCCGCAATCGAGGCCTACCAGCGCGCCATCAGCCTCGATCCCGGCCAGCCGGAATGGCAGCAGAACCTGGCGGCGGCCCAGCTGCTGGCCGGCGATCTGGAGGGCGCCCGCCAGGGGTTCCGCCAGGCCATCCAGCTCTGGCGGCAGCAGGGCCAGGCAGCGGCCGCTGAAGATCTGCGCCGGCGGCTGGGCCCCCTGATGAAACTCGACGATTGAGCTCACAGCCCCTCCCAACTCCCTGCATTACTGCGCCATGGCCCCACCCGCCGATCCCTCCTCGACCTCGGCTGCAACCAGCCCCGGGGGCCCGGCCCCGTTGGCAGGGCGGCGGGTGGCCGTGACCAGGGCCGAAACCCAGCTGGGGGCCGCCCGCCGGCTGTTCGAGGCGGCCGGGGCCGAGGTGGTGGACCTGCCGGCGCTGGTGGTGACGGCCCCCGACTCCTGGGGCCCCCTCGATGACGCCCTGGCGGAGCTGGACGACTTTCACTGGTTGGTGTTCTCCAGTGCCAACGGCGTGGAAGCGGTGGAGCAGCGGTTGCAGCGGCTGGGCCGGCGGCTGGCCCGCCGCCCCGGCGGCCTGAAGATCGCGGCGGTGGGCCGCAAAACCGCCGCCCGGCTGGAGGAGCTGGGGGCACCGGCCGATTTCGTGCCGCCGGCCTTCGTGGCCGACAGCCTGCTGGAGCATTTCCCGGTGTCGGGCTGGGGGCTACGGCTGCTGATCCCACGGGTGCAGAGCGGCGGCCGTACGGTCCTGGCGGAGGCGTTCGCTTCAGCCGGGGCCCGGGTGGTGGAGGTGCCGGCCTACGAAACCCGCTGCCCCCCGGGACTGCCCAGTGCCGCCCTGGCGGCGTTGCAGCAGGGACAGCTGGACGCCATCACCTTCAGCAGCGGCAAGACCGTGACGCACACGGCCCAGCTCCTGGAAGCGGCCTTCGGCCCCGACTGGCAGGACCGTCTGCGCCCGCTGGCGGTGGTGTCGATCGGGCCCCAGACCAGCGAACGCTGCCGCAGCTGTCTGGGCCGGGTGGATGCCGAAGCCGACCCCTACGACCTGGGCGGCCTGGTGCAGGCCTGCGCCAGGGCGCTGACGGGGCGGCCGCTCAGAGCTCCGCTGTGACGGTCTGGCCCCCCTGACGGAGCACCAGGCGGCCCCGGTCGACATCGATGGAGGAGACCACCCAGCCGGCGGGCAGCAGGTCGGTGTTGTGGTCGCCGAGCTCACCGATGCCCACCGCACCGGTGTTGGGGCCGAACTGCACCATGGCCTGGGGCGAGGCGCCGACGCGGATCACGCCACTGAAGCGAAAATCGGGCGGGAGCTGCAGGGGCGGCGGCGGGGCCGGTCGGGCCGGTTGCGGCTGGGCGGCGGCGGTGCCGGGAGCCGGGGCTGCGGGTCGGGGAGCCGGGCGGTCGGAGGCGAAGGGATCGCTACGGCCGATGGGGTTGGCCGCCAGCACCTGGTTGGTGGTGGGGAGCGGGGTGAAGCCGCTCACATCGGCCGCCGCCGCTGGGGCCGCCGGATCCACCGCGGCCGGGGGCAGCTCGGCGGCGGGGTCCTCGAGTTCAGCTTCGGGTTGGTCGCGCGAGCAGGCCGCCAGCAGCAGGGTGGTGGACGCCAGGGCGGCCATCAGCAGGCGAGCGGAAGCACGAAGGCAGCGAGCGGTTGGAGGAGACGGCGACATCGGAAGGTCAGCGGTGGGAGCGTTCAACCAGATCCCGGAAACGGTCGAGGTTGGCCTGAAGTTCCTTGGTGACAATGCCCCCCAGAATGTTCGGATCCATCAGCGGTGCCAAGACCCCGGGCAATTCGTAGCTGACGCTGAGCTTGACAACCGTGGTGGCCTCCGGCTGGGGATAGAAGCGCACCGCCCCCTTGGTGGCCAGCCCCCCCACCGACTCCCAATGCAGCTGCTGGGCCTCCACCCGCTGGGTGATGCGCGCCTTCCAGTGGAACCGGAAGCCCTGGGCGGCCAGGGTCCAGTCGGTGAGATCGGGGTCGTCGGGGACAGTATCCACTGACTCGATCCAGCGCATCCAGCGCGGCATCGCCTCCAGATCGCTCCACACCTCCCACACCTGCTCCACCGGGGCCGCGATGGTGGTGGTGACGCTGTGTTCGAGCCAACGGCCCATGCGGTGCTCCTCGGGGGGCGGGGTGGGGCCTGACGGCCGATGGCTCGGGATCAAGCGGGTACCGGAGCCAGGGCGGCAGCGGCGTTGGTGGCCAGGGCCACCGGCTGGTCCAGGATTGCAGCGGCAGCAAGCCTGCCACTCATGGTGGCCCCCTCCATCGAATCGATGTAATCCTGGCGGGTGTAACTGCCGGCCAGGAAGAAGTTGCTCACCGGAGTGCGTTGGGCGGGGCGGTAGGGCTCCATGCCCGGCGCTTCCCGGTACAGCGACTGGGCCAGCTTCACGACATTGCTCCACACCAGGTTGAGGTGCCGCGAGGACGGGAACAGCTCGCGCACCTGGGCATCGGTGTGGGCCACGATCTCCTCGGTTTTTTTCGGGATCCAGGGGTCGCCGGGGGTGAGTACGCACTGCAGCAGCGACCCCAGCCCCTGCTTGCGGTAGTCGGCCGGGCTGGCCAGGGCCAGATCGGCGAAGCAGCTGAAGTCGGCGTCAGCGGTGTAGAGGAGATTGTCGAGGCCGGTGGGGCGGCCCAGATCACCGCGGGCGGCGGCGGCGGCCGGGGACTCACCCAGCTCGGTGACCCAGCCGTCGTAGCGCAGCTGCACCGTGGCCACTGGCACGGCCTCAAGTCTGTAGATGTTGTCGAAGATGGGCCAGCGGCGCCAGGCCGTCGGGAGCATGCGCTGGATTCCCGGCACATCGCAGGCAGCCAGGTAGGTGTCGGCCTCCACGCTGATCTCACCCTCGGGTGTGCCGAGCTTCAGGCCGCTCACCCGGGTGGCAGGCTGGCCATCGGCGCCGGCTGCGCCCTCCTCAAACAGCACCTCGCTGACCCGGTGGCGCAGATGCAGCCTGCCGCCGCGCTGCTGGATGTAGTCGAGGATCGGCCCGGTGAGCCAGCGGTGTGGGGATCCCTTGAGCAGGTTGAGCTTGGAGGCCTCGGTCTTGGCCGCAAACATCATGAAGATGGTGAGCATGCAGCGGGCGGAGATCGTCTGGCAGTCGATGAAGCCCAGGGCATAGGCGATCGGATCCCACATCCGCTCGATGCTGCGGGGGCTGCCGCCGTGACTGAGGAACCACTGCTTGAAGCTGATCCGGTCGAGATCGCGGATCGTCCTCATGGCGCCCTCGTAATCCACCAGGCCGCGCACGATCGGGCTGGTGCCCAGGGCCAGGGCGTTGCGCAGCTTGTCGATCCAGTCGAGCTGGGGCGTGGTGAAGAAGGCCTTGAGGCCGTTGAACGGGGCGCCGATCGGGAAGCGGAAGTCGAGATCGCGCAGATCACCACCACGGTTCACGAACAGGTGGGTGTGCTGCTTGGGGAGCAGGTTGTCGATCGCCCCCACCTTGCGCATCAGGGCGAAGAGGTTGGCGTAATTGAAGAAGAACACGTGCAACCCCATCTCGATGTGGTTGCCGTCGGGGTCCTCCCAGCTGCCCACCTTGCCCCCCATGAACGGCCTGGCCTCGTAGAGGTCCACCTGGTGGCCAGCGTCCACCAGATCAACGGCGGCCGAGAGGCCGGCCAAACCGGCCCCGACGATGGCGACGCGCACCTTGAGTACCTACGGACAGTGGTCTGACTCTATGGAGGTGAACCCTCAGAAGGTGGCTGGCTGCCTAGCATCGCCAGCCAACCCGCCACGCGCCCCGCGCCCTCCCGCCATGAGCACCGATCTGGCGACCGAGCCCACCACAGCGCCGAACGGCCACGCCGCACCCGAGCCATCCGCCCCGTCGTCGGCCCAGGCCTCTTCGGCCCAGGCTTCAACTGCCCAAACCACCGCCGCCCACACCGCCCGGGACGGCAAGGGCATCCTGATCAGCGAACCGGCGATGAAACAGCTCGCCGCGCTGGTGCGCCAGGAGGGCACCGAGAAAGTGCTGCGGGTGGGCGTGCGCTCCGGTGGCTGCAGCGGCATGAGCTACACGATGGATTTCGTGGAGGCCAGCGACATCCGCGATGATGACGAGTGCTACGTGTACGAACCGGCCGGCAGCCCCAGCTTCCAGGTGGTGTGTGACCCCAAGAGCCTGTTGTACATCTACGGCATGCAGCTCGACTTCTCCAGCTCCCTGATCGGCGGCGGCTTCAATTTCTCCAATCCCAACGCCACCCAGACCTGCGGCTGTGGCAGCTCCTTCGCGGTCTGACCGCCACGGCCCAGGGCCTGCGCCGCCGCGGCAGGGAAGGCCGTGGCATGGGAATCTGAATCGAGCGATCCCCTCCCCCCTGCCATGACGGCCAGTCCAGCGGACTCCCAGTTCGACCAGGCCATCGCCCGCTACAACGCCGGCACCGCCCCCGCCGAGCTGATTCCCGAGTTCGTGGCGATCACCCGGCAGTCGCCCCGCCAGTCAGCAGGCTGGACATGTCTGGCCTGGCTGCAGCTGCTGGCCGACCAACCCCTCGACGCCCTGCGCTCCGCCCGCCAGGCGGTGAAGCTCAATCCCCAGGACCCCCAGGCCCGCATCAACCTCAGCCTGGCGATGCTCGAAACGGGGGCCAAGGGCGTGCGCGAGCACATCGAGATCGTGCACCGGGTGATGGCAATGGCACCGGATCTGGCCCAGGAGCTGAACAGTTCCATCGACGACGGCCTGAACCGCAAACCGGGCTGGCGCGCCATGGAGAAGGTGCGCGCCTGGCTGCAGAGCTGAGGGCCCAGCCCCCCATGGGCCAGGGCCGGGTGCTGCTGCTCAGCAACGGGCACGGGGAAGACCTCAGCGGTGCTCTGATCGCCAGTGCTCTGCAACGGCGGGGAGTGACCGTGAGGGCGCTGCCCCTGGTGGGCCATGGGGAGCCCTACCGGCAGCGCGGTATCGCCGTGCTGGGTCGCACCCGCGCCTTCAGCACCGGCGGCCTGGGCTTCACCAGCCTGGCCGGCCAGGTGCGCGAGCTGCTGGAGGGACAGACGCTGCACGTGATCCTGCAACTGGCCCGGCTGCGGCGCCGCAGCCGGGGGGTGGATCTGGTGGTGGCGGTGGGGGATGTGGTGGCGGTGCTGGGCGGCTGGCTGAGCGGCAGACCGGCGGCCGTGTATCTGGTGGCCTACTCCAGCCACTACGAAGGTCGGCTGCGGCTGCCCTGGCCCTGCGGCTGGCTGTTGCGCCGCCGCCGTTTTGCGGCGATCTGGGCCCGCGACCGCTTCAGCGGCGAGGACCTCAGTGGCCAGCTGCGGCGGCCGGTGCACTTTCTTGGCAATCCCTTCCTGGATGCGGTGCTCACAGGGGCGAACCCCGCCCTCCCCAGGATTGATGAAGGGTGGAGTCAGCGCTTGCTGCTGCTGCCCGGCAGCCGCCTGCCGGAGGCGCAACACAACCTGGCCCTGATGCTGGAGCTGCTGCCCCGCCTGGCCAGCCGACTGCAGCGCCCGCAGCAGCTGCGGGTGAGCGCCGCCCTGGTGGGCGGCTTGACGGCGGCAGCCATCCAGCAGCTGGCAGCCCCCCTGGGCTGGGAGCCAGCGGCCGCAGCCGGCGGGGGCCGGGGGCTGCGTCATCGGTGCGGCCTGGAGCTGGAGCTGGTGTGGAGTGGCTTCGCCGCCCAGCTGGCGGCGGCGGATCTGGTGCTGGCGATGGCGGGCACCGCCAGTGAACAGGCGGTGGGACTGGGCAAGCCGGTGCTGCAGCTGGTGGGCCGCGGCCCCCAGTTCACGGCGGGCTTCGCCGACGCCCAGCGGCGCCTGCTGGGCCCGGCCGTGTTCGCAGCTGACGAGGAGCCGGGGAGCCCCGCCTGCCTGGAGGCCACGGCGGCCCTGGGGGCCGACCTGCTGCAACGGCTGGCCGACCCCGGGCAGGGCCCGGCACTGCGCCGGCAATGGGCCAGCGCCGCCGCGGAGCGGATCGGGGTCGGCGGCGGCAGCGAGCGGCTGGCGGCGGCGATCATGGAGCTGCTGCAGTACCCCTGAAGCCCCCCTGGGATCCATGGACCAAACCCCGCCGATGCCGATGCTCCAGCGCCTGAAGGCCGGGCTCGATGCCGTGCTGGTGGCGAATGTGTTTCTGGTGATCGGCGGGGCGGTGTGGTTTACCGTGGCGGTGATCTGCCACAGCCGCCAGCTGGAGGCCCCGCTGGAGCTGTTTCAGCGGCTGTGGGAGCCGCTGTTCACACCAGCCATCGGTCTGCTGATGGCGGCCGCCATCGTCAGCGGCCTGCTGGGCTGGTGGCAGCGGCGAGGGCAGCGCTGAGCTCTCCGTATTGAAACGGGAAGCGCTGGCTGAGCAGCCGCTCGGGCAGCACCTGCTGCCCCTCCAGCACCACCTGGGCGCCGTCGCCGAGCATCAGCTGCAGCACCGGTCCCGGCACTGGCAGCAGGCTGGGCCGGCCCAGGACACGCCCCAGGGAAGTGGCGAAGTTGGCCATGGTCACGGGCTCGGGAGCCACGGCGTTGTACACGCCGCGGTAGCTGTCCTCCTCCAGGGCGGTGGCGATCAGGCGGCAGAGGTCGTGGCGGTGGATCCAGCTCATCCACTGCCGGCCGCTGCCCACCGGCCCGCCGAAGCCGAGCCGGAACACCGGCAGCATCCGCCCGAGGGCCCCGCCATCGCCCCCCAGCACGATGCCGATGCGCAGGATCACCAGGCGGGTGCCGGCCGGCACGGCGGCGGCCGCCGCCTCCCAGCGGGTGCAGATCTCGGCCAGGACGTCGTTGCCCGGCCCGCTGGCCTCGCTGAAGCGGGCCTCGCTGCTGGTGCCGTAGTAGCCCACCGCCGAGCCGTTCACCAGCACGCCCGGCGGAGTGTCCAGCCGCTGCATCGCCTGCACGAGATGGTTGGTGGTGGCCACCCGGCTGACCATCAGCAGCTCCCGGTGGGCCGGAGTCCAGCGCTTCTCGGCGATCGGCTCGCCGGCCAGGTTCACCACCCCCTCGGCGTCGACCAGGGCCTGCCGCAGCACCTCCTGCTCCCAGCTGGCGCTCTGGCTGGGATCGAGCTGGAGGCAGGCCAGGCGGTTGCCCACCAGCTGGGGGAAGGGCTGGGCCTGCCGGCTCACCAGGGTGAGGCTGTGGCCGAGCTCAAGCAAGAAGGGCACCAGGTCGCGCCCCACGAACCCTGAACAGCCCAGCAGCAGCAGACGCACGCCTTGATCTCCGCTCAGTGCTGGGAGGTTAGGCCCGCTCGCTCAGGCCCAGCCGGCGCGCCATCGGCACGAGGGCCAGGCCCTGCAGCCCCAGGCCCAGCAACACCACACCCAGAGCCAAGGGCGGCATCCAGCCCCCCCAGGGCACCGGCGAGGCGGCCGCCTGGATCGCCAGGGCGATCGGCACCGCTCCCCGCAGGCCCGAGCAGGCTACGAACAGTTTCGCCGACGGATCGAAGCCGGACTTGAGCAGCAGCAGCTGCACCATCAGCCAGCGCACCAGCAGCATGGCGGCGAACAGCAGCACGGCCCACACCACCTCGCGCACCACGTCCTCGGGCTGCACCACCAGCCCCATGCACAGGAAGAGCATCAATTCCGCCATCTTGGCGAAGCCGGCATGGGCCTCCTCCAGCACCGGACGGTCGCAGTCACCGGCGTTGGCCAACACCAGGCCGGCGATGTAGGCCGCCAGCAGGCCGGAGCCCCCCAGCAACTGGGTGGACCCCACCAGCAACAGCAGCACCGCCAGGCTCAGCACCGGCAGCAGCGGCCCCGCGGCGGCGGTACGACCCGCCAGCAACTGGCGGGCCAGGCTGCCGCCCAAAAAGCCGAGCAGGGCGCCGAGCAGGAACTGGCGCAGCACCGCAGCCACCAGCCCGGCCGGGCTGCCCGTGTCCTGGCCGGAGGCCATCGCCAGGGCCAGACCCGCGAGCACCACCGCCACTGGATCGTTGAACGCCGATTCGGTCTCGATCAGGTCGATCAGACGCCGGGGCAGGTGGTTCTGGAGGGGCCGCAGAAGGGCAATCACCGCGGAGGCGTCGGTGCTGCACACCATCGCCCCCACAAACAGCGCCAGGGGCAGGCTGAGGGGGATGGCGAACACGGGCAGGGGAACACTGCCGAGGGCCAGCACCAGCACGGTGAGCAGCAGGGCGGTGACCAGCGAACCGAGGGTGGCCAGGCGCAGGGCGGGCTGCAGCACCGGGCGCAGCTCCCGCCAGTTGGTGGTGAGCCCGCCGAAGAACAGCACCAGCACCAAGGCCACCTGGGCGATCTGGTCGGCGTGGCTGAGGGAGAGCAGCGGTGGCGCCTGGCCGGGGATCACCTCGGCGGGGTTGTCGGTGAGCAGGCCGAGCAGCAGCACCAACAGGATGCCGGGCACGCGGATGCGGGCGGCGATGTCATCCAGCAGCACCGCCACCAGCAGCAACGCCCCGAACACCGCGAGGAACAGGGCGAGGGTGGAACTCAAGGCTGGAAAGGCGCTGACCGGGTCCTAGCCTGACCCCGCTGACCCCGCCGCCGCCACCAGCTGTCATGGCCGACACGCCCAGCTCCACCGCCCAGGCCCCGGCAAAGCCGTCCCTCAAGAAGGGCGCCCTGGTGCGGGTGAACCGCCAGGCCTATGCCGCCAGCCTGGAGGCGGCCGCCAGCGACAGCGAGGCCCCGGACTACATCTTCGAAGGGCCCGGCGAAATCCTGGCCGTGAGCGGTGCCTATGCCCAGCTGCGCTGGCGCCGGCCGGTGCCGGACGTATGGCTGCGGCTCGACCAGCTGGAGGCCTTCCCCGGCTGACGCTGATTCAGCGCTGCAGCTGACGGCGGTTCTCGTGCAGCTGCCTGCGCAGCAGGCGGGCCTTGCGCAGCAGTTCGCGGCCGTCGCGCAGGTAGGAATCCACATAGCCCATGGTGTAGCGCTCCAGATCGAGCAGGGCGTCCTTCACCAGGCTCAGGCAGTGGTAGAGCTCGAGGCTGAACTCCTGCAGGCCCGCGGGACAGGGCTGGGCGCGGTACAGACCCTCCACCCGGGCCATGCGCGCCTGGCTCTGCTCGAGGAAGGTGCAGAAGGCCTCCATGATCCCGTCGTCGTAGGGATCGGCGGCCAGGGCGCGCAGCTGGGCGGGGAAGGGGTTCACCACCTGGGCGAGCAGCCGGTCGATCGGGGCATAGACCTGCTGCAGCCAGGCCAGGATCTGGTCTTCCGAGGCCGTGGGGGTGGCGGCCGACCTGGCGGCAGCGCCGGCGGTGGGGGTGGGGCCGGGGTGGCTGACGGCGCGGTGGCGGTCGTAGCTGCGGCGACGCTCCTGGTCGCCGAGGACTTCCCAGGCCGCATTCAGAGCCAGGATCGTGGTGTCATCGCCGCCGGCATCGGGGTGGTGCTGTTTCACCAGGCTGCGGTAGGCGGCCTTGATCTCGGCGCTGCTGGCCTCGGGCGACACCCCCAGCACCCGATAGGGATCACTGGCGGCGGCAGCGCTGGTGGACCGGGCTGAACTCAAACGGAAAGGCGGCGGCGGCAAGGTCTGCACCCTAGGGAAGCCATAGGGCCAACAAAAAACCCCGGCCGAAGCCGGGGTTTGAGGAGAACGGCGTTGGAGGAAACGTCGTTGACGGGAACGAAGACGAGGTGTGTGAAAGGAGAGACGGATTGCAGGATCCCCAAGGGCAGGGGAGGTGTGTGAGGAGCCGGCCCCTGGGGATCAGGCGATCAGAAGGTGAAGGTGGTCTTGAGCACGCCGCCGTAGGTGTCGGAGCGACCGCTGCGCTCCACCCAGAAGAAGGCGGGGGTCACGCTGATGTTGTCGGTGACCTGGAACTTGTACCAGAGCTCGTAGGCCAGGGTGTTGTTGCCGGGGTCGGACCAGAGGCCAGACAGATCCTCGCCGCGGCGTTGGCCGGCACTGCCGATGGCCATGCCGAGGGCATTGCCCTGCATGAACATGTCTTCCCACTGCAGACCCACCATCCAGCTGTAACCATCGTCGATAGGACGGCTGGAGTTGAAGCTGGTGTAGCCAAAGCCGGCACTGATGGAGGGCACCCAACCGGTCTCAGCGGGAGACCAGTAGGCGCTCAGGCCGATGTTGTTGGAGCTGTTGTCGAAGACGTAGTCGACCTCGGAGTAGCTGTAGGCAAAAGCCGCACCCCAGTTCTCGCCGGCGTAGCCCAACTGAGCGGTGACGGTGCCGCCCTTGCCCACCCCGCGGGACGAGTCACGAGCCCGATCCGAGGCTGAGACGTAGTTGACACTGGCGTTGAAGCCACCCTCGGGGGCCTGGTACCAGAGGCCGACGCCGGCACCCAGGCTGAGGTTGTAGGTGGCGGGAGCACCGGCCAGGGTGAAGATGTCGAGGATCGTGTCGGCCGGGTAGGCGCTGGGCCACATGGCCAGCATGTCGTCCTGACGGACCTTGGCACCCGCGGTGGCCGTCCAGCTCTCGCCAACGGGGAACTGGTAGAAGAGGCGGTTGATCTCAACCGAATCAGGCCCGGAAGCGCCCTCGAAGGCAACTTCCATCAGGGTGTTGCCGTTGCCGAACACCGAGTCGTCAAAGTTGCCGGCACGCAGAGTGGTGCGCAGCAGATCCTTGCCGGTGAAGCTGGTGTCGAAGTTCAGGCGAACGTCGTAGTTGGCGGTGACCTTGTCGCCCAGGCCGGTGTTGCTGGCGCCACCCAGGGTCATGGTGGCGATGCCGTTCAGCTTGGTGGTGGTGGAGAACTGGTTGGCCTCCAGCTCACCCACCTTGGCCTCGAGGCCATCGACGCGGCCCTTGAGGATGGCGAGTTCCCGCTCGAACTCGGTCATCAGGCGCTTGAGCTCATCTGTCACCTCGGTGACGCGATCAAGGCAGGCATTGAGGAGGGCGGCAGCCTCGAAGCGGGTCATGGCCCGCTGGCCCTTGAAGGTGCCGTCGGGATAGCCGGCCACGCAGCCGTAGCGCTCGATCAGGTTGGAGAGCGCCTGGTAGGCCCAGTCCGTGGGACGGACGTCGGGGAACTGGGAGATGCTGGTGACCTGCTCGTCACTGGCGTACTGGTTGACGCCATCGAGGTTGATCTCTGCAGCGGTCGCGGCCATGGGGGCCAGCAGACCAAGGGCCGCAGGAGCAACCAGCAGTTGCTGGAAAAGTTTCATGGGGATGTTCCTCACACAAGAGGCGCAATGCGCCGACCACAGTGTGTCGCCCGTGGCCAGGTCCCCCCAGAAGGGCTGTGCCAGAGCGCGCAATGGCCCCTCCAGCAGGGGAGCCACCAATCCGGCGGGGGAGCCGCCAAAACGATGCCCCCGGAATCCCTGGATCAGGGACGCCGGGGGCTCTCGCCGGGTCCGCGTCGGTCGCGGAACCGTTTGATCAGGGTTGAGGCGCCGTAATCAGGCGGCGTTCTCCGCGATCAGCAGACCCTTGGTGAAACAACTGGAACTCACGGGCACCTCCTCCTTTGGGGATGGGGCCAGCCGGCGACGTGTTCGGCTGCCAGTCCAGACCCCGATCCAGGACCGGGTTCGGGCCTGCAGCCACGCCACTGCTGACAGAACCTGCCAAGGGTAGGGGGCGGCCCAGGGCCGGCGCGAGGGGCTGGCGCCAGCGATGCCTAGGGTCGGGAGCGAGCAGAGCGCGGTGTGCGCAGCAGTCCCATGGCCACGTGCCCCAGCCCGCCAGGCCGCGGCCCGCAGTCGCTGCAGCGGCGGCACTGGACCTTCCCGGCCAAATCGCCGAAAGCCCGGCTGCGGCGGGCACTCCACGGCGGGCTCGAGCAGTTGGTGGGGTGGTGTTCGATTCCGGGCGACCGGCCGGTGTTCGCCGCTGAGCAGTTCCCCTGGATTCGCCGGGTGGAAGCCGACTGGCTCGGGGTGCGGCGGGAACTGGACGGGTTGATGGAACACCGGGCAGCGATGCCCAACTTCCAGGACATCCTGCGGGAAGTGAGCTCCATCCAGAAGGACGACGACTGGAAGACCTTCTTTCTCAAGGGGGTGGGCATGGACTGCAGCGAGAACGCCCGCCGCTGCCCCCGGACGATGGAGCTGCTGGCGGCGATTCCGGGTTGCACCACCGCCTTTTTCTCGATCCTCTCGCCGCACAAGTGCATCCCTCCGCATCGCGGCGCCTGGGCTGGGGTTCTGCGCCTGCACCTGGCGCTGGTGGTGCCGGAACCGGCGGAGCGCTGCCGGATCCGCATCGCCGATGAGCTGCACACCTGGCAGGAAGGACGGTGCCTGGTGTTCGATGACACCTACAACCATCAGGTGTGGAACGACACCGACGGCTACCGGGTGGTTCTGTTCGTGGACTTCGAGCGGCCTCTGCGCTGGCCCCTGTCGCTGTTCAACCACTGGCTCCTGCACCTGGCGGCACTGGCGCCGTTCCTGCGAGAGGCCAACACCCGCCAGCAGGCCTCCGAACGCCGCTTCTGGCGGCGGGTGGGCGGCGAGGCAAAAAAAAGCGCCCCGGATGGGGCGCGGCAGCGTGGTGTCTGAAGATCAGAGAGCGTTGCCCCGCGGCAGTACCTCTTCAGGGAAGACGAAGTTTTCGTGCGGCTGGTCGGCCGGTGCCA
>REEV01000115.1 GCA_007694915.1 Cyanobium sp. PLM2.Bin73 | reverse complement strand
GTGCTGCTGCCAGGTGTTCAGCGTCACCACCTGCTCCCAGTAGGCCGCCACCTCCTCCAGGCCGTAGTGGCGGCACAGGTACACCAGGTTCAAGATGTCCTTCTGGAAGCAGCTGCCGCCGAATCCCGGCCCGGCCTGCAGAAACTTCGCCCCGATGCGGCTGTCGGCTCCGATCGCCCGCGCCACCTCGCGCACATCGGCGCCGGTGGCCTCGCAGAAGGCGGCGATGCCGTTGATCGAGCTGATCCGCTGGGCCAGAAAGGCGTTGGCGGTGAGCTTGCTCAGCTCACTGCTCCACAGATTGGTGGTGAGGATGCGATCCTCCGGCACCCACTGGCCGTAGATGCCGGCCAAGGCCGCGATCGACTCGGAGTCCTCACCACCGATCAGCACCCGGTCGGGATCCTCCAGATCACCAATTGCCGTGCCCTCGGCCAGAAATTCCGGGTTGGAGAGCACCGCAAACGTCCGATCGCCATTGCCGCCGGGGGCACCGGCGGGGGCGGCCGCCAGGATCGCCTTCACCGCCTCGGCCGTGCGCACCGGCAGGGTGCTCTTCTCCACCACGATCGTGTGGCCCTTGGCCGCCCTGGCCACGGTACGGGCGCTGGCCTCCACCCACTTGAGATCACTGGCCTGGCCGGCGCCCAGGCCCTTGGTCTTGGTGGGGGTGTTCACCGATAGAAACACCATGTCGGCCGCCGCGATCGCCGCCTCCACCTCCGTGGTGAAGTGCAGGTTGCGGCCCCTCGCGCGGCCCACCACCGCATCCAGCCCCGGCTCATACACCGGCAGCTTGCTCAGATCAGGATCGTTCCAGGCGGCGATGCGCTCGGCGTTGAGGTCCACCACCGTCACCTGCACCTGCGGGCAGCGATCGGCGATCACCGCCATCGTCGGCCCGCCCACGTAGCCCGCGCCGATGCAGCAGATGTGTTTCACAGTCATGCCGCCACCTCCTGGGGCTTTGTGGTGTGGTTCAGGGCCTGGCTGAACCAGGCAATGGTGGGCTCCAGCCCTTCGTTGAGGTTCACCTTCGGCTCCCAGCCCAGCTCAGCGCGGGCCAGATCGATCAGGGGCTGGCGCTGGGTGGGATCGTCGGCCGGCAGCGGCAGGCTGGTGATCTCCAGGGAGGGATTGATCCGTTCGCGCACCCGTTCAGCCAGCTGGCGGATCGTGAACTCGCCGGGGTTGCCGATGTTGATCGGGCCACTGTGCACGCCATTCATCAAGCGGATCATGCCCTCGATCAGGTCATCCACATAGCAGAAGCTGCGCGTCTGGCTGCCGTCGCCATAGAGCGTGAGCGGCTCGCCGCGCAGGGCCTGCACGATGAAGTTGCTCACCACCCGCCCATCGTCGGGCAGCATGCGCGGGCCGTAGGTGTTGAAGATGCGCATCACGCGGATCTCGGTGCCGTGCATGCGCTGGTAATCAAAGCAGAGGGTTTCGGCAATGCGCTTGCCCTCGTCGTAGCAACTGCGGATGCCGATGGTGTTCACGCAGCCCCGGTAGCTCTCGGGCTGGGGGTGGACCTCCGGATCGCCATACACCTCAGAGGTGCTGGCCAGCAGCAACCGCGCCCCCACCCGCCGGGCCAGGCCGAGCATGTTGTAGGTGCCCAGGAAGCTGGTTTTGGCCGTCTTGATCGGATTGAACTGGTAGTGCACTGGCGAAGCCGGGCAGGCCAGGTGCCAGATCCGATCGATCTCCAGCTGGATCGGTTCGGTCACGTCGTGGCGGATCAGCTCGAAGCGCGGATGGCCGATCCACTGGGCGATGTTGGCCTTACGCCCGGTGAAGTAGTTGTCGAGGCAGATCACCTCCTCCCCGGCCTCCATCAGCCTGTCAACCAGGTGGGAGCCGAGAAAGCCGGCGCCGCCGGTAACGAGATTGCGGATGGGCGAAGCTGGCATTTCAGAGAAGAAGGGGGCAGCTGATGATCGCTGGACACACCAAGACTGCGATGGTGGCCCGGACGCGAGCGGGGCTCCAGCGTCTCAGTGACCGGCAGAATTAAAGCAGCATTGAAGGGGTTTCAGGCCGTCGGCCGCCGATCAGCTGTGCCGGTTTCAGCACACGCAGCGCCCGGGCTTGCGCGGCCTGCAGGGTGTTGAGCAGGATCACAGGCGATCCGGCCAGCCCTCCGGCGGATCCAGATCAACTTCGGGCAGCCCGCAGCCACCGATGCCGGCGACGATCTACCTGCACTGGTCCGCCACCCCCCACTCCTGGGTGAGATCCGGGCTCTACCACACGATCATCGGTGGCGACGGCAGCCTGCATCGCCTGCACGCCTACAGCATCGACCTGCCGGCCCACACCTGGCGCCGCAACAGCAACTCGGTGGCCCTCTCCTGCGCCTGCATGGGCGGCCGGCCCGACCCCTGGACCATCCCGCCCACCGAGGCGCAGCTGGAGGCAATGTGCCGGGAGGCCGCCGAGATCGCCCGCAGCTGGGGCTGGCAGGCCGACGCCATCACCATCCAGCGGGTGATGACCCACGCCGAGGCGGCCTCAAACCGCGACGGCCGCTGGATGCACGACAACTACGGCCCGGTGATCTGGGGCGGCACCGGCGAGCGCTGGGATTTCCTGCAGCTGAGCAGGAACGGCCCGCCCACCGGCGGCGATGAGCTGCGCAGGCGCATCCGGCGCTTCCTGGAGGAGCCGGCAGCCGCTGCGCCATCACCCGCAAAGGGTGAGCCCGAGCGCCTGGCCTTCCGCCGGCCCGCCACCATGAACGCGCGCGGCCAGGAGCTGGCGGTGGAACTCGATGCCAACGGCAGCTCCTGGGCCCTGGCCGCCGATCTGCTCAGCCTCTACGAGATCCCCTACGTGTGGGAGGCCAGCCGCCGCCGCATCCTGATCGGCAGCCTCGATGTGGTGCCCAGCTTCCGCGAGGATCAGGTGCAGCCCTCGGTGGGCTGGCCGCTGTTCGAGATGACGTTGCAGAGCGGCAACGCACCGGTGATCCTGCGCGGCATCCTGCGCGACAACCGCGCCTGGTGCCGCGTGCTGGAGTTTGCCGAGGAGTTCGGCATCAGCGTGAGCTTCGAGCCCTTCACCTTGCTGGAGCGGCGCGGGGGCTGAACAGGGCAACTGGATACACGCGCTGAACCATGGCGCGAGCCAAGAACACTTCGGCCTTCCAGGCGAGAAACTTGCCAAATGACAAAACAGTGGCAAAGTTCTAGGGAGGGCACTGTCGGCCTACGCGCATCGACAGCCAAGATTGGGATCTCTGCCGTGTTGCGCGTAGCACGCTTTGCACGCTCAATACTCAAGGCAACGACCTGAACACACACGGCATCAATTCAGTTCGCACAAAAACCGCCCATGAAGAAACTCGTGATCCATATTGGCTACCCAAAGACCGCCACAACATCATTGCAACAGAATGTTTTCAGACGCCTCCATGAACTTAAACAGATTAATTGCATTTACAACGACGGCAGAGCCTTCCCCAATGCACTGAGAAGAGCCAGGCAGGCCAAGGGCAGCTCAGCTCGTCCCATCAAGGTCAATTACATTCTTGGCTCAACCTACAACGCAAGACCGGACGCCGCCTATTTTCATGGCCTACTAAGCGATTCAAAAGTTAACCTTATTTCAGACGAGAGCCTGTCCACTGCCTGCCTTGCGATAAGAAATGACCCCTGGACACTTAAGCCTAGATTTGTTATCGACAACAGCGCATGCTCTCCCCCACTTAGCGTAACTCCGTCAATCGTGCATCAACTGTTTCATGATGACCAGACAGAAATCAAGATCCTTGTAACATTACGCAAGCAATCGGATCTTCTGGAGTCTTTTTTTGCTCAGCTGATGACGGTGTGCCTGCCACATCCTGACGCGGATTCTCCTTCCAAAATGTACTTCGAGAGCGGCGCCAAGGGCAGACAAGAACCTAGAGACACCGACTTCTTGAACCAGTTTAACTTTGCCGCGAATATCTCTGAGTGGTCAAAGCTATTTGGTCGCAGCAATATAACCATATTGTTTTATGAAGATCTTGCTCGTAACTCAGCATATTTTGAGCGCAAGATTAGCGATATATTGGAGATAGAAGAGGAGGGCCTGATATCATCATTATTCAACTTGGGCAAGGAGTTAAATTCCAAAGCACGAGTAGACGGTCAATACGCCACTCAGGAACATATTCTAAAAATAGTTTTCGGGAAAAGACTTGCCTATGCAATAGAGCCTTTTCATAATTTCTCGCGGAGACTAAGGAATAAGCTCGGCCTTAGTGGCTTGAGCCTAACGAAATTGCTAATCTCCTCACCACTCTTGAGAAGTCCTTCAGCCAGAAACGCTGGAAGATTCATCAAACGCCACATTTCTTTCACGGAAGAAGAGAGGTCCATCATTGCCGACTACTTCAGAGAGAGCAATCTTTCCTTGGCCTCCAGTTTTAACCTTGATCTCGAGAAACTCAGGAAGTATTCTTATCTATAGAACCAGCCTATAGTGCAGTACCCAGCATGGGAAAGATTTGAAAGTCCAACCTTCTCCAGTGGGGTTAAATCCCTTGAATCACCACCTTGCACAGTGGCAATGCAGGATGGCAATCCCAGGGGTTATTGGCAGGAGCTCAACCCGAATGGCCCCACGAAACCTCCCAGGCCGTTTGCATCGCCTGGGTTCAGCCGCAAGCTTTCACACCGCCCGCAACTCAGCGCTCGCCAGCCGCTCGCGGAAGTCGGCCACGGTGGCGGTCAGACCCTCGGCCAGGGGGATCCGCGCCCGCCAGCCCAGGCCCGCCAGGCGGCTCACATCCAGCTGCTTTTTCGGTGTGCCGTCGGGCTTGCTGCTGTCCCAGCTGATCGTGCCGGCGAAGCCGGTGGCCGCCGCCACCGCCTCGGCCAGCTCGCGGATGCTGAGGTCGAGCCCCGTGCCCACGTTCAGGAAGCTCAGCGGCTCACCGTCATCCCCGCGGGGCGCGCCGGGGGCATCGGGATTCCAGTGCTCGAGAGCAAACACGCAGGCCTCACCCAGATCGTCCACGTGCAGAAACTCCCGCAGCGGCGTGCCCGTGCCCCAGCAGCTGACGCTGGTGCCGCGGCCCTGCTCGGGGCGCAGCGAGGCCTCGTGGAAGCGGCGGATCAGCGCCGGCAGCACGTGGCTGTTTTCGGGGTGGTAGTTGTCGCCGGGCCCGTAGAGATTGGTGGGCATCAGGCTGATGGCATCGAAGCCGTGCTGGCGCCGCAGCGCCTCGCAGAGCTTGATGCCGGCGATCTTGGCGATCGCATACCAGGCATTGGTGGGCTCCAGCTCGCCGGTGAGCAGCGCCTCCTCGCGGATCGGCTGCTCCGCGAACTTGGGGTAGATGCAGCTGCTGCCCAGAAACAGCAACCGCCGGGTGCCGTGGCGCCAGGCGTTCTCGATCACCTGGGTTTCAATCTTGAGGTTGTCGAGCAGGAAATCGGCTGGATAGGTGGCGTTGGCGTGGATGCCGCCCACCTTCGCCGCCGCCAGCACCACCACATCCGGGCGCTGCTCGGCAAACCAGTGCTCCACCGCCGCGGCATCGCGCAGATCGAGCTCACTGCTGGCGGCGGTGAGCAAGGCGCCCCCCCGCGCTGGATCGCCGTAGCCGGCCCGCGCCAGGGCCCGGCAGATCGCCCCCCCGGCCATGCCCCGGTGGCCCGCCACGAAGATGCGGTCGGCCGGGCGGATCAGGGCAGCGCCGCTGGCGACCTCACTCACGGCTGCCCACCACCTGGAAGCCCTTGAGGCGCAGCAGCGCCTCCTTGCGCGCCTCCTGCTTGTCGTGGGCCACCATCTCAGCCACCAGTTCCTCCAGGGTGGTGGTGGGGGTCCAGCCCAGCTTGAGGTGGGCCTTGCTGGGATCACCCAGCAGCGTGTCCACCTCGGCGGGGCGGAAGTAGCGCGGGTCGATGCGCACCACCATCTCGCCGGTGTCGGCGCGGCGGCCGATCTCGTGCAGGCCCTCGCCCTCCCAGCGGATTGCCGGCCCGTGGCCAGCAGCCCCAGCCCAGCCCAGCTCGGCGGCCGCCAGCTCAATGAACCGGCGCACGCTCTCCTGGCGGCCGGTGGCGATCACGAAATCCTCCGGACTCTCCTGCTGCAGCATCCGCCATTGCATTTCCACGTAGTCGCGGGCGTGGCCCCAGTCGCGCAGTGAATCGAGGTTGCCCATGAACAGGCAGTCGTCCAGCCCCGCATCGATGCGCGCCAGGCCGCGGGTGATCTTGCGGGTCACAAACGTTTCACCCCGCCGCGGCGATTCGTGGTTGAACAGAATCCCGTTGCAGGCATACATCCCATACGACTCCCTGTAGTTCACCGTGATCCAGTAGGCATAGAGCTTGGCCACCCCGTAGGGGCTGCGCGGATAGAAGGGCGTGGTTTCCTTCTGGGGGATCTCCTGCACCAGGCCGTAGAGCTCACTGGTGCTGGCCTGGTAGATGCGCGTCTTCTGGGTGAGACCCAGGATGCGCACCGCCTCCAGGATGCGCAGGGTGCCCAGGGCGTCGGAATTGGCGGTGTATTCCGGTGCTTCGAAACTCACCGCCACATGGCTCTGGGCGCCGAGGTTGTAGATCTCATCGGGCTGCACATCCTGAATGATGCGGATCAGGTTGGTGCTGTCTGTGAGGTCGCCGTAGTGCAGCTGGAAATGGGGCAGCTCTCCGTCCGGCCCGCGCTCGTGGGGGTCCTGGTACAGGTGATCCACTCGCGTGGTGTTGAAGCTGCTGGCACGGCGCTTGATGCCATGCACCACGTAGCCCTTCTCGAGGAGAAGTTCGGCCAGGTAGCTGCCGTCCTGGCCGGTGATGCCGGTGATCAGGGCTGTCTTGGGGCTCAACGGCGGCTCCGAGCGGGTGCCGGCATTTAAGCAGTGGTGGCGCCGTAGCGTGCGCTCTCCAGGCCATTTGTGCTCCCCCCTTGACCCTGCAGCTCACCAACACCCTCACCCGCCGCCTGGAGCCCTTCCAGCCGCTTGAGCCGGGACGGGTGAGCATCTACTGCTGCGGGGTCACCGTCTACGACCTCTGCCACCTGGGCCACGCCCGCAGCTACATCGTCTGGGATGTGCTGCGCCGCTACCTGATCTGGAGCGGCTACGCCGTCACCTACGTGCAGAACTACACCGACATCGACGACAAGATCCTCAACCGGGCCGCCGCGGAGGGCAGCTCCATGGACGCGGTGAGTGAGCGCAACATCGAGGCCTTCGTGGCCGACATGGGCCGCCTCAACATCCTCCCGGCCGACCGCATGCCCCGCGCCACCAGCAGCCTGGCGGCGATCCGCCAGCTGATCGCGGAGCTGGAGGCCAAAGGAGCCGCCTACTCGGCCGATGGCGATGTGTATTTCGCCGTGATGAAGCACGCCGGCTACGGCAAGCTCTCCGGCCGCGATCTGGCCGAGCAGCAGGAGGGCGCCAGCGGCCGCACGGCCGAAGCCGAGGAGGCCCGCAAGCAGCACCCGTTCGACTTCGCCCTCTGGAAGGGGGCGAAACCGGGTGAGCCCAGCTTTCCGTCGCGGTGGGGCCCTGGCCGGCCGGGCTGGCACATCGAGTGCTCGGCGATGGTGCGCGAGGAGCTCGGCGACACGATCGACATCCACCTGGGCGGCGCCGATCTGATCTTTCCCCACCACGAGAACGAGATCGCCCAGTCGGAGGCGGCTACGGGCCGCGAGCTGGCCCGCTACTGGCTGCACAACGGCATGGTGAACGTGGGCGGCGAGAAGATGAGCAAGTCGCTCGGCAACTTCACCACCATCCGCGCCCTGCTCGATTCGGGCGTCAGCCCGATGACGCTGCGGCTGTTCGTGCTCCAGGCCCACTACCGCAAGCCCCTGGATTTCACCGCCGCCGCCCTCGACGCCGCCGCCAGCGGCTGGAAGGGGCTGAACGCGGCGCTGGCTCTGGCGGCGCCGGCAGGGGATGAGGGCGGAACGTCACCGCAAGCTGAGCACAACGCGTCCAGAGCCCTGAGCGCGCCCCTGGCCATCACCCCCGCCCGGCCCGCCGGCGATGCCAGCCGTCTGCCGCCCGATCTGGCCGCCGCCCGCCAGCGCTTCGCCGCGGCCATGGACGACGACCTCAACACCTCCGCCGCCCTGGCGGTGCTGTTCGAGCTGGCCCGCCCCCTGCGCGCCCTGGCCCACCGCCTCGAGCGCGGCGATCAGGCCGCCGCCGCCGAGGCCGCCAGTGCGGAGCTGGCCGCCCGGCAGGCGCTGCTGCAGGAGCTGGCCGCCGTGCTGGGCCTCAAGGCCGAGGCCCTGCACCAGGCCAGCGAGGCCGGCGACCCCGCCACCGCCTCCGACGCCGCGATCGAGGCCCTGATCGAGGAGCGCCGCGCCGCCAAGGCCAGCCGCGACTTCGCCACCGCCGACCGCATCCGCGCCGAGCTCAAGGAGCAGGGCATCGAACTGATCGACAAGCCCGGCGGCGTCACTGAGTGGCTGCGGGGCTGAGGGGCATGGCCTGGCTAAATTGAGCCACAACCTGGCCAGGTCCACCCATGCAGGTCAACATGCTTGAGGCCAAAAACCAGCTCTCCCGTTTGGTACGGGCGGCTCAGGCCGGCGAGGAGGTTGTGATTGCCCAGCGGGGTATCCCGGCTGTGAAGTTGGTTCCCATCGGTGGACCAGCCTCCGCCATGGACCCAATCGGCTGGCTCGAGTCCAACCCGCTGCCAGCCCATCTGCGGCGCAGCCACGCCGAGATCGAGGCCGGTATTCAGGCCGAACGTGACAGCTGGGATTGATGGCCCTGGTGTATGTGGATAGCTGCGTGCTGATCTACGCACTGGAAGAGGATCCACAGTTTGG
>REEV01000114.1 GCA_007694915.1 Cyanobium sp. PLM2.Bin73 | reverse complement strand
CTCCGGGGGAGCTGACGTGCTGCTCTTTGCCTTGCGGTGACGCTCATCAGGGGGACCCCGCTGGTGAACCAGGGGTCGCCAGGCCGTGTCGATCAGCCGGTTGAGAGAGAGCGGCCGGGGCAGCCGTGCACTGTCTCTGTCACGCTCCCGATCGCTGGGCCTCCAGGAAGGCGATCACTTCATCGCACCAGCGGATCCATTCCTGCTCGAACAGGATGCCGCGGCGCAGGGTGAGGTAGCGGTACTGCTCCTGCAGCGGTAGCTCGGCCTGGCTGAGGAACAGCGCTTCCTTCTCCTGGTAGGAGGCGAGTTGGCCTGCATGCACGGCGCGGCGGCGCTGCACTTCCGCCAGCAACTGCCCGGGATCGGTGTAGGGGCCGCCGAGCACCTTCACCAGCAGGTCTTCCCGGATCGGCGTAGGCAGCGTGGGTTCGCCGGCCCACTGGCTCAGCTTCTGCCGGCCCGCCTCGGTGATCGCATACACCTTGCGATCCGGCTTGCCCTGCTGCGGCACCACCTGGCAGCGGGCCCAGCCGTTCCGCTCGATCCGCCCCAGCTCCCGGTAGATCTGCTGCTGGCTGGCTGTCCAGTAGCAGGCCATCGATTCCTCGAACTGCTTGCTGATGTCGTAGCCGCTGGCCTCCTTCTCGCAAAGCGCCGTGAGGATCGTGTGCGCCAGGGCCATGGCAGGGGAGAGATCGCGACGGCTGGCACCCGATCCTCCCCCAGCCGCCACCGCCCGCGGTTGACCTATTCAAAATGTTGTGCATACACTGCCGCACATACTCAACCTGTTGTGTAGTGGTTTGGGCGACCAGTTCCGGGCTTCGTCCCCGGCCCGTGGTCCTCTCTGCACGTTCCCTCCCAGCCATGGATTCCGCCCCCACTGCCTCGTCCTCCGTCCACGCCCCGCCCCTGCCGCTGCCGCAGGCGCTGCACGGCTCCTGGCAGCGGGCCCGGCTGGTGATCCCGGCACTGCTGCAGCCCCGCTGGGTCCGCTGGGGCCTGCCGCTGGCTGCCACCGCCGCTGTCGCCCTGGCCTTGTCGCCTGGCCTGCGGCCCCGCCCGCCCACGGTCCGCCCACTGCCGGTGGCGGCGGTGACGGCCGAGCCTGTGACCAGCTTCCTCACCACCCGCGCCTACACCGGCGAGGTGGTGGCCGGCCGCAGCAGCAGCCTCGGCTTTGAGCTGAGCGGCACCATCGAGCAGGTGCTGGTGGAGGAGGGCGACCTGGTGGCCAGCGGCCAGCCACTGGCCCGTCTCGACCGCCGCCGCCTGCAGGCCCAGCGCCAGCAGGCGGCGGCCCAGCGAGAGGTGGCGGTGGCCGGGGTGGAGGAGGTGCGCCAGCAGCTGATCCTGGCTGAGCTGCAACGCGAACGGCGCCGCCAGCTCCATGCCCAGGGCGCCATCGCCCGTGAGGATCTCGACCAGCAGATCCATGGCAGCGCCGCGTTGCGCAGCCGTCTTCTGCAGGCCGAAAGCCAGGTGGACGATGCCAGCGCCCGCCTGCGCCAGATCGATGTGGATCTGGCCCGCAGCGTGCTGGTGGCCCCCTTCGCCGGCACGGTGAGCCGGCGGCTGCTCGATGAGGGCGTGGTGGTGAGCGGCGGCCAGGCCCTGATCACGCTGGTGGAGGCGGCTCCTCAGGAGGTGCGGGTGGGCCTGCCGCCAGAGGCGGCACGGGACCTGCGCCCGGGGGACAGCCATCCCGTGCAGGTGGGCGATCGCAACCTCCAGGCCAGGCTGAACGCCCTGCTGCCGGAGCTCGATGCCGCCAGCCGCACCGTCACCGTGGTGCTGCGCCTGCCGGTGAACGACCTGCCGGTGGGGGCCACCGCGCGCCTCAGCGTGCAGCGCAGCGAGCGGGGAGAGGGCTTCTGGCTGCCCACCACCGCGCTGGTGGCGGCGGAGGGGGGGCTGTGGTCGGTGTATGTGCTGGAGAAGGCGCCGGCCGGCAGCGGCACCCCAGCCCAGGGTCAGCAGGTGGCCCGCCGCCTGGTGTCCATCGTGCACAGCGAGGGCGAGCGCTCGCTCGTGAGCGGCACCCTGCGCCCCGGCGAGCGCGTGATCGCCGCCGGCACCCAGCGGGTGGTGCCGGGTGTGTGGGTGGAGGAGGCGAACTGATGGGCGATCTGTTCCATCGCAACCGGCAACTGCTGCTGCTCACCGTGCTGCTGGTGGTGGTGGGGGGGTTCACCTCCCTGCTCACCCTGCCGCGGTTGGAGGATCCGCTGATCAGCCAGCGCAATGCCCTGGTGATCGCCACCCTGCCCGGCGCCACCCCGGAGCGGGTTGAGGCGCTGGTCACCAAGCCGCTGGAGGACGCCCTGCTGGAACTGGAGGAGGTGGACGAGCTCTCCTCCACCTCCAGCTCCGGCAGTTCGGTGATTTCAGTGGAGCTCAGGGATGGGGTGCGCCAGCTGGCGCCGGCCTGGAGCAAGGTGCGCAGCACGATCGACGACGCCACCCCGCTGCTGCCGCCGGAGGCCAGCGATCCGGAATTCCGCGATGGCAACGTGGGCGGCAGTGCCCTGATCGTGGGCCTCACCTGGGAGCTGACCGGCCCCGCCGATCTGGGCCTCCTCTCCCGCCTCGCCGACGACCTGCAGACCCGCCTGCGCGCCCTGCCCGGCACCAACAAGGTGGAGATCAGCGGCGAACCTGAGGAGGAGATCCTGGTGGAGATCGGCGCCCGCGAGCTCGCCCGGCTGGGCCTCACCGCCCGCGACCTTTCCGAACGGGTCGCCGCCAGCGATGCCAAGGAGGCCGCCGGGCAGGTGCGCAACGACCGTGGCGAATGGCTGCTGCAGGTGGATGGCGCCCTCGATTCGCTCGAGCGGATCCGGGCCGTTCCGCTCACCACCGGCGCCGATGGCGCCAGCGCCCAGCTCGCCCAGGTGGCGTCGGTGAGCCGGGGGGTGCGCAGCCCCACCGCCAAGAGGGCGCTCGTGCACGGCCGCCCCGCCGTGGTGGTGGCCGCCACGGTGGCCCCGAGCGTGCGGCTCGACCACTGGGCCAAGGAGGCCCGCCAGCTGCTGGAGGAGGTGCGCGCCACCCTGCCGGCGGGCCTGGGGCTCCACACCGTGCTCGATCAGAGCCGCTACGTGGAAGCGCGCCTCGATGGGGTGATCGGCAACCTGATCACCGGCTCGCTGCTGGTGGTGGCCGTGTCGGCGTTGATGCTCGGCGGCAGGGCTGCCCTGGTGGTGGGGGCGGCCCTGCCGCTCACCGCGCTGATGGTGCTCGGCTGCATGCGGGTGCTGGCGGTGCCGCTGCACCAGATGTCGGCCACCGGGCTGGTGATCGCCCTGGGCCTGCTGATCGACAACGCCATCGTGGTGGTGGACGAACTGCAGCAGCGTCTACGGGCCGGCACACCGCCCGGAGAGGCGGTGCGGCAGACCGGCCGCTACCTGCTGGTGCCGATGCTGGCCGCCACGCTCACCACCGTGCTCGCCTTTGTGCCGATCGCCACCTCCCCGGGGGCGACGGGTGAATTCATCGGCACCATCGGCCTCACGGTGATCCTGGCGCTGGCCTGTTCCCTGCTGCTCTCGCTCACGGTGATCCTGGCCCTGGCCGCGCGGCTGCACCGCTGGCAGCCGCTGGGAGCCGGCGTGCGCTGGTGGGAGCAGGGGCTCGCCAGTGCCTCGCTCACCGAGCGCTACCGCGCCGTGCTGCAGCAGCTGCTGCGCCATCCCTGGCGGGGTGTGGCCCTCTGTCTGGTGCTGCCGGTGGTGGGCTTCGCCTGCTTCGGCAGCCTGGAGCGCCAATTCTTTCCGCCCACCAACCGCGACCAGGTCCAGATCGAGTTGCGCCTGCCGCAGCAGAGCGCCATCGCCCGCACCGAGGCCCTGGCGCTGGCGGCGCGGCAGCACATCCGCAGCCATCCCCGCGTCGACGACGTGCACTGGTTCCTGGGCGAGAGCGCCCCCCAGTTCTTCTACAACGTGATTGCCGATACAGACAACGCCCCTCACTACGCCCAGGGCCTGGTGCAGCTGCGCAGTGCCGAGGACCTGCTCGACACGATCCGTGCGCTGCAGCAGAGCCTCGACCGCAGCTTCCCGGAGGCGCAGATCCTGGTGAAGCAGCTGGAGCAGGGTCCACCGTTCGCGGCTCCGATCGAGCTGCGCCTGCAGGGCCCCGACCTGCAGCAGCTGCGCCAGCTCGGCGACGAGCTGCGCCGGCGGCTGGCGCAGCTGCCGGCGGTGACCCACACCAGCGCCAGCCTGAGCGAGGCCCTGCCACGCCTGGCCCTGGCGGTGGATGAGGAGCAGGCCCGCCGCACCGGCCTCGACAACCGCGCCATCGCCCGCCAGCTGCAGGCCGGCCTTGATGGCGCCGTGGGCGGCTCGATCCGGGAGGGCACCACCACCCTGCCCGTGCGGGTGCGGGTGGCGGAAACCCAGCGGGGCGATCCGGGGCAGGTGGCGGCCCTTGATCTGGTGGCGCCCGGTGGCGGCGGCACGGTTCCGCTGGCGGCTCTGGCCTCGCTGCGGCTGGAGCCGGAGCTGGCCGTGATCGCCCGCCGCGACGGGCAGCGCATCAACGCCGTGCACGGCCACCTCGCCGCCGGCACCCTGCCCAGTTCCGTGCTGGGGGAATTCCGCCGGCAGCTGGCACGCGATGGCTGGCAGCTCCCGGCAGGAGTTCGGCTCAGCTATGGCGGTGAAGCCGACGCCCGCGGCGATGCCGTGGGCAGCCTGCTCTCCACGGTGGGGGTGCTCACGATCCTGATCACCGCCACCCTGGTGCTCTCCTTCCGCTCGTTCCGGCTGGCCGCCCTGATCGGCTCGGTGGCGGTGCTGGCGGTGGGTCTGGCGGCGCTGGCGCTCCAGCTCAGCGGCTCGTTGTTCGGGTTCACGGCGATCCTGGGCACGCTGGGCCTGATCGGGCTGGCGATCAACGATTCGATCGTGGTGCTCAACGCCCTGCGCACCGATGCGGCGGCCGCCAGCGGTGATCCGGCCGCCAGCGCCGCCGTGGTGCTGCACGCCACCCGCCACGTGGTCGCCACCACCCTCACCACCGTCACCGGTTTCCTGCCGCTGATGCTCGATCCCACCGGCTTCTGGCCGCCGCTGGCGATCGCGGTGTCCGGCGGGCTGGTGGGCGCCACCGGCCTGGCGCTGTTCTATGTGCCGGCCGCCCACACCCTGCTCATGCGCCCGACCGGGAGAAGGGCTGCGGCCGACGAGGTTGCAGCTGCAGAGCTGATGGCGTGAAGGGCTGGCTCTGGGGGCGCCGGATCCACGCCCGGTGGGTGCAGTCGGCCGGGGTGGTCCGCAAGGACCCGGACGAGGGCCTCTCGCATGCGGCTGGTTCTCTTCCTCTTCGGTTTCAGCATGGTGCCGCCGCCTCGATGCAGCGCTGGGCCCGGCATCACTGCTCCGCAGAAGCCTTTGGCGAGGCATCGTCCTGGCCGCCGGGGTCACACCAAGCTGGTGGAGTGGCTCAGCTGAACGGCAGCTGCAGGGGAATCGGCCGCGCAGAGAGCGGAGCCGATTCAGCCATGGCATTCACAGCCACAGCCGGCATGGCAGGGCTCACCGTTGGGGTGCCCATTGGCGCAGACGTCGCTGCAGAACAGCAGGGCGCCATTTCGGAACGGGCTGTCCTCCTGCACCGTGCAATGGCAGCCCGGGCAGGCGCATTGCAGCGTGGTGGGTTTCTCCAGGGTGGAGTTCATGGCCTCTCCTTGTGTGCAGTCAGTATCCGGCAGCAGGAATCGCAGCAGAATCGGCCCGGCGCCTTCTGAGCATTCAGGCCCATGCCCACCAACGCCCAGATGAAGCGCTGCATCGCCCGCGAGCGCGGGGCGCTGGTGCGCGGGTGCAGATCGTGGATGTGTTCTCCCTGCAGGTGGCCAGCGGCTACACCCGCGATCCCCAGGGCCGGCTGCTGCTGGAAGCACAGCCCTCCCTGGCGGCTGGCCGCAGCTGGAGCCTGGCCAAAGCGGCCCAGCTGATCCGCAACGATGCCCGCCCCCACCGCTGGGTGGCGCTGCAGCAGGACCGGCGGGCCTAGGGCCTGTTCTGGGCTGGCGGTGGGCTGCAGCACTGCCGTGAGCTGCTGGTTGCCCAGGCCGGTGAAGCAGACACCGCCTCAGGGCCGATGTCCTCGGCGCTGGTGCCGGTGACCCCAGAAACTCTGATGCGGCTGGTGCTGGATCTGAATCTCGAGCCAGAACCAGAGCCAGAGGCAGAGCGGCCCAGCTCTGCTCGCAGGTCGTCAGGCACGTCCAGCTCGTGGCGGCCAGGGATGACGCCGAACCCCTGGAAGGTGGCGGCCTGGACCTCGCTGGCCTGGCTGGCGGTGCTCGGCCTCACCGTGGTGGGGTTCATGGCGGTGCTGGAGCGGCAGGACCGTCAGCTGGAGCTGCTGCTGGAGCGCAACGCGCCGGCTTCCCAGGCACCTTGATCCGTTCGGCAGAGCGCTGGCTGGGGCCCCTCACCGGGCTGGCCGTTCTGCTGCTGACACCGGCCCTGGCGGTGGCCCAAAACCTGACGGGCACGGTGGTCTCTATTGGTGATGGCGACACCATCCGCGTACGCCAGTGGGAGCGGACGATCGCCGTGCGGCTGGCCTGCATCGATGCCCCAGAGATGGCTCAGCAGTCCCACGGCCAGCGGGCCCGGCAGTATCTGCGGATGCGGCTACCGATCGGTTCCACGGTGCGGCTGGATGGGAAGTCCACCGATCGCTATGGCCGCACCGTGGCGGAGGTGATCGGCGACATCAACATTGGCCTGGCTCTGGTGGAGGACGGCCAGGCCTTCGCCTACCGGCAGTACCTCAGCGGCTGCAACGGCCGGGAGTACCTGGATGCCGAACACCGGGCCAGCCGGCGCCGCCAAGGCGTCTGGCAGGTGGCGCGCGGCATCACTCGTCCCTGGGATTTCCGCCGTTCACCACGGAGCCGCAGCACACTGATGGCACCACCCCAGATGGCCGCCGCTACAGCTGCAGAGCAATCGGATCCCATGCCAGAGCCCAGGAACTCCTGCGCCAGGGCCACAACGACCTCGATGGAATGGCGATGGAGAGGCCTGCGAAAGCCTGCAGCGCTGAGAGCAGTGAGCCGCGGCTTTTGCCTCATCCCAGCTGGCAACCAGAACCTGCAAAGCTGCCCAGGAGAGGAATCAGCAGACCGGAGGCCTTGCCCCTCACCGTCTATGCGATAGGCTGAAACCAGCAGTTGAACTCCTATGCTTGTCGGTCCCGATCTGCTCGCCAAGGTCAAGGAACTCAGCGACGCCAGCAAATCCGAGTTGGTGCGCGAGTGCGGCTACGTGAGCACCAAGAAGGATGGTGGCGAACGCCTGAACTTCACCGCCTTCTACGAGGCCCTGCTGGAAGCCAAGGGCATGTCCCTGGGCGATGGCGGCAAGGGTCGCGCCAAGCCCGGCCGCGACCTGAGCTACATGGCCAAGGTGCACTTCAACGGCAATCTGCTGGTGGGCAAGGCCTACACCGCCCAGCTGGGTCTGCAGCCTGGCGATGAGTTCGAGATCAAGCTCGGCCGCAAGCAGATCAAGCTGATGCCGATCGGCGCACCAGACGAAGACGAGTGAGCCAGCTGCTGGCGGTTCAGAGCTGGGGATAGCGGCGTCGGCGTTCTTGGGTGTAGGCCCACCACGGCTGCGGTGCCTCGCCGGCCAGGAACCGCTGGATCGAGAGGAAGGCATCGCAGCCGCCCAGTTCAGCCGGCGTCTGGTAGCCGAGGGACTGCAGGGCGGCGGCCATCGCGGGGCCCACATTGGGCAGGTCAGTGAGCTGCTCCAGTTGTTGGCGGCTGCAGCGGCGTGGATTCACGGGCGGCAGCGCCGGCGGGGTGATGGAGCCAATGGCAAAGCCCGATGGCGGGGCCACCGGGCTTGCTCTTGAACGAGGTGGGGGCGGAACTGCTGACGCTGGCGCCTGGGGCCAGGGGTCCAGAGGGGTTTCCCGTGGGGTCCGGGGCACCTGGGGCGGTGCAGTGGACGGCGAGAGGCTGTCTCAACAGAGCAGCCGCGACACGCCTGGGAAACCGGTGATCGGGTGAGGATGTTGGCGCAGGGGCCGGATCGTCAGCGCACTCCCGGGTGCTGCTGCGGTGGGGTGTCATCCATCGGTGGAGCCTCCCGGGAGCGATGGGATCACGATCGGGCCTGCGGCACTGGGACCAGGATGGCTGCTGGTGACGCCGCAGAAGCCGCAGCAAATGAGCAGGGCTGATTTGGATGATCCTGCCCAACAGCCTGCTGAGCAACGCCTGCTCGCCCACCTCAACGAGCTGGCCCGGCCCCGCCACAGCACGTGGGACCCGCTGGGGCTGATGAGCGTGCGCGCCTACATCCACGAGCAGCTCGCCGCCCTGGGCCCGGTGGAGGAGCACCGCTTCCAGGTGGGCCGTGAGGCCGGCACCAACCTGATCCTCAAGCTCCCCGGCCAGCGGCTGGACCTTGATCCGCTGCTGATCGGCGCCCACTACGACGGGCCCCTGCACTCCATCGGTGCCGACGACAACGCCACTGGGGTCGCCACCCTGCTGGAGCTCGCCCGGCGCTGGAGCGTCACCCCGCCCCGGCGGCCGGTGTGGCTGGTGGCTTTCGATCAGGAGGAGTGGGGGATGCTTGGCAGCAGGGCCCTGGCCACAGAGCTCCGGCAGGCGGGCCAGAAGCTGCGGCTGATGGTGAGCCTGGAGATGCTCGGCTTCACGAGTGCCACGCAGGACTACCCGCTGCCGGCGATGCGGCGGATCTACGGCGATGTGGGCGACTTCATCGCCGTGGTGGGCAACGCCGGTGCTGCCCTCACCCTGCCGAAGCTGGCAGGGCCGATGGGGAAGCACGTGACCACCAAGGTGCTGCCGGTGCCCAACGGCGGCCGCACCATCCCCGATGTGCGGCTGTCGGATCACAGCCCCTTCTGGGATGCGGGCTACGACGCCGTGATGGTCACCGACACATCCTTCATGCGCAATCCCCACTACCACCAGATGAGCGACACGATCGACACGCTCGATCTGCCCTTCCTGGCGGCCGTCACCGAGGGGCTGGATGCGGCGTTGAGCAGGCTGTGAGGCCGCTGCCGATGCTGCACGGCCATCCCGCACTCCCAGCTGGGCC
>REEV01000111.1 GCA_007694915.1 Cyanobium sp. PLM2.Bin73 | reverse complement strand
GGCGCGGGAGCAGGGGCGGCGGCGGGAGCCGGTGTTGGGGCCGGTGCCGGTGATGGGGTGGGGGCAGCACTGGGCCGGGGCCGGGGAGCGGGCTGGGGGTCGGGCCGCACCGAGGGTGTGGATGGCCGCAGCGCCGGTTCGGGGCTGGGGTCGGGCTCCCAGCGGGGTTCGGGAACCGGCGTGGGCTCCTCGTCGCTGCTCACGGGCCGCCGCCAGGTGTCGCTCTGCTCCTCCCGGCGGCTGCGCTCCTCGGGTTTCGCCTCAGGCTTGGGCTTGGCTTTGGCGTCCGGCTTCGTGAAGGTTCCGGTGAGCACGGGCTTGGGCGGGAACTGCTGCACCGGCAGCGTCTTGGTGATCTCGCCCATAAACCGCCTGAAGGCATAGGTGGCCGCCGCGCTGCTGCTGCCTGTCCTGAGGTTGCCGTCGTAGCCCAGCCACACCGCCGTGGTGAGCTGGGGAATCGAGCCCACGAACCACAGGTCGCGGGCGCCTTCGGAGGTGCCGGTCTTGCCCGCCACCGGCCGGTCGGGCAGGGAGGCGGGGCGGCCGGTGCCGCTGTTCACCACCTGCTGCAGCATCCACTGCATGGCATCGGCCACTTCGCTGCGCACCACCCGTGCCCCCTGGTGCCCGTCCACCCGGCGGCTCCAGAGCAGCTCGCCGTCGGGGCCGTAGATCTCCTCGAACGGGGTGGGCTTCACAAACACGCCCCGGTTGGTGATCGCGGCATAGGCCGCGGCCATGTCGAGCACGTATTGCTCGTTGGCCCCCAGCACCATGGAGGGGTATTCGCCGATGTCCCCCACCATCCCGAGGCTCTTGGCTGTGTCCACCACCCGCTCGTAGCCCACCTTCTCGGCCAGATCCACGGAGGCGGCGTTCATCGACTGGGCGATGGCATTCGTGATCGAGGAGGTGCTCTTGGCCTTGGCGCCCTTGATGCAGAACGTCTTCGGCGGCCAGCCGTCCTGGATGCAGCGCTCCTTGTTGTCCACCGTGTCCTCCGGCTTCAGGCCCGCCTCCAGGGCCGCGGTGTAGGCGAACAGCTTGAAGGTGGAGCCAGGCGAGCGCAGCGCCTGGGTGGCCCGGTTGAACTGGCTGGCGTTGAAGTCCTTGCCGCCCACCATCGCCCGCACCAGCCCGGTGCCGGGCTCCACCGCCACCAGGGCCCCCTGCAGGCTGCCGGTGGCATAGGCCGAGATGGTCTTCTCGGCTTCCTCCTGCCAGGCCAGGTTGATGCTGCTGCGCACCGTGAGCCCACCCACCTCCAGCTGCTCCTTGGTGAGCACGGTGGCCAGTTCCTGCTGCACCCAGCTGCCGAAGTAGGGGGCCCGGCTCTCCCAGTACTTCGGGTTGGCCGGCTTCAGCCCCAGGGGGGCGCCCTCGGCCTCCAGCTGCTGGCTGGTGGTGATGAAGCCCTGCTCGCGCATGCGGTTGAGCACGATCCGGCGGCGCTGCAGGGCCAGCTCCGGATTCACCAGCGGTGAATACACCGATGGGGCCGGCGGCAGGCCGGCGATCATCGCCGCCTCCGCCAGGGTGAGTTGCTCGGGCGTCTTGGAGAAGTAGATCCAGGCGGCATCCGCCACGCCGTAGGCGCTGGAGCCGAGATACACCAGATTCAGGTATTCGGTGAGGATCTCGCGCTTGCTCAGCTGGCGCTCGAGCTTCCCGGCCAGGGCCGCTTCCTTGAGCTTGCGTGTGATCGTGCGGTCCTGGCTGAGGAACACGGTGCGGGCCAGCTGCTGGGTGATCGTGCTGGCCCCCTCCTCCACCGAGCCCCGGGAGATGTTGCGCGCCGTGGCCCGCAGGATGCCCTGCAGATCCACGCCGCTGTGGCGGTAGAAGCGGCGGTCTTCGGCGGCGATGAAGGCCTGCTCCACCACCAGCGGCACCGCCCCGCTGCTCAGCTTCTCCCGGGCCACGGGGCCGAGCTTCTGCACCACCTGGCCGTCGGCCGAAAGGATCGTGAGGGTGCCGGGGCGGTTGAAGTTGCTGATGCCGCTGGCATCGGGCAGCAGTGAATCGAAGCTGCCCACCACGGTCGACTGCACGGCGGCCACGCCGCCACCCAGCACCGCCGCCGCCACCCCCGTCACCACCAGCCGGCGGCTGCCGCCCTTTCCAAGGGCCAGCGCTGCCGCGGGGGGCCTGGCCGGGGTGGGCAGGGTGCGGGTCATCTCACACCACCAGAACGCTGTGGCCAATGGCCAGGGCCGTGACCAGCATGCCCAGCACCAGGAAGGGCTGGGCGCTGGCCTGGTACTTCACATCAAAGGCCACCGGATCGCGCAGCAGCCAGATGTCCTGGAAGGTGATCTGGGGAATGATCAGCAGCACCAGCAACACGGCTGCGAAGTTCTGGCCGATGGTGATCAGCACCGCCACCATTGCCAGCTGGAAGATGTCGATCATGCCGGCGCTGATCCAGCTGGCCTTCTCGATTCCGAACACCACCGGCAGGCTCTGCAGGCCCAGGGCCCGGTCGCCCTCCACGCTCTTGAAGTCGTTGACCACGGCGATGCCCAGGCCCGCCAGGGAGTAGGCCAGGGTGAGGATCGCCGTGGCCCAGGTGAGCTGGCCGAACAGGGCCTGACCGGCCCACCAGGGCAGGGCGATGTAGCTGGCGCCCAGGGCGTAGTTGCCCAGCCAGCCGTTCTGCTTGAGCTTCAGGGGCGGTGCCGAATAGATGAAGCTCACCAGCGAGCCGCCCAGGGCCAGGAGCAGCAGCACCGGCGTGTCGTGGCCCGCCCAGCGGTCGAGCCCGTAGGCAACCCCCAGGCCCGCCAGCAGCAGGATCCAGATCTGGGCCTTCACCTGAGCGAGCGGGATCGCCCCGGAGGGGATCGGGCGGTAGGGCTCGTTGATCGCGTCGATCTCGCGGTCGTAGTAATCGTTGATCGTCTGGGTGTAGCCGGCCAGTAGCGGCCCGCTCATCAGCATGCAGGCAATCGAGGCGCCCACCTGGCCCGGGGTCCAGTGGAAGTTGCCGGAGGCGGCGGCGCCGCAGATCACGCCCCAGATCAGCGGGATCCAGGTCACCGGCTTCATCAGCTGCAGCCGGATCTTCCAGATGTTGTCGCTGCCGGCCGCTCCCTTCATCCCCAACAGCTGACGGGCTGCTGAGCCTGTGCCGCTGGGGCGATTGGGGCTGTTGGGGCTGTCGGTCAAGGACCTGGGCTGCGGGCTGGCGGGGTCAGGCTGGGGCGATCTCGTCGTCGAAGAACCAGGCGGTGCGGCCACCGGCCAGGTCGACCACCACGCCGATGCCCTGGCCGTCTACGGTGCGGAATCCCTTCACGGTGCCGCTGGGATCGCTCTGGAGCAACTCCACCAGGTCGGCGGGGATGCGGTCACGAACGCGGACGATGCGCACCTGGGAACCAACGTTGATCGTGGCAGCCTGGGCCATGGGCGGGCGCGCGACGCGATTCAAAAGTGGCGCAACCCTACCAGTGCAGCCCCATCCCCCAGGTGCGCGGCGCTGCTCGGCCCCATCTCCCCGATCTCCCCACCGCCATGGTTGCCAAGCGCATCATCCCCTGCCTCGACGTGGCCGACGGCCGGGTGGTGAAGGGCGTGAACTTTGTGGGTCTGCGCGATGCCGGCGATCCGGTGGAGCTGGCCTGCCGCTACAGCGCCTCCGGTGCCGATGAGCTGGTGTTTCTCGACATCGCCGCCAGCCACCAGGGTCGCGCCACGCTGGTGGACCTGGTGCGCCGCACCGCCGAGGCCGTGACCATTCCCTTCACGGTGGGCGGTGGCATCAGCAGCGTGGAGGGCATCACCGAACTGCTGCGCGCCGGTGCCGACAAGGTGAGCCTCAACTCCTCCGCCGTGCGCGATCCCGAGCTGGTGGCCAGGGGCGCCGAGCGCTTCGGCTGCCAGTGCATCGTGGTGGCGGTGGACGCCCGGCGCCATGACGGCGGCGGCTGGGATGTGTATGTGAAGGGCGGCCGGGAGAACACCGGCCTCGATGCCGTCGCCTGGGCGCGGCGGGTGGTGGCGCTGGGGGCCGGCGAGATCCTGCTCACCTCCATGGACGGCGACGGCACCCAGGCCGGCTACGACCTGGAGCTCACCCGGGCGGTGGCCACGGCGGTGGAGGTGCCGGTGATCGCCTCCGGCGGCGCCGGCTGCATCGATCACATCGCCGCCGCCCTCGACCCGGGCCCCGAGGGCGGTCAGGCCTCGGCGGCCCTGCTGGCCTCGCTGCTGCACGACGGCGTGCTCAGCGTGGAGGAGATCAAGACCGACCTGCTGGGCCGCGGCTTGCCGATCCGCCCGCTCGACTGAGACCCGCCGGAGGCGTTACCCGGCGTTACATTGGTTTTCACGTACACACGTCTCGGGTCCTCTCCTTGGCCGCCCTGCAGCACCCCCTCACCACCACCATCGCTCTGCTGCTCGTGGCCGTGGTGATCGCCCTGGTGGCCTGGGCCCTGCAGCTGATGCAGGCGGCCAACGACCGCCAGGAGTTTTCGTTGATGCTGGCCGGCTGCATGGTGTGCTGCTCCGCCGTGGGGCTGGCCACGGTGATGGTGATCACCCTCACCGGTCCTGGCTCCCTGCTCAGCGCTCCCCTGCCCACCGACGCCGGTGTGAGCCTCGACGCGGTGTTCCTGCCCGACGGCCCGTTGCTGTTGGATGGCGGATTGCTGGGCCTCGATGGCGACCTTCAGGCCTGGTGATCCGGCGGCAGTGACCGATCTGTTCGAGCAGATCGCCCCCAGCTACGACCAGCTCAACGACCTGCTCAGCCTCGGCCTGCACCGCCTCTGGAAGCGCCAGGCCCTGCTCTGGATCGCCCCGCGCTCCGGTCAGCGTCTGCTGGATCTGTGTTGCGGCACCGGCGATCTGGCCCTGCTTCTGGCGCAACGGGTGCGACCCGGCGGCTCGGTGCTCGGGGTGGATGCGGCGGCCGCCCCGCTGGCGCTGGCGCGGCAAAGGGCCGAGCGCCAGAGCTGGCTGCCCCTGCGCTGGCTCCAGGCCGACGTGCTGGCCACGGGCCTGCCCGCCGGCAGCGCCGACGGTGCCGTGATGGCCTACGGCCTGCGCAACCTGGCCGATCCCGCCACAGGCCTGGCGGAGCTGCACCGCCTGCTGTGCCCCGGCGCCCGGGCGGCGGTGCTCGATTTCAACCGCCCCGATCCCGCCAGCGCCGCCGGCCGCCGCAGCGCCGCCCTGCAGCTCCAGCTGCTGCGCCGGGTGGTGGTGCCGGTGGCCAGCCGGGCCGGCCTCCGGGAGCACTACGCCTACCTGGAGCAGAGCCTGGAGCGGTTCCCCACCGGCAGCGCCCAGGAGGCCCTGGCCCGCGGCTCCGGCTTCAGCCACGCCCGCCACCGGCCCCTGGCCGGCGGCCTGATGGGCCTGCTGCAGCTGGTGGCCTGAGCGCGAGTCTGCCCGAGGGCCCCAGGGCCCTCGGGCAGACTCGCCACCACCACCCGGCACTCCCGGCACCCCCGCTTCGGCCGACGCCCGTGCATTTCCAGGACATCACCGCCACCCTGAACCGCTTCTGGGCTGCGCAGGGCTGCCTGATCCTGCAGCCCTACGACACCGAGAAGGGGGCCGGCACGATGAGCCCCCACACGGTGCTGCGGGCGATCGGCCCGGAGCCCTGGGCGGTGGCCTACCCCGAACCCTGCCGCCGGCCCACCGACGGCCGCTACGGCGACAACCCCAACCGGGCCCAGCACTACTTCCAGTACCAGGTGCTGATCAAGCCGTCGCCCGACGGCATCCAGGAGACCTACTTGTCCTCCCTGGAGGCCCTGGGCATCCGCCAGGCCGACCACGACATCCGCTTCGTGGAGGACAACTGGGAATCGCCCACCCTGGGCGCCTGGGGCGTGGGCTGGGAGGTGTGGCTCGATGGCATGGAGGTGACCCAGTTCACCTACTTCCAGCAGTGCGGCGGCCTCGACTGCCGACCGGTGTCGATCGAGATCACCTACGGCCTCGAGCGCCTGGCGATGTATCTCCAGGATGTGGAGAGCATCTGGGATCTGAGCTGGAACGGCGAGCGCTCCTACGGCGAGATCTGGTTGCCCTTCGAGAAGGGGCAGTGCACCTACAACTTCGAGGCCTCCAACCCCGAGCGGCTGCAGCAGCTGTTTGCCCTCTACGAGGCCGAGGCGGCCGATCTGGTGACCCGCAAGCTGCCGGCGCCGGCCCTCGATTTCGTGCTCAAGTGCAGCCACACCTTCAACCTGCTGGAGGCTCGCGGCGTGATCTCCGTCACCGAGCGCACGGCCACCATCGGCCGCATCCGCACCCTGGCGCGCCAGGTGGCCGAGGCCTGGCTGGCCGAGCGCGAGGCCCTGGGCTTCCCGCTGCTGGCGGGGTGATGCCGCCCCGGCAGCGTGAGCAGATGCGGCTGCTGCTGCTGGCGGCGGTGCTGCTGCTGGGCAGCTTCCAGCTCGGGCGCCTGAGCGAACGGGCCTACTGGCCCTGCCGGTTGCGGCCGCTGGCGCCGTTGGTGGAGCCGCTGCTGGGCCGCAAGCTGCCCAGCCCCCAGCTCTGCGCCCTGCTGGAGCGCCTGCCCCCGTTCTGAGGGCAGGCCCGCTGCCGGTGGCAACCCTGAGCCCCAGGTTGCCGGCTGAGGATCGAGGTGGACAGGCTCAAGGGACTGGTCTGGGGGGTCCTGCTGGGCCTGGTGCTGCTGCGCGCGCTGCTGGTGTGCCTGCAGCCACTCACCCCCGCCCCCGGCGATCCCGCCCTCCGGCTCGAGGGTGAGCGGGGGCCGCTGCCGGTGCGTCTGGAGGGCCGGCTGCTGGCCGACCCGCGCTCGTGGACCTCGGGATCGGCATCGCAATCCGCCGCAGGCTGCAGTGCCCTGCTGCAGTTGCCGGTGGGCCGCAGCGAGCTGCAGTTCAGCCCCTGCCCCCAGCCGCCCCTGCGCCAGGGCTGGCGGCTGGCGGCGGAGGGCCAGCTGCGGCGGCCCCGCCCGGCGGCCCACCCCCTGCTGGCCGGGCCGGCGGAACGGCTGGCCCGCCACCAGGCGGCCAGCCAGCTGCAGGTGGAGCGCGTCGAGGTGCTCGCCCGCCCCTCCACGCCGGTGGCCGACCTGCGCCGCCACATCGCCTCCACCCTGATGGAGCGGGCCGGGCCGGAGCGGGGCGGCGTGCTGGCGGCCCTGGTGCTGGGCGCTGCCGTGGCGCCGCTGCCGGCGGAGGTGCGCGAGCTGTTCCGGGCCGCCGGCCTCTCCCACGCCCTGGCCGCCTCGGGCTTTCACCTCAGCGTGCTGCTGGGGGCGGTGTTGCCCCTGGCTCGGCGGCTGCCGCCCCTGCCGCGGCTGCTGCTGGCCTTCGGGGCCATGGGCCTGTTCGTGCTCATGGCGGGCCCGCAGCCCTCGGTGCTGCGGGCCGTGCTGATGGCGGGCATCGCCGTGCTGGTGCTGGAGTGCGGCCGGCAGGGACGGCCCCTGGCGATCCTGCTGGCCAGCGCCCTGCTGCTGCTGCTGATCTGGCCCCGCTGGCTGGCGGAGGTGGGCTTTCAGCTCAGTGTCACCGCCACCGCCGCCCTGGTGGTGGCCTCCGGCCCGCTGGAGCGGGCCCTGCGCCTGCGACTGCCGGCCTGGTGCGGGGGCTGGCTGGCGCCGGCCACGGCCGTGCCCCTGGCCGCCTGCCTGTGGACCCTGCCCCTGCAGCTTCTCCATTTCGGCACGGTGCCGCTCTACGCCATTCCGGCCAACCTGCTGGCGGCGCCGCTGCTCACCCCGCTCACCCTGGGGGCGATGGTGCTGGCCCTGCTCACGGCGCTGCTGCCGCCCCTGGCCACCGTTCTGGTGCCGCCCCTGGCGGCCCTGGCCGGGTTGCTGCTGCTGCTGGTGCGCGGCGTTGCCGGTCTGCCCATGGCCCAGTGGCAGCCCGGCCGTCCCACGCCGCTGCTGGTGCTGCTGCTGGCCGCTGGACTGCTGGGATGGCAGTGGCCGGGGCTGGCGCGGCGCTGGCGGCGGCTGGCGCCGGCCCTGGTGGCCCTGGCCTGCGGCCTGCATCTGGCCCTGCTCAAGGCCGACCAGCTGCTGCTGGTGCATCAGGGCCATCGCGACCTGCTGCTGGCGCGCCACCGGGGCCGCGCCGCCCTGGTGGCCCTGCAGGGCGATGGCTTCAGCTGCCATCAGGCGGGCCAGCTGGCCCGGGGCCTGGGGGTGGCCCGCTTCGACTGGGCCCTGCTGCTCGACCCCCTGCCCCCCGATCCCAGCGGCTGCTGGCAGCAGCGCGCCGGGCTGGTGCTGGCCAGCGCTGACGGCAGCCCGCCGCTGCTGCCGGGCCGGCGCCTGCAGAGCCCGGGGCTGGGGGCCGAGGCCATCGCCATGGCCAGCCGGGGCCTGTGGCTGCAGGTGGGCCGCCGGCGCTGGCTGCTGCTGCCCGACCGCCAGGACTTCTGGGCCTGGCGGGATCAGCAGGGGGCGGCGGGGGCGGCGGGGGCCAGGGGCGCTGCCGATGGCCTCTGGCTAGGGTTCCGCCCCGGCACCCGCGAGCGCAGCTGGCTGGCGGCCTCGGCCCCCGATCAGGTGTGGATCAGCGGTGAGGTGCCCAGCCCCCTGCCCTCCAGCTGGCGTGCCAGCGGCCCCAGCGGCTCGCTGCAGCAGAGCCTGAGCTGAGCGGTTCGTAGAGTGCGCACCACTGGCGCCGACGGTGCCGGTGGCCCCACCTGGAGAGGTGGCTGAGTGGTCGAAAGCGAACGACTCGAAATCGTTTGAAGGGCAACCTTCCGTGGGTTCGAATCCCACCCTCTCCGTTTATACGCTTCTCTGTTTATACGCTTTGCCGTACACGCTTCATCAGATCACCTTGGAGGCGGCGATGGAGTTGGTGATCTCATAGATCGACCAGCCATGCAGGAGCAGATGGCGCACGAAGCGTGCGGTTTGGCTGTCACCCTCGAAGATGCGTTCTTCAATCGTATCTGCTGCGCCATGGCTGGGTTTCTGGAGATGATGCATCGCGCAGTAATCCTTGTTGCTGGTGTTGTAAACCACCCAGGTGCCGCGGTAGGGGGCGCCGCAGTCATGCAGGCTGATCAAGGGAGTCATCGCGTCCCAGGGCAGTGGATGACACTCCACCATGGCAGTGGTTGCCGCAGTGGTTGCCGCAGTGGTTGCCGCAGCGGCTGCGGGACTTTCAAGAACGGGATCGGGGATCAACATCGGGCTCGGGCGGTTGGGCCTCCAACCGGAGGCATGGCTGTCCTCCCAGCCA